>JAACJQ010000427.1 GCA_016879935.1 Archangiaceae bacterium | reverse complement strand
TTCGGCCTTCGTGTCGGTGAGCAGCGACGTCACCTCGGCGCGCGCAGCGGGCTTCACGCCCGCAGCCCAGAGCTCGAGCGCCTTCTTCAGCCCATCGCTCAGGTTCACCAGCGCCACCGCCTTGCGCACTCCGCCCTTCGTCTCGACGAGCACCGGGGCGAGCTCGCTGCGGCGTGTCGGGTCGGTCGCAGGCTCGAAGCCGAGCTTCACCACGCCATCGGAAGGCGCGCCGTCGAGCTGCATCACGATGGCGCCCTTGCGCCGGCTGGGGAAGATGGTCGTCGCCTCGAGCTTCTGCTCACCGTTGGGAATGCCCCAGACGCGCGTCACGCCGACGGCGCCGAGTGAGAGCGACAACGAGAAGTCGTACGCGAGCGGCGTGATGACGAAGTCGAAGTCGGTGTCGAAGATGGTCTCGATGTCCTTCAGCGAGCCCAGGAAGTACGCGTTGCCGCCGCGCTTCGACGTGAAGTACCGCGCCGACTCGTAGCCTCCGCCCGCGAGAATGCCGAAGAACGAGAGCGCGATGCCGGCGTTCGCGTTGTCCTTCACGATGGTGTCGAAGCGCGCCTCGCCCAACGGAGGCAGCGCACAGGCGAACATCATGATGCGGCTCATGCGCCCCGCCTGGTGCGCGTTGGAGAGCTCGGTGGTCGCCAGCTCGATGGCCGGCACCTGACCCGCGGTCGAACCCTTCACCGTCACCTCGCGAATCGTCTTCTTCGTGGCCTCTTTGTCGGTGACGGGCCCGAGGGGAATCAGCACCGTCGCGCGGTCGTCGTAGACCACGAGGCCGAAGCGGTCGTCGGGCCGCAGGTTGTCGACCATCACCGCGACGGCGTGCAGCGTCTCCTTCATGTCGATGGACATCATCGAGCTGCGGTCGACGACGGCCATCAGGTCGGCGGGAGGCCGCTTCCACTCTGGGCCGAGCCCCGAGCGCAGCGCGACGTGCACGAACGTCTCGTCGGTGTTCGTCGCCCGCAGGTGGTACCGGCCAAACGCGGGGCGCGCGCAGAAGACCTCGGAGCAGCCCTCGCCTTCGGCCGCGAACTCGTGCTCGGCGAAGAGCCCTTCGGCGGTCACCATCGACGACGGAGGCACCTGGCCCTGGGCGATGACCTTGCGCGCCTGGCCGATGTCTTTCACGCCACCGACCGTCGCGCCGAAGCCGGCACCACCCGTGGAGCTCGGCGACACACCACACGAACACACCAGCGACACGACGATGAGACCGACGAGACGATGCATGAGCGCTCCCCCGCGCAGAAGTTCGCGAGGCGCGTGAGCAATCGATGTGCCCGTTCAAACCGTGGAGATCTGCTGCGCAGTCGTGGCGGGCGCGAAGCAGCGCCTGACATCGACGCCATGACCCGGGTGCCGTGGCTCGCGGCCTCGTTCGTCGTCGTCAGCGAACCCTCGTCGTTCGGTCCTCCCGCGACGCCTTCCAGACTCGAGATGATGTTTGCACCCGCCACGCGAGGGGTGGGTCACGGGAGCATGAACACCCCTCCTCCGCTTCCCCTCGAGCCCGGTGAGACCGTCGTCCTCTCGGGAGGCCGCAGCTGGCACTGCTGGCTCTACACCCTCGCGCTCAGCCCGCTGGTCTGCTCGCTGCTCTTCGCGCCGCTGGTGGCCGTGCCCCTCCTGATCTCGGGGCAGTACTGGCTGACGCAGCGGCGGCTCATCTTCAAGGCGCCGATGCGCGAAGCGAAGGCCGTCACCCTCAGCACCATCACGACCATCGACCTCGTCGCGAGTCGCGCCACGATGACGCTGCGGTTTTCCGGCGGCGACCTCACGCTGCGCTTCGCCGAAGGCTTCGCACGGCTGTGGGGCGCCCTGTCGTTGCTGACGGAGCTGCCGGTGCCGAGCCAGGTCGCGCCGGCGCAGCAGACCTTCCGCGCCAGCCCCGCCACCGCGAAGTTCCCCGGCGGCTGGCAGCAGGGCTTCGCGGTGAACTGCAACCAGCGGCTGGTCTTCCTGCCCAACGAGCGGCCGCGCAGCAACGTCGCCGAAGCGGGCAAGCTCGCGGGCCAGCTCGCGCTCGCGCTGGTGGGCGTGCACGTGCACCGCGCGCAGGCGCAGCTGCCGTTCGACCTCTGGCTGTCGTTGTGGAGCCACCTGCCCGCCACGGAGTTCGACACACTGCTCGCACACACCGCAGAGACGCGAGGCGGCCGTGTGCTCGACCTGCACCAACTCGAGGTGCAGAGCCCGCAACGCTTCGGCGTGGGCGAGTGGTCGGTCTCGACGCGACACGCAGTGCTGTGAAGGTCGAAGTCAGAACCAACGTCGTCATCAACGAAGCTCGCGACGCTCGGCACCGGCGTGCGGTTCTGAGCCGGCTCAGGGCTTCGCGTCGGGCTTCTGTCGCAAGAACACCCACAACGCGGCGGGCAGCGCGGTGAAGTCGGCCAGCATCGAGAACGCGAAGGCGATGGCGCTGACGATGCCGAACTGTCTCATCGGCGGCAGGTTCGAGAACGCCAGCGCGAGGAAGCCGCTCGCGTTGATGAGCGTCGCGTAGATGATGGCGTGCCCCGAGACATGGAGCGTGTGCAGCATCGCGCGCTCGGCGCTGGCGCCGTCTTTCTTCGCCTCCTGGTAGTGGTGGAAGAAGTGCACCTGGTCGTTCTCGGTCGTGCCCAGCACCGTCGTCGCGATGAGAATGGTGGCGACGTTGAGCGGAATGCCGAACAGCCGCATCACGAGGAAGGTGGCGAGAATCGCGAACAGCGACGGCACCATCGCCATCACGCGCGCCGCGCCGCTGCGGAACACCACGAGGAAGGTGAGGAAGATGAGCGCCGCGGTGAGGCCGAAGCTCTCGACCAGCGTCGGCACCAGGTGCTCGCCAATCTTCGCCTGCAGAATCGACTCGCCCACCACCTCGGCCGTCGCCTTCGCCAGCGCGGGAGAACGGGCCTGCTCGGCTTTCCACAGCGCGTCGAGCCGGCCCTTGAGCGCCTCGAACGACGCCGCGTCGCCTCGCCGAGTCACCACCATCAGCTGCGCCTGGCCGAGCGACTTCAGGTCGATGAAGCCGCGCAGCTCCTTCTCGGTGAGCAGCAGCTGCTCGAAGTCGGCGACGGCCTCGGCGAACGCCTCTTCGTCGTCGGGGAGCGTGTCGCCCTGCCCGGCCACGTAGCGGCGAAGTCGAAGGAGCGTGGTGGGGCCGATGACGGAGCTGACGCCCGGCTCGTTCGACACCGCGGTGCTGAAGGCGTCGAGCGCGTGCAGCGTCGAGGGCTCCACCACGGCGCCGTCTTCGGTCTTCACCCAGATGCGCACGGCGGCGAGCCCGGCGATGGCCTTCTCGTAGGCCATCATGTCTTTGCGCAGCGGCAGTGACGGGTCGATGTACTCGACGGCGTCGACCTCCATGCGCATCGGCGTCAGCTGGCCCGGCACCCCGAAGAGCGAGCCGGCGCCGGCCAGCATCACCACCGTGGCGACGAGCAGCACTGGCCAGCGAAAGCGGTACGTGAAGCCCGGCAGCGCATCGGCGAGGCGCGCGTAGAGCCGGCCAGTCGAGGTGAGACCGCGGCGGGTCGGGCAGGCGAGCAAGCGCTGCAGCGCGGGGAAGAGCGTGAAGCTGGTGAGCCACGAGAGCGCGAGGCCAGACGCCGTCCACACGCCCATCTCGCGAATCGGCCGAATCTGCGAGACGGCCAGCGCCGCGAAGCCGAGCAGCGCCGCCACGATGGAGGCCGTCACCGGCAACGCCTTGTTCGCCAGCGCGAACACATGGTGCTGCTCGAGCGTCGCGTCTTCGGGCTGCTGAATGTAGCGGCTGTGCAGGTAGACGAGCGTCGCCGTCGCGGTGACGAGCACGACGAGGGGCACCAGCTCCGAGACGATGGTGAGCGTGAAGCCGAACAACTGACCCAGGGCCATCGAGAGCAGCACCGTCACGCCGAGCGTCACCAGAATCGCCAGCAGCGCGCGCCAGGAGCGGTACAGCGCGAGCACCAGCACCACCACGAAGGCGCCGAACAGCGGGAAGTAGCGGAGCGTCGCGCTCGCGGTCTCGGTCTCGAGCCACTCCTCGACGTACGGCTGGCCGACGCGGCGGGGCTCACCGAGCGAGGCATGCGGCACCGTCTTCAGCACGCGGTCGAGTTCGCCGAGGGTGGCGTCACGCTCCTTCGTGCTCGGCGCGACGAAGGTGACGGCGAGCGAGAGGTGGTGCTCGCCGACGAGACCCTGCCGCCGGAAGAAGCTGCTGCCTTCGGCGAAGGTGCGAAAACGCGAGGCGAAGCCTTCGGCCGCGAGGTCGGCTTCACGCCTGCGGAACAACGAGAGGGCCGAGAACGACACCACGCCCTTCACCGTGCCCAGCGCGTCTTCGACGGCGGCGAGCTCGCGTACGACGACGGGCGCGAAGACGTCTCCCTGCGGCTCGAAGAGCAGCACCACCTGCCGGCCTTCGGGGAAGACCTGCTGAAAGGCGCGCGTGCGAACGACGTCGGGGTCCTTCTCGACGACGAGGCGGTCGATGGCGCCGTCACTGGGCAACTGGAGCGCCAGCCACGCAGCGCCGGGCACCAGCGCGAGCCACAGCACCAGCACCAGCACCCGCTTCTCGATGATGGCTGCGAACAGTTTCTCGACCCGCGAGGCTCCGGTCATCTGCGCGAGGGCATACTCCCGCCACGTCGAGGCGTACATTCTGACGCATGCGGGCCCTGCTCTTCTCGTTCGTCCTGTCGTTCCCGGTTCTCGCGGTCGCGGCGCCACCGAAGGCGGCTGCACCTCCAGCGCCCAGTGGACCTCGCGCGCTCATCTTCTGTGCACCCGGCTACCCGGGCACGACGCAGGAGGCGCAGTCGCGCATGGACGAGGTGGCGCTCGTGTTCTCCGAGCTCGCCGGCTGGACGAAAGACTCGCTCGTGGCCACGTACTTTCCGACCGAGAAGGCCGGCATGACGCGGCTCGCGGAGCCTGATGTCGTGTTCGCGCTGGTGCCGCTGCCGTTCTTCCTCGCCCACGAGAGCGAGCTGGAGCTGACCGCGCGCCTCGCCGTCGTGCAGCAGGGGCTGGAGGGAACGCAGAGCTGGTCGCTGGTGGCGAAGAAGGGCACGGTGAAGAAGGCCGCCGACCTCGAAGGGTTCTCGCTCTTCTCGACGGCCGCGGTGCCTGACTTCGTGACGAAGGTGGCGCTCTCGAGCTTCGGCGCGCTGCCGGCGACGGTGAAGGTGACGAGCGGCGGGCAGGTGTTGTCGGCGCTGCGCAAGACGGCGAGCGGGAAGGAGCCGATGGCCGTGCTCCTCGACGCGGAGCAGGCGAAGGCGTTGCCGACGTTGCCGTTCGCGGCAGACCTCGAGGTGGTTCACGTCGGGCCGAAGGTGCCAGTCGCTGTCGTCGCGACGCTGGGCCAACGCTTGAGCGCGGCGGAGTGGAAGACGGCCGCGACGGCGTTCGGGAAGTTGTCGGGTGACGCGCGCGGGAAGGTGGCGCTCGAGGGTGTGCGGTTGACGGGGTTTGCTCCGCTCGATGACGCGGCGCTGGCGGCGGCGAAGAAGAGCTTCGGGAGCGCGACGAAGTGAGGTGGCCGTGGTTCGCGGTGCTGGCGCTCACGGCGTGTCCTCCGGCGGCGGTGACGCCGGTGGTGGCTTCGGGAGTGTCGGCCGAGGTGGCACTGAAAGACGCCGAGGCTGCGTTCACGAAGCGGCCCGAGGTCGCGGCGGTGAAAGAAGCGCTGAAGCAGTTCCAGCTCGCGGCCGCGGCGGACGTGACGCGAACCGAGGGCTGCGCGGGCATCGTGCAGGTCGCTGCATGGTTGGTAGAGAACGGCCCGAAGGAAGAGCGCACGGCGCACGCTGATGAAGCGGTGGTGGCCGCGGCGCAGTGTCAGGAGCGCGCGCCCGGCTCGGTGCGGTGTGACTACTGGCAGGCGGTGGCGCTCGGGTTGTCGGCGCGCGAGCACATTCTCACCGCGCTCGGTGAGCTGCCGCGCATCATCGCGTTGTTGAAGAAGGTGAACGCTGCTGATCCCCAGTTCGATGACGCCGGCGCTTCACGCGTGCTCGCGTTGTTGCTGGTGCGCGCTCCTGGATGGCCGACAGGTCCTGGCAGTCCGGACGACGCCCTCGTCGAAGCGCAGAAGGCCGTGCAGCTGTCACCGAAGCACCCGCTCAATCACGCGGCGCTGGCGGAGTGTCTCGCTGCGACGGGAGATGTCGAGGGAGCCAAGTCTGCGTACACGCGCGCCATCGAACTCGGGAAGCAGCGCGGCGATGCCGACGGTGCTGCGTGGGCTGCGCAGGCCACAGCGGCCCTCGATGCGCTGAAGTGACGTCAGGCGTGCTCAGGCCGCCTTCGAGCGCAGCGTGAGGCGCGCAGCGACGAGCGACCACGCGACGTAGGCCGTCACCAGCAACCGATTCGCCCAGCCCATCACCGCGGTGACGCCTGCTGGCACCTCGTGCCACGGCTTCGTCGGGTCGAGCTCCACGCCTGCGCGCGCCGCCGACGAACCGAGCAGCACGAACGAGCCCACCATGAGCACGAGCGACACCCACGGTAACTGAGAGACCCAGCGCAGCCGCGCGAAGGGCTCGCCCCGGCTGAGCGGAACGCCCACGAGGAGTGCGCCGATGGGAAGCGTCGGTACACCGAGCGCGAAGGCCAGACCGTGACTCGGGTGGTTGACGTCGAACGCGCCACCGAGCGCCGCGCCGAGCCCTGAAAGGCCGACGAGCCCCAGACCGAGCTTCACCACCCACGAGCCCGCCGACGGCCAGAGCGCCACCGCGACAGCCCACGAACTCACCGCCCAGCTGGCGAAGAAGAGCGTGAGCACCCAGGGGTACTTGCCGTTCGCGTACTCGCTGACCATTCGCCACGACGGCTCGAACTCCGGGCTGAGCACATGGAGCGCTGCGAGGCAGACCAGCGCGAGGGCTCCGGCGACGAGGGCAAGGCGGGCAGCGACGAGTGACATCGAAGACTCCGAAACGACGTGTGGCTCAATTGAATGGAGTTTACTCTGCCCAATATGGCGACCCGAAGCTACCGATCCGAGCTCCGCACCCGACAGGCCGAGACCACGCGTCGAAAGATCATCACCGCCGCAAAGACGCTCTTCTCGCGCCACGGCATCGATCAGGTGACGACCGCGCAGATCGCCGCGCGAGCGAAGGTGGGCGTCTCGACCGTGTACGCGCTGTTCGGCTCGAAGGAGGGCCTGCTGAGCGGGCTGATGGAGGACGCGCTGTTCGGCGCACGTTTTCGCGCCGCGTGGTCGAGGCTCGAGGGCCTGACCGACCCGGTGCGCCTGGTCGAAGAGACCGCCGGCGTCGCACGCGCCATCTGGAGTGGAGAGACCGCCGAGCTGGGTCTGCTCCGTGGCGCTTCGGCGTTCACGCCCGACCTGCGCGCGCTCGAAGACGAGTTCGAGCAGCGGCGCTACGAGATGCAGCGCGGTCGACTCGTTCAGCTCCAACGCGCTGGCCTGCTCGCGCCCGGCCTCACCCTCACCGATGCACGCCGGCTGATGTGGACGCTCACGAGCCGTGAGACGTGGCGAATGCTCGTCGACGTCGGAGGCTGGTCGCCGGCGCGGTACGAGAAGTGGCTCGCACGCACGCTCGTGCAGCAACTGGTCAAGGCGTGAAGCCAGCTCGCTCGGCGACTACGGCGAGGACCGGTGAGGGATGCGAACCGTGAGGTCGCCGGCGAGGAAGTAGAGCAACACATCGGGCCGCTTCTCGAAGTTCCAGTCCTTCGTTTCGCCTGCCACCAGGGTGCGAGGGCCCCACTTCTTCTCGAGGAGCTTGAAGGTCAGCTCCTTGCGCGGCTCCTCCCGCGCGGGGAGATCGAAGAGGTATCTGGTGGCGACGCCGTCGGTGAGCTCGATCTGCACCAGCACCTCGGAGCCGACTTCGGTTGGCGGAAAGAACACGCTGCAGTTGCTGGTGTCGCACGTCACGCCGTAGGCCTTCTCGATGGTCGCGCGGGTGCTGCCGAGAATTGGCGTGTGCTCGAACGCGAGCATCGCTCCTGTGCCCAGAAAGTCCTGCAGCGGGAGATAGGTCTCGAAGTCGAGCTGCGCAGGCTCGTCGGTGTCGCGCAGCCTCGCGCGCAGCTTCTTCTCCGGGTTGAGCCAGTACCAGGAGCCTTCGGAGACGATGGGCTCGCCCCACCGCTTTCGAAGCGCATTCCGGGTCGCGGTGAGCGACGAGAACAGGAGCGTCGGGCGGTCGTAGCCGTCGTCCTTCGTCCAGAGCACGAAGCACAGACTCCGAACCCGAACTCCGAGGGTGAAGCAGGTGTCTTTGTCGGCGTTGACGTGGAGCGTGGCGAGCAGCGCCGCTTCCTTCGTGCCCCGAGCCACCGAACTCAGCGGCGAGGGAATGGTCGGCTTCCCCGCGGCGATGGCAGCGTAGGGGTCGGCCACGAGGACGAGTGAGAGAAGAAGAGCACCCATGCAGATGTGCATTCAGCACGTGCCGGTCGCCTATCACCCGACGTCACGGGCTGCGTTGCGCTGTCTGGCCGATTGTTGGAGGTTCGGCCTGGTGCGACCGACCTGTGCTCGACCGACTGTGCGTGTGTGGGCGCTCGCCTGTGCCCTGGTCTGGAGCTGTACCCCGCCACCACCGCCACCCGCGACATGCCTCAGTCGGTGTGAGCGGACTCGTTCGGTGTGTGCCCAGACGTTCTCCAGCGATTGCTCCGTGTGCGGCGAGCAGGGAGGCGACGCCTTCTGGGCCTGCCTCGACGCTGCCGACGCTGACTGCCTCGCAGTGGCCCAGTGTGTCGGCAAGCCGAGGTTGGGTCCCTTCGCAACGGGTCCATACGGAAGCGGTCTCCTCGAGACTGCGGGGCCGTTCACCCTTCCGACGACCAACGGGACGCTCCGCTTCGAGGACTGGTGGAGCAACGACGACTCCTGGCTCTTCACCCTCTACACCGGCGACTGGCATCAACTCCCACCCGGGCGACTCGATCACCTCATGGGGAGCCCGCCGACCAACGTCCACTACGTCATCGCGACCAACCAACCCTCGGCCGAATACGACGCCTTCATTCGCGCTGCGGTCGAGCAGTTCCTGCCCAACGCCTCACCTGAATGGCGGGCTCAGTGGTCGACCCGCGTTCACCTCGTGACTGTGCCCCTGGAGCAAACCGACACTTGGGTTGCGAGCTCAGCCAGCCGGCTCGGAGCCACCTTCGCAGTCGATCGCTTTCAGCGGCTTCGCGACGTCGGCATGACCTACTACGTCGAGCCGATTCGGCGTTGGACGACGTACGCCCCTGGGCGCATCTCGGCCCAGGCGCACTACTTCAACTTCGAGTTCGACCGTGAGCAGCGGCTCCGCGCCGAGCCCGCGCGAATCATCAACGTGCTCGACGGAGGACTGCTTCAGCCCACGAGCGACGGGCAGGTGGCAGACGTCGTCATCCCGCTCCCCACGGAGCAAGAGCGCGTTGCCTGGGACACGCTCGAAGTCGACCTGCTCGACGACTGCCCCACCCACACCAACTGCGACACCGGACGCATCTCCTTGTCGCGGTGTTCGCCTGGCCTCGACGGTGGTGCCGACTGCAACGAGTTCGCGCGCTGGACTTCGGGACGGCGCGGCAGGTGGGTGACCGATGTGTCTTCGATGTTGCCGCTGGTCGCCGCTGACGCCGATGGCCTCGGTCGGTTTCGCATCGAGACGGGCTCGGGCCCCCAGGCCATCGTGTCCCTCTCGTTTCGACTCCTCGACAGGGCCAGGGGAACCCGCGCCGCCACCGCGATTCCGCTGTGGACGGGAGGACTGATCGGGTCGCCGGAGTATGAGGCGAGTCACCAACCCATCGAGTTGGACGTGCCTGCTGACGCCTCGAAGGTCGAGCTCTTCACCATCCTGACCGATCGCTCATCCTGGCGACGGCACCACTCGTTCATCATCAACGGCGTCGCGTTCGACCGGGCGCCAGACGAGACCTGGTGCACCCAGTACCTGCCCCGCGGGCTCATTCCCAACCAGGAGGTCTACGTCGCCTGGAACGGGTGCCGTGGCTTCGAGGTGACTCCCGAAGTCACCGATGTGACCTCTGCCATTCGTCGCGGCGAAAGGAACACCATCACCTACGCCGCCATTGGCGTTCCCTCCACGTTGGACCCCGTGCGGCTGGCGTCATGGCTGGTGATCTCCCGCTGAGCCACCACCCAGTGAAAACCACTCGCGCGAAAAGCCGCCTGTAAGGTCCTGCCAGCTCGCGGCTCTCGACGGCACATGGGGTCGACTTCGTGGAAACGGGCGGCAAGCCCGTTGGTGCTCGTCGTGGGGCTGTTGGTTGGGTGTGGGCCGAACACCGCGAGCGACGACGGTGGAGCGGTGTCGGCTGGAGGTTCCGCGCAACCGCTCGCGGGTGGAACCGCACAGGGCGGAGGCTCGAGCACGGCTGGCGGCTCGGCCAGCGCTGGAGGAACGACGGCCGACGCAGGCCCGCCACCGGGTGCGCTGGGCAGCACCTGCTCCAATGCCTCTGCGTGCCAGAGCGGCCACTGCGTCGACGGCGTCTGCTGCGACTCCGTCTGCGATGGCACCTGCTCGGCCTGCGCTGCCTCGAGAACTGGCGCTTCGAACGGCATCTGTTCCCCCGTTCTGCAGAACACCGACCCCGACGACGAATGCACGCCGGCGCCGGGCTCCTGTCAGATGGGCGTGTGCAATGGCGCAGGAGCCTGCGGCCGCGTCGCCAACGGTGAGGTGTGTCGTGCCTCCACCGGCGCCTGCGATGTCGAAGAGCGCTGCAGCCTCGATGTGTGTCCAGCAGACGCCCTCGCTCCAGCCACCGAGGTCTGCCGGGCCGCGAACGGCGCGTGCGACGTCGAGGAGCGCTGCCCCGGCACCACCACGCAATGCCCTGCCGACGCGCTTCGACCAGCCGCCACGCTCTGCCGCCCAGCTGCTGGAGACTGCGACGTCGAAGAACGGTGTGACGGCTCCGACGCGGCATGTCCGTCAGACGGCCTGGTCGCAGCCTCGACGGTGTGTCGCGCAGCGCGTGGCGTCTGCGACGTCGCCGAGACGTGCTCCGGGTCGAGCCCCACGTGTCCCTCCGACGCGCGCGCACCCGTCGGCCAACAGTGCCGGGCCAGCGTCGGCCCGTGTGACCAGCAGGAGCTCTGCACCGGCTCCAGCGACACCTGCCCCGCCGACGCTTTCGCCGCGCCAACCGTCGTCTGCCGGGCCGCTGCGGGAGCGTGTGACGCCGTCGAGTCCTGCACCGGCAGCAGCACCACCTGCCCCGCCGACGTGAAGCTCACCACCGTCTGCCGCGCCGCCGCGGGAACCTGCGACCGCGCCGAGACGTGTGATGGCGTCTCGAACGCGTGCCCCACCGACGCCTTCGAGCCGGCGACCTCGGAGGTCTGCACGCCGTACCGCTGCACGGGCACCTCGACGGCGTGCACCTCGGGTGCGTGCCTCAACGACGCTTCGTGCAACCGCGGCGCGTACTGCCGCGGCGGCGTCTGCGTGAAGGGCAAGCGCGTCTTCGTCACCAGCGTCGGCGTCACCGGCAACTTCGGCGGCCTCACCGCAGGTGACGCGTTGTGCACTGCGCGCGCGAACGCCGCCGGCCTCAGCGGAACCTTCAAGGCCTGGCTCAGCACCAGCACCGTCAGCGCCTCGAGCCGGTTCGCGCAGGCGACGGTGCCGTACTACCGCCGCTCGGGCACCACGGTGACGGTGCTGGCGCAGAACTTCGCCCAGCTCGTCGCAGGGGTCGCCACCATTCCCGGCGCCATCAACGTCGACGAGAACGGCGCGACGGTGAACGCCAACGTGTGGACGGCCACCAGCGTGAGCGGCGCCTCGTCGGTGCCGTCCTGTGCCGACTGGACCAGCACGACCGCGAGCTCCGGCGGACGACAGGGCGTGACCCAACCGCAGAGCCCCGATTGGAACTGGTGGACGGATCAGGGCTCGGGGCCCTGCAGCGCCACCAACCGCCTCTACTGCTTCGAACAGTGAACTCCGCCATGACCTTCTTCCGACGAACGACGCTCCTCGTGTGTCTTGCGCTCACCGCCTGCCCGGCGCCTCAACCCACCGAGGGTGACGGAGGTTCAGCGTCGCCTGACGCAGGCTCGAACGACCTCGACGCTGGCGCGACCCTCGACGCAGGCGCCACGGAAACCGACGCAGGTTCAACGGCCGACGCCGGTTCAACGACCGACGCAGGCATGCCGACTCCCGACGCCGGGTCGCTCGACGCAGGGCCACTCGCCGATGCAGGCACCGACGCGGGCGCCGTCATCGACGCCGGAGTCCCCGTCGCGCCCGAGACGACCATCACCCAGCGCCCTGCCGCCGCGCTCTCGGGCACCGCGACCGCCACCTTCGCGTTCGAATGCGACACGGGCGTCTGCACCTTCGCCTGCTCGTGGGACCAGGAGCCGTTCGCCGCGTGCACCAGCCCCGCGAGCCGCTCGGGCTTCACCGATGGCCGCCACCGCTTCGAAGTGCGCGCGACCCGTGACGGGCTCACCGACCTCACCCCGGCCTCCGAGCCGTTCGTCGTCGATGCCGTCGCACCCGTCATCTCGCTGACGACGACGCCAGCTTCAGGCGCTCCCAACAGCCGGCCGTCGACCTTCGGCGCCCCGCAGTGCAACGAGACGCCCTGCCGCTTCGAGTGCAGCCTCGACCTGGGCGCGTTCGCCGCCTGCCCTTCTCCCATCACCTTCGACGCGCTGAGCACGGGCGCGCACACGCTCTCTCTGCGCGGCGTCGACGAGGCGGGCAACACCTCGGCCGCCGTCACGCACACCTGGAGCCTCGTGCACGGCTGGCGCTCGGCGAACGCGACCAACGACGCCGTCTGCGCCGTCACCGGAGACCGCCGCCTCGCCTGCTGGGGCCGTGACTCCTCGGGCCAGCTCGGCCTCGGCCTGATGCCGGGCACCGAGAGCGGGCCCGAGAGCCGCGCGCGGCCCACCCTCGTCGGCACTGCGACGGACTGGGACTCGGTGGTCGCCGGGCCCGACTTCTTCTGCGGGAAGAAGATGAGCGGCGCGGTGCAGTGCTGGGGCAACAACTTCGGCAGGCTCTTCGGCGACCCGTTGGTGATGTCTGGCGCCTTCAACGTGCCCACGCCAGTCGCGCACCGCTTCACGCGCCTCTCGGCCGGAGACGCCACCGCGTGCGGCATCGACGCCATGGGCGCGCTCTGGTGTTGGGGCAGCGGCGAGTTCGGAGCGCTCGGTGACGGCAACCTGGCGGCGCACGACACGCCCACTCCGCAGCAGGTCGGCGCCGCGACGTGGCAGTCCGTCTCGGTCAGCAACCATGTGTGCGGCATTCAGACGAATGGCTCGTTGTGGTGCTTCGGGCCCAACGACTCGGGCGAAGTGGGCGTCGACCCGATGACGCCCGCGCTCGGCACCCCCACGCGCGTGGGCACGGACACCGACTGGTCCGAGGTGAGCGCCGGAGACCAGTTCACCTGCGCCCTCAAGCAGTCGGGCCAGCTCTTCTGCTTCGGCGTCAACGACCTGGGAGAGCTCGCCTCGACCGCGCCCGAGACCCCGACGCCCACGCGTGTCGGGACGCAGACGTTCACCGCCGTGCACGCCTCGGGCAATGGCGCCTGCGCCGTGACACCAGCGAACGAAGGCTTCTGCTGGGGAGACAACGGCCGAGGCGCGCTCGGCGCGGGCAGCAACGTCGAGTTCGCCACCGCAGTCACCCGCATCGCGACCACGACGCCACTCGTCCGCACCTTCGGCGGCCGGCGGCTGCGCTGCGCCTTCACCACCACCGACGGCCTCGAGTGCTGGGGCGACAACCTGACGTCGAACGGAGGGCTCGGCCGCGGAGTGCCTGGCTTCGAGGCCAGCCCGGTGGTGCTCGACGGCACCTACACCTCGGTGGCCATCACCACCGCGCCGTTCGACGGCCCCTCGACGGGTGGCTGCGGCATCAAGACGACGGGCCAGCTCGTCTGCTGGGGCGTAGGCGCGCACCTGGGCCGGGCCAACGTCGTCTCGAGCCCGACGCCGACGGCCGTCACCACCGACACCGACTGGACCGAGGTGAAGATGTCACTGCAGAGCACGCCGCTGTCGGTGACGAACCAGAGCGTGCCCGGGCACACCTGCGCGATTCGCAGCGGCCTCCTCTCGTGCTGGGGGCGCAACGGGTGGGGCCAGCTCGGCAACGGCACGTCGACCGACAGCGTGACGCCCACGCCAGTGCCTCCGTTCGCAGCCGGCACCACGTGGGTGCGCGTCGCCGTCGGCAACTCGAGCTCGTGCGGCATCACCAGCGCCGGCAGGCTCTCGTGCTGGGGGCAGAACCAGCAGGGGCAGGTCGGAGACGGCACGCAGGTCATCCGCCTCTCACCGTCGGGGCTCGCGGGCACGGCCAACACCTTCACCGACTGGACGCAGGTCAGCGTGAACCAGCGCGTCGTCGCACGGCGCGGCAACGGCACCTTGTGGCAGTGGGGCTCAGGCGCCACGTCGACGCCAACCCAGGTCGACGCGGCGACCGATTGGGTGGAGGGCTATGCGACGGCCTTCGGCTGGTGCGGGCGCAAGACCAACGGCACGGTGTACTGCAAGGCCAACGCGCAGGCGGCGGTGACGCAGCTCGACACGTTCACCGACGCGGTCAGGTTCAGCGAGAACCCGTTCAACGCGTGCGTGGTTCGAGCCAGCGGTGTCGTCTCGTGTTTCCGCTGGTCCGGCACGGCGTGGACGGCGGCGGGCAGCGTGCCCGGCACCTGGAAGAGCCTCGTGCAGTCGAGCACGTTCAGCTGCGGCGTCGGCCTCGACGACCAGCGCCGCTGCTTCCTGGGCCGCTTCATGGGCAGCTTCGGCGATGGGGTCGACGAGCGCGTGCCGGGTGCCGTGCTGGCACCGTAGCGGCACAAGCGCGAGGCAGTCGGGTAGACAGCCGGGGTGTCACTCGTCGCGTTGCTCCTGACTGCTGCGTCATGTCCGTCGAGTGACGAGGTCGCCCGCGTGCTCGAGCGCACAGTTCGCGCTCCCGTCCTGACGCAACATCGGTGGGTCGTCACGGCAGAGGCCTCGAAGCTCTCGGTGCGCCTCGAGACGAGCGCCGGCGTGCTGGTGAAGGAGCGAGACCTGAAGGCACCCACCGCCGGTGCGGAGCGGGCGCGACTGGCAGGCGCCGTGCTGGCCACGTGGATGATGGAGCAGCCCGCAGCGGTGGAGCCGCCAGTCGCAGTGCTGCCCGCAGTGGAGCCGACGCTCCCAGTCGTCACCCCGGCTCCTATCGTGCGGCCTGCGGCACCGGTCGTCGTGAGCTCCGTCGACGCCGGCATCGTCGCGGCCGTCAAACCCACGCCGAGCACCATGACGCCCCCACTCGTCAGCGCTCCACCGCAAGACTCGCCCCTTCCCGCGTTGACCAGCGGCGGCGCTTCGTCGGCAGACGGCCCGGCGACCTCGACGAAGCAGCGCGCAGGTGACGGCTCGACGGGCGAGGCGATGCCGTGGCGATGGAACCTGTCGGCCGAGCTGCGCGCTCACGCGAGCGGCTCGATGACGGGCGGCCTGGGGGTTCGGCTCGGCGGCGGCACCACGTTCGGCGGCTTCCTCGAGCTCAACGCCGTACTTCCACGCACGCTCGCCTTCGGCGCGGGCGCCATCACCTGGAACCGCTTCGGCGCCGCGCTGGGAGCCCGCTACCACCCCGACTGGCGACGGGTGCTGCTCGAGCCCGCGGTGTCGCTCGAGGTCGCGGCCTTGTGGGCGCGTGCCTCGGGGTTCGTCCGCAACGAGGCGCAAGTCACGCCAGACGTCGCGGCCTGCGCCCACCTGCGGGCCGGCATTCACCTCGAGGCCGTCACCCTCTTCACCGGCGCGAAGGCGTGCTGGTGGCCGATTCAGACGAACGTTCAGATTGGCGGCGTGAGCGGAACGTTGGCCCTGCCCTCCTTCGAGGCGTCGGCGGTGCTCGGGCTCGGCTTCGACTGGGTGAAAGGTTCCTCGGTGCCCGGGCTCTCTGGCTCCTGAGGAGTCACCCATGACGGGGACCCGCGTCGGAGACCAGCTGGAGAGCGCCGTCGGGCGGCCGACGTTCGACGAGCTGTATCGACAGCACGCCCTGACCGTCGCGCGATGGGCTGCGCGCCTCGGCAAGCCCTGGCTCGACCCCGAAGACGTCACCCACGACGTCTTCCTCAAGGTGCAGCGCAGCCTTCCGACGCTCGACGCGCTCGCCGACGCCGAGGCCTGGCTGTACGCCATCACCGTCAACGTCGTGCGCACCCGGCGGCGGGTGGAGCGCTTTCGTCGATGGTTCCAGCGCCCCGAGACCGAAGGCCAGCGCGTTCCCGCCACCAGCGCCTCGGCCGTCGAGCACCTCGAGCGACGTGACGCCGAGCGGCTGGTGCTCGACGCCATGCAGACGTTGTCGGACCGTGACCGCGAGGTGCTCGTGTTGTTCGAGCTCGAAGGGCGCTCCGGGCAGGAAGTCTCGCGACTCATGGGCGCGCCAGTCGACCGCATCTGGGTGTGGCTGTTCCGCGCACGCCAACGCTTCGCGCGCGCCGTCGAAGCACTCGAGAGGAGCTCGCCGTGAACGACCTGCCCGATGACGTGAAGGCGCTGCTGAAACGCGGCGACCCGGCGCACGACGTGACGCCTCGAACCGTCGCGCGCGTGGCGGCCCGGCTCGAAGACGAGGCCGCAGTCTCACGGCCGTCGCTGCGCCCGCTCGCGCTCGGCCTGGCCCTGCTCGCGAGCGCCGCGCTGGGTTCGGCTGGCACGGTGGCGCTGTCACGCGTCGTACCCGGGCTGCTCGGCCCAGCACCTGCGCCGCTCCCACCACGCGCGCCCGTCGTCGCCGACCCGGTGACCCGCGAAGCGGCGCTGCTCGAACAGGCGCTCGAGGCGCTCAACCAGCGCGACACGGCGAAGGCGCTCTCGGTGCTCGACGAGCGCGCGCGTCAGTTCCCCGCAGGCGTGCTCGAGAGCGAAGCGCGTGTGCTGCGGGTGCGGGTGCTGCTGGAGCGCGACGACCCGGGTCTCGCCCTCGCGGCGCTCGAGCGTCTGCCCGAAGCCGACCTGACGCCGGCGTTGCGGCTGTCATGGGCCCGGCTGTTGGCGTCGCGCGGCAGCTGTGAGCAAGCCATTGCCGTGACGTCGAAGCTCGAGGCGACTCAGCCAGAAGTGGTGCAGGCCGCGCTTGGCGTCTGCGCGCCAGTGAAAGGTCAGACCCCGTGACGGCTCACGGTGAAGCATGACGACACGAACGCTGGCTGTGGTGCTGCTCTTCGCGGTGAGCGGGTGCGAGCGGTTGTTGTCGCTGGGAGACGACTCCCGCGCGCAGCTGGGCCCCTGTGTCGGCGAGGGCTGCGAGGCCGACGACGCTGGTGCGGTCTGTGCTCCGACCATCTGCCAGCTCGCCTGCCGCGATGGCTTCGAGCGAGATGACGCAGGCTGCGAGCGCTGCGCGTGTGCGGTCGTCGACGCGGGCGTGCCCTTCGACGCAGGAGCGGACGCCGGAGCCAGTGACGACGCTGGCGTCGACGCAGGAACGACTTCAGACGCCGGAGCCGGTGGGGACGCCGGCGTCGATGCAGGCACGGTCGACGCCGGTGGTGGTTTCGACGCGGGGTGCGGCGACGTCACCGACTGCCAGCTGGCGTGTCAGCACGGCTTCGCGCGCGACATTCTGGGTTGCGAGGTCTGTAGCTGCGCAGCGCCGCGCTCCGATGCGGGCTGCGGCACCTCGTTCTGCCAGATGCCCTGCGCCTTCGGCTTCAAGCGCACGTCGAGCGGGTGTGGGCTGTGTGAATGCTCACCCAGGCCGGGCGCCACCTGCATGCCTCCGCCGTGTTCGCTCTCGTGCCCCGCAGGGTTCAAGCAGGACGCGACGGGCTGCAACCTGTGCGAGTGCTCGAACTGACGCGCTGGCGACTCAGAGTTTGATGGAGCGGAACTGCGAGAGCCGCACGTCCATCTGCAGGTCCTTCGGGTCGAGCCGGTCGATGACGTCCTTCACGCCTTCGGTGATGCGGCCGATGCCATCTCGCACCGTGTCGATGCCGTCCTTCACCGTGTCGACGCCCTGCAGCACCGTGCCCAGCACCTGCGCGCGCGGGTCGTAGCTGATGTCGGCGAGGCGCTTCTCGAAGTCTTCTCGCGGCATGCGCTCTTCGCGGCCCCACGGGTTGATGTAGTCGACGTACTCCTTGCCATCGACCGTCTCGGTGCCCGTCACCAGCACCTTGTGGTACCCGCCGTCGCTGCCCCACGAGAGCGCGACCGGCACTTCGGTGCCCGCGCGCAGCTGGGTGTCGATGATGTCCATCGCTCCGGCGCGCTACTCGTCGGTGGTGAGGCGCTGGTCGCTCATCTTGCGGCCGGTGATGGCCTCGTAGAGCACGTCGAGCTTGTCGCTCCAGGCGCCGGCGCCTTCGCCGGTGTCGTCGTTGAAGTCGCGGTCGCCATTGGCGAGCTCCATGAACGCGCCGCCTACGAGCCGCTGCGTGATGGAGCGGTTCGTCGAGTCGCCCTCGATGCTGTTCGCTTCACGCGTGATGGTCTGCCCGCCCGCGAGCTGCACGGTGCCTTCGGGGCTCGCGAGCCCGGCGGCGATGCGCGCGTACTCGGCGGGGTCGTGCATCGCGAGCTGAATGGCCAGCGTCGTCGGAGCGCAGGTGCCGCGCTGCCCCTGACCGATGGAGCTCGGCGTCGCCAGCTCCTGCACGAGGTCGGTGACGAGCTGGTTGCGGTCGATGCCCTCGGCGAGCGGCGTCTTCTCGTCTGACAGCTTCGCGAGGTGGTCGAGCGTGGTGCCTTCGCCCTTGAGGTCTTCGTCGCCGGGCAGCTTGCCGTCGAGCAGCAGCTTCTCGAGCGCGAGGGCGGCCACCGGGTCGTTCGCGTCGAGGCAGCGGTCCTTCACGGCCTGGTACTGCGCGCGCTGCGATGGCGTCATCGTCTCGAGCGCGGCGGTCTCGAGCGGCTTGTTCGCTTCGAGCTGCTCGAGCGCGGCCTGGTGGCGCGGGTCGTTCACGTTCGTGTCGCGCGCGTCGTTCACGCTCGCCGCATCGCGCGTGACTTCGGCGGTGCCATCGGAGACGCGGTCGATGGCAGGCCCACGCAGAATCTGGTCGGCGTCACGCAGCGCATCGGCCACGTCGCGCGAGGTGCCCTTGTTCTTCGGCTGCAGCTTCTCGAGCGCGAGCTCGACGACCTTCTTCGCCGGCGGAATCACCGCCTTGAAGCTGTCGGTGATGGAGGAAGGCGACGGTGTACGTTGCTGTGCGCTCGAGGCGACCCGGGGAAGGACGGTCTGCAGTTTCGAGAGGTTGGTGCGAATCGTCATGGTCGTCCTCGGGTGCAGCGCTGAAGAAGTATCCGCGGCGGGGCAGCGTGAGACCGGACACCATTTGTCAGCGCGGTTCGCAGATCGGCCCGAATTTCGAGGCGAGTTCCCCCAGGTAGAGTCGCGGGGTGATCACGTTCACCGAGTGCGCGTATGCAACCGATGGAGGCTCACTCTCTCTTCTGGGCGTCACTGAGAACGGAAGCCGGTTCCACGTGCTCCTCGATCGATCGATCGCGCGGCAGCGGTCGGGCAGCATTCAGCTGTTCGTGAATGACACCGCCATTCTCAGACGCTCACCCGAAGCGGCGGCCATCGTGCGGCAACTGCGCAACGCGACGTACGCCAGCGGCGGCGTCGAGGAATACGCGAGGACGATCATCGAACACCTCGAGACGCCGACCTTCGACGAGCAGCTCGACGCCGACGTCGCGGCAGGCCGATGGACCGAGGCGATTCAGCTCTACCGAAGAAGGCATCCCGACGTCGGCGTCACTGCGGCGCGAGCCGAGCTCGAGAAACGTCGTTCTCGCTGAACTCCGGCACGCATTCTGCTGAAGCTCGCTCCATGACTCGCGTCGCGTGGTGCGCAGGCCTCGTCGTGTGTTCACTCGCCCTCGCCGAGCCGCCGAAGCCCGTGGCGCTCAAGACACTGCAGCCCGGCGTCGAGTACGGCACGCTCACGCTCGTCGAGAAGCCCGAAGCCGGTGACGGCAAGCTGCACGTCGTACGCATCGACCCGAACGTGGCCACGCTCGACCTCGGGCTCGCGAGCGAATCAGGCGCGATGCGCACGGCCTCACAGTGGAGCGCCCAGCAGGGCTTCTCCGTCGTCATCAACGCCGGCATGTTCCAGACCGACTACCGCTCGAACGTCGGCAAGCTCGTGCACGGCGACCACGTCAACCAGCGCTCGTGGAAGAAGTCGTACCAGTCGGTGCTCGCGATGGACCCGAGCGATGCGTCGCTCCCGAAGGCCGTGATGCTCGACCGCGACGCGCCCGGCTTCGACGACGCCGTGAAGCCGTACCGCACCGTCATTCAGAACCTGCGCCTCATCAAAGGCCCGGGCGAGAACGTGTGGAAACCCAACAACCGCAAGTGGAGCGAAGCCTTCGTCGCGATGGACGCGTCGGGAAAGCTGCTCTTCTGTTTCACGCGCACGCCGTTCGAGATGGCCGACCTGATGACGCGTGTGCTGGCGACCGGGCTCGGGGTCGTTCGCGCGATGCACGTCGAGGGCGGGCCCGAAGCGAGCCTCTCGATTCGCGGCAAGGACCTGACCCTCGACCTCGATGGCAGCTACGAGACCGGCTTCTTCCCGCGCGATGACAACGACCGGCAGTGGGAGCTGCCCAACGTCATCGGTGTGCGCGCCCCGAAGCAGTAGCGCGCCGGGCGGAGTCTACCTTCCATCCAGCCCTTCGCTTCGGCCTCACGATTCTCGAACTCAGGAATCGCATTCCTGACCTCGAGACGGCGCGGATGGCGCCCGCGATGGCACATCTCCGCGCCATGAGAACGCTCTCTGTCTTCGCCGTCGCCCTCGCGCTCGGCTGCACTCCGATGCCGGGCACCGACACCTGCTCTCCTTCGACCTGCAGCGGGTGCTGCACGAGCGCTGGCGAGTGCCGGCAAGGCCTCGATGCAGCGGCGTGCGGAGCGGCCGGCGCGGCCTGCATCAGCTGCGGGGCGGGCGCGACCTGCGTCGTCGGCGCGTGCTCCCCGTCGAACCCGAGACCCGACGCCGGAGGTTCGGCTGGCGGTGGTAGCGCGGGCGGCGAGGTCTCCGGGGGCGGAGACGCAGCGGCCGGAGGAATGGCTGGCGGCACCGCGGGTGGGACGGTGGCTGGAGGCGGTAGCGCGGGCGGCGGCACCATGGGCGGCGGCAGCGCGGGCGGGGCGACGAGTGGTGGGGCCCCGACGAGCGGCGCCTGTGCAGGCACGCTGGTTCAGTGCGGCCAGGCCTGCGTCGACCTCGCAGCCGACCTCGAGAACTGCGGCCGGTGCGGTGTGGTGTGCCGCGGGGGTGAAGTCTGCAACCGGGGCACCTGCGCCTTGTTGCCGACCGACTGCACGTCGGCCGGGGCCAGCTGCGGTCCTGGCTTCTTTTGCGACCCTCCCACGCGCACCTGCGCCACCGGTTGCCGCCTCTCGACCGACTGCCCTGCGGGTGCGACCTGCGCCTCGGGCGTGTGCACCTGCCCAGCCAACCAGCGCGCCTGCGGCCAGCGGTGCGTGGCCAACACCAGCACCAACGGCGTCGCCTGCTGCCTGCCGGGCTATGCCGCCTCGGGGAGTGGCTGCGTCGACGTCGACGAGTGCCTGCTGGGCAACGGTGGTTGCAGCCTCGACGCGACGTGCACCAACACCGTGGGGTCGCGCACCTGTGCGTGCAAACCCGGCTTCGGTGGTGACGGCATCACCTGCACCGATTTGAACGAGTGCGCCTCGGGCAACGGTGGGTGCCACGTCTCGGCGACGTGCACCAACACTCCCGGGAGCCACACCTGCGCGTGCAACCCCGGCTTCCTCGGCGATGGCCTGACCTGCAGCATCGACGCCTGCTTCACCAACAACGGCGGCTGCAGTGAGATGGCCATCTGCACCAACCAGGCGTCGGGCCGAACCTGCGCGTGCCGCACGGGCTTCACGGGCGACGGCCTCACCTGCCTCGACATCGACGAGTGCGCCACCAACAACGGAGGCTGCGCAGAGGGGTGCGCCAACACACCGGGCGGCTTCGAGTGCACGCCCGTGCTGTGGATGAATCGCACCACCACCACCAGCCCCTCTGCGCGCTCGGGCCACGCGGTGGCGGCCGACACGCAGCGCGGGGTGGTCGTGCTCTTCGGAGGGAACAATGGCGTCAACCGCCTCGGCGACACCTGGGAGCACGACGGCCAGCGATGGCGGCAAAGCAACGCGGTCGGCCCCGTGCCTCGGAGCGACCACGCGATGAGCTTCGACTCGGCTCGCAACCGGGTGGTGCTCTTCGGCGGCTATTCGCCGGGCACGGCCCGCAACGACACCTGGGAGTACGACGGCACGACGTGGACGCAGCGCTCCCCCACGACGTCTCCGCCGGGGCGCTGGCTGCACACCATGGTCTACGACAGCGCGCGCGGGCGCACGGTGCTGTTCGGTGGAGTCGGCAGCAACGGACTGCTCGGCGACACCTGGGAGTACGACGGCACGACGTGGACCCAGCGAATGGTCACTGGGCCGGGCGCTCGCCAGGACCACAGCATGGCCTACGACTCGGCCCGGCAACGGGTGCAGGTGTTCGGCGGCGCCGGCGCGGACCTCTGGGAGTTCGACGGCACGAGCTGGACGCTGGCGTCGAACACCAGCCCATCACCAGACCCTGGCAACTTCACGGGGCAGGCCATGGGTTACGACCCCATTCGCCGGCGCACCGTCGTCTTCAGTGGCCGCATCGGTGGAGTCCGCCACGCCCGCACCTTCGAATGGAACGGGGTGTTCTGGCTCGACGTCACGGCCAACTCGACGCGCTATCACGTCGAGGGCGCCGCCATGGCGTGGACCAGAAGTGGCCTCCTCTCGTTCGGAGGCATCAGCAGCACCACGCTCAACAACGCCACCTGGGTTCGTGGGCCGAGGCCAACCTATGCCATCTCGACGGTGCCGGTGGCGTGCGACCCCCGCGCTGGCGCCGCGCTCTCGTCGCCGCTCCCCGAAGGCTGGTACTCGAGCAGCATTCCCCTCAGCTTCGACGTGCGCTTCTTCGGCGACCAGATCGACTCGTTGAAGGCCTCGGCCAGGGGCTACCTCGAGACCGGCCGCGGCAGCAGCACCTCGGTGAGCGGCTTGAACCTCTCCATTCCCACCACTGGCGCCCTGTACGACGTCATCGCGCCCTACTGGGACGATTTGAAGCCGCTCACGGGCGCGACGCTGAGCACGAACCTCGTCGGCACGGCGCCGCAGCGTGCTCGCGTGTTTCAGTGGAGCAACCTGCGAACGAACCAGAGCTCGAACAACCAGCTCCGCTTTCAGGTCAAGCTCTTCGAATCGGACTCGGCCATCGAGTTCCACTACTGCGAACTCACGGGCGCCGCCGCGTCGGGCGACAGCGCCACCATCGGCGTCCAGGGCCCGGCCGGCGCCTATGGCGTGCAGCATTCGTTCAACCGGGCTGGCGCCGTGAACACCAGCCGCGCGCTGCGGTTCACGCTGGTTCCATGACCGACAGCGTTGGCAGGCATGTGGCGGGTGGCAGCTCCGAGACCGGCGTCTTCCCCAACGTCATCGGTGGCTGGCGACGCGGAGCGCTGGCGCGCTACCGAATCGGGTCGGGGTCGACGCTGTTGATGCGGTTCACCCCCATGCCAGCCGGGTACGCATAGCTGACGTAGAAGTCGGTGCCCCACACGGTGAGGCCGAACGGCTCGGTGCTGCTCGCCCGCCGCATGCCGTTGGTGCAGCCGCTCGAGTCGTTCTTGTGCCACGTGCGAATCGCGTACTCGAAGTCGGGGTCGCCGGTGGGCAGCCACGTCATCGAGCCGCCGCAGTCGAGCGTGACCGGCGCGAACGAGCCGGCCGCCGTGCGGCGCCGCACGAAGACGAGAAACGTGTTCGCGTAGGTGTGGTCGGTGAAGAAGAGGTAGCTCGACAGGAACTGCCCGGGCGGCACCAGCAGCACGAACTCGGGGTCTCCGACGTTGCCGGGGAAAGCGGAGCCACCGCGCATCAGCTGCGTCGCGAGGAACGGGTGGAGCGCGTCTTGCGAGCGCACCACGAAGGGCCCCGGCGCCCAGAACTCCACCGTCTGCCCGGGCTCGAGTGAGGTGGGCGCGTTGGGCTGCGGCGGCGTGAACGTCAACACCGTGCCCATGCGGGTGCCCACCAGGCGCCAGAGCGCGTCCTCCTCCGTCGTCAGCCGTGATGGCGGGCGCAGCGCGACGTACTCGGTGCCCAGGTGCGCGACGGGCGGCAGCTGCTGGTGGGTGGAGTCACATGCGGGCGTCGCGTTCGGCACGTGCATGCAGGTGTGCCCGCCCCAGACAGCGACCGGCTTGTTCGAACGAATCGTCGAGCCGCCCAGCTCGGCGCGCTGGTTGAGCTGCAGCACCTCGCCACGCCGCAACATGCGGGGGATGACCTGCCGCGCGTTGCTGCCCACCACCCCGATGCCGGGCGTGATGGCGACGGGCGCCTCGATGTTCACCTCGGTCGCGTCCTCCGCTGCGAAGACCTGCAGGTACGGGTCGTACGTGCTGAGCGATGGCCCGGGCGTCACGCCCACCGATACCGTCGACCACGCGCTCGTCGGCAGCAGCAGGCTCGCGCTCGCCACCGCGCTGGCGGCGCCTCCGTACGGGTAGATGTCGTAGGCCGCGACGGGCTGCGAGGTGGTGATGCGAAACGCGGGGAACGTGGTGGTGCCCGCGACCTGAAAGCTGCGCAGCTCGGCGGCTGGCGTGGGGCAGGCGATGCGCGCGGTGCCCGGGCTGCTGGGCTCCTCCCCGAGGAAGAACACCGCCACCCGGTTCGCCGGGAGCAACACCCTGGCGCCCAGCGTCGCGACGTTCGAGTACATCGGCGTGCCGCTCGAGCTTCGGTCGAGCAGCCGCACGTAGGTGTACGGCGTGAGGGGCACTCCGTCGCGCTCGACCATCACCTCGACCGTCTGCGCGCCACCGTTCGCCAGCACCACCGCGTAGCAGGAGCCGCGCGTCGCAGCCTCGGGCGGAACCGCCGTCGCGAGGAACTCGCAGCCCAAAGAGCTGTTCGCCGACACCGAGCACGGCCCCGCGTCGGCAGCGCCACCGTCGAACCCACCAGCGTCGGGCTGCCCGCCATCGGAGCCTCCAGCGTCGGCCGCACCACCACCCGCTCCGGCGACGCCACCTCCGACGTTCTCGAACATGTCGACCAACCGCACCTCTCGCTCGACCTGTTGGCCACGCCAGGTGGCGACGAGGGTGAGGAGCGGCCCCGCGCACTCCGGGTCCTCCGAGGGCGCGCACGTCAGGTCGACGCTGCCGACGCCATCGCTCAACACCACCTGCACGCCGCTGCGCAGAGAGCCGTGCTCGCTCGTGACGCGAACCTCTCCCGCGCCGGGCTGGCCGTCGACGCCGAGCGCGCTCACCTGAAACCGCGCCGACCCCGAGCGCAGCAACGCCGAAGGACCCGCGAGCTTCAACGTCTCGCCACCGCTGCACTGGCACGCGGCCGTCGCGAAACAGGCGAACACCATCACCAGAGCGCTTCGCATGGGCGCGCCGACGATACCCGGCCCTCCCAGGGCGAGCACGTGCTCAGCGGCGGAGGTGCCGGCGAACGCGGAGCACCAGCGCGAGCCCACCCAACGCCGAGGCGCCCAGCAGGGGAACACCGACCACCTCACTGCCGTGCCTCGGGTCGAGCACCGACGTGAAGAGGCCGAGCCCGAACAGCACCACCGAGGTGACGAGCAGCACGACGGTGCGGAGCCGGCTGCCTGCCGGTCTGTGGGCGCGAAGCGCGGTCAGCTCTTCGATGCACGTCACGAGCACGAAGAGGGCCTGGGCCCCCACGACCCACGGCAACAGCCCGAAGAGCACCTCCGAGAGCGACTCCACACGGGCTTCGTACTCCAGCGCTGCACTGCACAGTCGACTCGCCGCACCGACACGACTACGCCGCGCCACGTGCGAGCGACGGCCAGCCGCGTGCTTCTCGTCAGTGGCGCGTTGACGCTGCTGGCCGGCTGCTGCGCGCTGCTCGCCCTCGCGCTCGGAGAGCAGTCACTCGACCTCTCCGAAGCCTTCACCACCGGCACCACGGCGCACACCATTCTCATGTCGCTGCGGTTGCCGCGCGTCGTGCTGGCCGCGCTCGTCGGCGCCGCGCTCGCCTCGTCGGGCTCGATGCTGCAGGCGCTCTTGCGCAACCCGCTCGCCGACCCGTTCGTGCTGGGCGTCTCGGGTGGCGCGGCGCTCGGAGCCACCATCGCCATCGCGCTCGGCGTCACCACCGCCGGGGTCGCGGGGCTCTCGGGCGCCTCGGTGTTCGCGCTGCTCGGCGCGGTGGTGGCGACGGGGCTGGTGCTGGTGGTGGGCCGCTCGGGGCGGGGAGACGGGTCGACCAGCACGCTGCTCGCGGGCGTCATCTTCAACGCCTTCGCGCTCGCGGCCATCATCTTCATCAAGGCCCTGGTCGCGCCCGACAAACTCGGCGAGGTGCTCTTCTGGCTCGCGGGCTCGCTCGGCCACGAGTCGTGGAGCGCGCTCGGGTTCACGGGCGCCATCGTCGTCGCCGCGGTGCTGGCCATGTGGAGCCTGTCGGGCCGCATCAACCTGCTCATGCTCGGTGACGATGACGCGCAATCACTCGGCGTCGACGTGCGGCGAACGCGGCTCCTGCTGCTGTTGCTCGCCTCGGCCGCGGTGTCTGCCGCCGTCTCGCTCTCGGGCCTGGTGGGCTTCGTCGGGCTGCTGGTGCCGCACCTGGCGAGGCTGGTGCTGGGGGCTGATCAACGGCTCTCGTTGCCGGCGAGCGCACTCGTGGGCGCCAGCTTCCTCATGCTGGCCGACCTCGCCGCGCGCCTCATGTTCCGGGTGTTCCAGACCGAGCCTCCCGTCGGCGTCATCACGGCGCTGCTGGGAGGCCCGCTGTTTCTGCTGCTGATGATGCGCCGGGCCCGCGAGGCCTGAGTCACTCCGCCGCGGGCTTCTGGTTCTTCTTCTGCTCGGCGATCTCCTGTTTGATCTTCTCCATGTCGAGGCCGCGCACCTGCTCGATGACGCCCTCGAGCGCAGCTCCGGGCAGCGCCCCGGCGTTGCGGCCCAGCATCACGCCGTCACGAAACACCGCGAGCGTGGGAATCGCCTGAATCTCGAACGCGGCCGCGAGGCCCTGCTGCGCCTCGGTGTCGACCTTCGCGAAGGTGACGTCGGTGTGCTTCTTCGCCGCGGCCTCGAAGACCGGCGCGAACGCACGGCACGGCCCACACCACTCGGCCCAGAAGTCGATGAGCAGAATGCCGCCCTTCTGCAGGGTGGCTTCGAAGTTCTCTTCGGTCAGCTCCAGTGTTCCCGTCGCCATGGTCTTTCAGTTCCTTTCGCCCCCCGAGGGCGGGGTCTTTTCACGCTCGCCCAGTAGGAGTGACCCAGGCGGCAGGAAGATTCACGAGGTGTCGACCATGACTCGCAGCGAGTAGCCAGTCCAGCCCGCTACAAATGGAGGGTGCGTTCATGGATCGAGCGGCTCACCCTCGCGGCCCTTCCGCCGGGGTTGAGTACTGCCGAGCTGATCCGCGCGCGCTTCTTCGTCGGCGCCCACTTCCTCGCGATTCCGCTCATCGTGTTGTCGACGTTCGCGTACGCAGGGAGCGGGCTGTGGGGCCAGGTGGTGACCACCAGCGGCATGTTCGTGGTGAGCGTCGCCGCGCTCGTGTGGCACCGCCGCTCTGGCAACCTCAAAGGGCCGACGCGGCTGTCGCTTCACGGCATCAGCGCGATGTTCGCCGGCGCAGCGCTGGCCCAGACGCCCGTCGACATCACCAACGTCTGCTTCCTCGCGGCGGTGCCGTTGCTGGCGGCGTTCACGCTCGGCCCGCAGGAGGCGCGGCGGTGGGCGCTGGGCGAGCTCGTCATCGGGCTGCTGGTCTTGTGGGCCGCCTCGCAGGGCTACAGCCTGCCGCTTCGAGACGAGACGCCGTGGCTCTCGAGCGCGCTGAACTTCTCGCTGCTGGTGCTCGTCATCTGGGGGTTCGCGCGCGCCTACGACGGCGTCAACGTTCGGGCCTTCACCGAGCTGAACCAGGCGCAGCAGGCGAAGACGACCTTCCTCGCCACCATCAGCCACGAGATTCGAACGCCGATGAACGGCGTGCTGGGCGTCACCGAGGCGATGCTGGCCGACCAGGTGACGGCTCAGCAGCGCGCGAACCTGCAGCTCATTCAGCGCTCGGGAAAGCTGCTGGTCGCGTTGATCAACGACCTGCTCGACATGACGAAGGCCGAGGCCGGCAAGCTGAGCATCGACCGCCACGACTTCGACCTGCGGCGGGTGCTCGACGACGTGCGCGCGCTCTTCGAGCCCTCGGCCCATCAGAAGGGCGTCGCGCTGAAGGTGGTCATCGGCGAGGGCGTGCCGCTGGCCCTTCACGGTGACGGCATGCGGGTGACGCAGGTGCTCAACAACCTCGTCAGCAACGCGGTGAAGTTCACCGAGCGCGGAGAGGTGGCCGTCGAGGTGCACGCGACGGGGCCGCTCAAACTGCGCTTCGAGGTGCGCGACACCGGCATCGGCATGGACGGCGAGCTGGTCGCCAGGCTCTTCACCGCGTTCCAGCAGGGAGACGGCTCGACGACGCGGCGGTTCGGCGGCAGCGGCCTGGGCCTCGCGCTCGCCCAGCAACTGGTGACGATGATGGGCGGCCACATCAACGTGGAGTCGACCCCGGGCACAGGCAGCCGCTTCACCTTCACCCTCTCGTTCGAGCCCAGCTCGCACACCCTGGTCGAGCTCACGCCACCGCTGGGCCTGCGCATCACGAGCCTCGACGCAGGGGTGGTGCTCGTCGTCGACGACAACCCCATCAACCTCGCCGTGGCTGCCCAGCTCGTCGAGAAGTCGGGCTTCAGGGCCCGAAAGGCGGCGTCGGGCTTCGAGGCCCTCTCGCTGCTCTCACAGTCGAACGACGTCTCGCTGGTGCTGATGGACTGTCACATGCCCGAGATGGACGGCTTCGAAGCCACCGAGCGCATTCGGGCGTTGAAGACGGTGAAGGCCGGCCTGCCCATCATCGCGCTCACGGCGTCGACGCTGCCAGAAGACCTCGAGGCGTGCCGGCGCTCGGGCATGAACGACGTGCTCATCAAGCCGGTGGCGCTGACGACGCTGTCGTCGATGCTGCACCGCTTCTCTGGCGCGTGACGGCGCTCAGGGAACCTTCTTCTTCGGCGACGGCTTCTTGGTGAGGGGCGCCTTCACGGGAATCGTCTTCGTCGGCGGCGTGTCGGACTTCGACCCGAGCGACTTCGGCGTCGGCGACTTCGTGGGCTTCCCCTTCGGGCCCACGGCCACGAGCCCGGGCGGTGGCATCGGCTTCTTCGTCTTGCAGTCCCACGACTGGTCGAGCACGTCGCCGACGGCCATCGTGAAGGTGATGAGCGGCGAAGGCGTCAGCGGCATCTTTCCACTGCCGGGGCAGAGGAACTGAATCGTGTGCTGGCCCGCGGGCAGGTCGATGGGCGTCTTCGGAACGTCGCGCTTCACACCGTCGAGGGTGATGCCGCGCGCGCCGAGGGTGCGAACGGTGAGCGCTCCACCGGCCACGGGCGCGTCGAGGTCGACGTCGAGCGAGCCGGCGTCCATCGTCGTCGGCGCACCGGCGTCGGGCTCCACGGGCGCTCCAGCGTCGACGACGAGCGGAGGAGGAGCCGGCGCCGGCGGCGGAGCCGTGTTCGTCGGCGTCGCCGGGGTTGGAGCCTCGGGCGGCCCACCACCGAAGGCGAACGCACCGATGACTCCCACGAGCACGACGGCAGCGACGCCACCGCCGATGGCGAGGCGTTTGAGCGAGCCGCTGCGCCACTGGGTGAGCAGCTTCATCGCCTCGGGCGCTGACGACGGCCGCAGCGCAGGGCTCTGCTGCGTGAGCTTGTCGATGAAGCGCACGAGGTACGCCGGCACCGAGCCCGGCAACGGCTGCTCTCCCGGCACGCCTCCCGCGAGCGCCTCGTGCAGCACCACGCCGAGCGCGTAGAGGTCGCTGCGGTCGTCGGCTTTTCCCCAGCGCTGCTCGGGCGCCATGTAGCGAAGGCTGCCCAGCAACGCGGCCGACTCGGTCAACGTCGTCGCGCCCGAGACCTGCGCGATGCCGAAGTCACACAGCCGCGGTCCTTCGGGGCCGAGCAGAATGTTCGACGGCTTGATGTCGCGATGAACGACGCCCGCCTCGTGCACGGCGCCGAGCGCTTCGAGCAACGCCACCGCGAGCGCGTCGACCTCGGCCGCCGACATCACGCCCTTCTCGAGGCGGTGACGCAGGTCGAGGCCCTTCACCAGCTCCATCGAGTACCAGCAGAAGCCCTTGTCTTCGCCCTCCTCGAAGAGCTGCACCACGCGCGGGTGCTTCACCTGGGTGAGCGCGCGGGCCTCACGGCGAAACCGCTCACGCAGCGCGGGCTCGGCCGCCAGCATGGGCGAGAGCACCTTCATGGCGACTGGCGCACCGACGGGAGACTCCGCTTCGTACACGGTGCCCATGCCGCCGCTGCCCAGGCGCTGAAGCAACGCGTGGCCGCTCACCGTCTCGCCCTTCAAGTCGACCTCGGGCCACAGCCGCGCCTGCCCGGGAGCCGTGTCGACGCGCGTGAGGTCGACCTGCACCGAACACTGCGTGCACGTCACGAGCCCGATGGTCTGCTCGCGCGGCAACGGCGTTCTGCAGGAGGGACAGAGGAAGTTCATTTAAGCGAGCCAGTCGATTCCGTACTCTGACAGCTTTCGGTCGAGCGTCGGCCGCGAGATGCCCAGCGCCTCGGAGGCCTGCGCCTTGACGCCACGGCAGCGCTTCATGGCGAGCACGATTTGTTCCCGCTCGAGAATGGCGACGAGCTCGCCCAGCGTGCGGCCCACCGTCGGCGCGGTGCCCTGACGGGGAGCGACGATTTCGGGCGGCAGGTCGGCGAGCGAGAGCGCGCCGTCGGAGACCTTGAGCACCAGCGCCCGCTCGAGCGCGTTCGAGAGCTGCCGCGCGTTGCCCGGCCAGGAATACGACGTGAGCGCCGCGCGGGCTTCGTCACTGAGCGGCGGTGGCAGCCGGCCGAGCGAGGCCGCGTGTTTCTCGAGAAAGCGCTGCGCGAGCGGGAGCACGTCTTCAGGCCGCGTCCGCAACGGCTCGAGCGCGAGGCGAACGACGTTCAAGCGATAGAAGAGGTCTTCGCGGAAGGTGCCGTCGGCGACGGCCTTCTCGAGCCCGCGGTTCGTCGCAGCCACCACGCGTACGTCGACGCTCACGGGCGTGCGGCCACCGAGGCGGAAGACGAGCTTCTCCTCCAGCACCCGAAGCAGCTTCACCTGCAACGGCAGCGGCAGCTCACCCACCTCGTCGAGGAAGAGCGTGCCCCCGTCGGCGCGCTCGAAGACGCCCGCGTGGTTCTGGGTGGCTCCGGTGAACGCGCCCTTCTCGTGGCCGAACAGCTCGCTCTCGGCGAGTTCGGAGGGAATCGCTCCGCAGTTGACCGCGACGAAGGGGCCGCGGCTCCGGCGACTCGCGTCGTGCACGAGGCGCGCGACCGCTTCTTTCCCGCTCCCCGACTCGCCCGTGAGTAACACCGTCGCAGTGGAGACGGCCGCGCGTTCGGCCTGCGTGACGACGAGCTTCATGGCCGGGCTCTCGGCGACGATGGCACGACGAGGCGCTTCTTCGACCCGCTCGACCTGCAACCTCAGCGACGCGGCCGCAGCGCTCACCAACACCTGCGCGAGGGCGAGCTCTTTCGAGTCGAAGGCCGTGCTGCGAACGCCGGCGACGACGCCGAGCGGAACGGTCGGCCCGGGAATCGGAGTGCAGAGGACGAAGGCGCGCTGCCTCACCACGGTCGTCGTCTGCGCATCGTGACGTGCGCGCAGTTGATGCTCTTCGACCGAGACGGCCCGTTGCTGGGCGAGACACAAGTCGACGAGCGCGACGTTGAGCGAGATGGAGGCGCCGAGGGGAAACGCGGCGCGAGGGCGCACGTCTCCTTCGGGAGCGCGGCTGCAGACCACCACCTCGTCGCAGCCCAGGCCCGTCGCGAAGGCCTTCGTGAGCGCGGCCGCAGCATCGGCTCCCGTGCTGGCGAGCGCGGCTTCGAGCACGAGGCGGCCAGCCTGCTCGAGGGTGTCTTCGGTGGTCGAGGTCGCAGCGGTGAGGAGCCCCAGCGGCGCCTTCGCGAGCACCAGCGTCGACTCGCCATCGAGCGCACGCAGCGCGCGCGCGTCGGGAGAGACCAACACGAGCGTCTCGCCGATGCCGACGGTGTCGTTCGCGGCGAGGCGCACACGAGCGTCGATGCGCGCACCATTCACCCACGTGCCGTTGCGGCTGCCGAGGTCGCGGAGGAACAACCCGTCACCTTCGGGCTCGAAAGCGCAGTGTTCGCGAGAGACCTTCTCGTCGATGAGGTGCACGTCGCAGTGCGCGCTGCGCCCGACCATGAGGCGACGCACGACGTCGAGCGTCACACCTCTTTTGGGACCGAACGCGAACGAGAGCCGCTGTGCCATCGACAGGTCGAGATGCTCCTCCAGTGCAGGCCGCGCCGCCATTTCATGCGCGAGAAAGCAAGGTGCGGTCCAACGGGGGTAGGCTGAGGCGTGCTCTCGGTGCTTGCGGCGCTCGTGTTGTCGTCTTCTCCCGAAGCAGGCGCGCACACCGGCACGCTCGACCCGAAGATCATCACCAAGGTCATCAACGGCCAGGGGCCAGTGCTCCGGCGCTGCGTCGAGGAAGCGCAGGCCAACGATGGCGGGATTGTGAAAGTGCGCTTCGTCATCGGTCGCGACGGCCGCGTGACGTCAGCCGAACTTGCTGAGCCCAGCACCGCTCCGGTGACGGTGGTTCGCTGCGTGCTCGCAACGGTGAAGGCTGTGAAGTGGGCTGCGCCGCGCGGCGGTACGGTCGAGGTCGTCTACCCCTTCCTCATCGAGATTCGGGGAGAAGAGTGATTCAGGTGCTCGCGACGCTCGTGCTGTCGTCTTCGCCCGATGCCGGCGCGTACACGGGCACGCTCGACAAACAGCTGATCATGAAGGGCATTCACGCGCAGCGGCCGACGGTCAGGCGCTGCTTTGTAGAGCCGCCACGGGGAAAGCTCGTCGTGCGCTTCGTCATCGGACCTGATGGGCGCGTTACGGAGAGTGAGCTGGCGGAGCCTTCGCCCCTCTCGAACAAGACAGTCACCTGCGTACTGAAGGCGATGAAGGCCGTGAAGACCGAGCCTCCAGTGGGTGGCTCCGTGCTCGTCACGTACCCGTTCATCTTCAAGATGTCCGGCTCCTGACCGTCACGCTGCGTGACGATGTGCAATGGCGTGTGACGCTTCGCACGATCGCAGGCTCGAGGGTCAGGTCGTCATGGGGTGCTGGCTCGCCATTCTCGCTGCGGTTCCATTCGTTCCCGAACTCGGCGGGGCTCCACCGCTCCAGGGAGGATGTGTGAGCACGGGTTCATGGTCGTTCAGTGAGCGGAACGCCGCGTGACGGTGTGCAACGGAGCGTGACGTCGGCTGGAAGCTGCCGTCGACCGAAACCCTTTCAACTTCAACGACTTGGCGACCCAACGACGCCGGAAACGGAGCGTGCAGTGGCGACCGGGCATGCTCCTGCCCCTCGTCCTCGCCTCGTTGACCGGTTGCCTGACGTCTCCCGATGCCCACGCGCTCGAAGGTGGGCAGCACCAGCGCTTCGTGACCATGAACGGCCCCGTGCACGCGTGGTGTCCCGAAGCCTCGGAGCCAGAGTTGCTCGTCATCTACGTGCACGGCTACTTCGACACCGTCGACGACGCGTTCCGTGAACACGGCCTGGTGCAGCAGTTCAGGGCGAGCGGCGTGAACGCGCTCTTCGTGCTCATCGACGGGCCGACCGGTCCAAAGGAGACGGTGAAGTGGCCGACGTTCGCGCCGCTGAAGGCCGAACTCGAGCGCACGTTGGGCCGCGCGATGCCGTCGAAGGTGGTCGCGATGGGCCACAGCGGAGGCAACCGCACGCTGCGCGAGTGGACGAAGGAAGGCGCGGTCACCGACCTCGTCCTGCTCGACGCGTTCTACGGAGCGCCGACGCCGTGGACGAACTTTCTCGCCTCGGTGCCAGAGGGTCGCGTGCAGCTCGTCGGAGCGCTCACTTTTCCCAAGGCCGATGCGTGGCGCCGCTCGTTGCCGAAGCAGCAGCAGCGTCGCGTCGAGCAGCTCAGCGCCGGAACGAACCACATGGGCGTGGTGACGGATGGTGTGTGGATTCCGAAGCTCCTGCGCGAGCGCGCCACGCTCGTCACGACCGGCACCTGACGTGAGGGAGTGTTCTCGCAGAGCAAGCTGGCAGTGCGCAGTCAGCTGGCGCGGCTGCATGCGAGGTCACCTCACGTCGGCCAATCTCGAGACTATTGCTCCCGGCCTCGCGCAGCGACGTCGTGCGAACGGCATCCGAGCGCGACCGACACGGGACTCGCACACGGCTCGTCGACGACTTCTTCACGGCCTCGCGCAGTGACGTCGTGCGAACGGCATCCGAGCGCGACCGACACGGGACTCGCGCACGGCTCGTCGACGACTTCTTCACGGCCTCGCGCAGCCAACAGCTCCGAGCGCACCTCACGTGGACCGATTCAAGGCTCCGGTGCTCGTCGGCGATTGCTCCCGGCCTCGCGCGGCGACGTCGTGCGGACGGCATCTGAGCGCGACCGACACAGGACGCCTCGCGCAGCCAGCTCGTGTTCACGGCTCCAAGCGCTCACCTCAGCCGATCCGAGCCCCCGCCAGCATCTGGCGCACGGCGCATGGTCGACAGCTCGCGCGCTCGATGTGCGCCCATTCGGCCAGCTGGCGACCACCATCAGCGAGGAAAACTGCCACTCCGACGACCGACGCAAGGAGTGCGCGGCCTCGGGCGCGTCCAGAAGTGGCGGCGCTCCGGGCGGAGCACTACTTTTGATATCGAACCATGTTGAAGCATCACGCACCGGGCTGGGTCTACGCAGGAGGCATGTTGCTCTCGGCGGTGGCCGGCTGCGTGAACGCGGTGGCGGTCGGCAGCGCGTACCACGCGGTCACGCACATGAGCGGCACCGTGTTCGCCGTGAGCGCCGAGCTCGCGCACGGCAATCGGGTCGTCGCCATGCGCGCCGCCGCCGTCGTGGTGTCGTTCTTCGTCGGCGCGACCTTCAGCGGCTTTCTGATCAGACAGCAGTCGCTGCACGCGGGCCGGAGGTACGGCGTCGCGCTGATGATCGAAGGTGTGCTGCTGACCGGAGCGTGGCTGGGCCTGCGTGCGAATCACGTCTCGGGTGAAGTGCTCGCGGCGATGGCATGCGGTCTCCAGAACGCGCTCGCCACCTCGTACTCGGGAGCCGTGCTCCGCACGACCCACATGACCGGCGTCGTCACCGACCTCGGCATCGCCATCGGCCACTGGCTCGCGCGAGAACCCATCGAGTGGTTCCGCGTGCGCCTGCACCTCGTGTTGCTGCTCGGCTTCACCTCGGGCGGAGCGATGGGCGCCTTCGGCTTCTCGGTGCTCGGCGCGACCACGCTCCTCGTGCCGTCGCTCACCGTCTTCGTCGCTGGCGTTGCGTACACGATTCAGCGGCAGGTCCAGCGGCGCGGTCACGCCGCATCGCCGCCGGCCTCGGTGGGTTCTGGCAACACCCGCTGAGCTGCCCTGGTGAAGCGCGCTGAGCGAAGGGTGTCGTCCGAGCTCCGAAGCCTCGAGTCAGCGCACTGGGCGACAGAATGGCAGGTGTCTGGAGTCCTCTGTGGCGGCGAGCCGGTGGGGCCGCCTTTCCGGGTCGAGATGGTTAGATAGACTATCTAACCATCTCAGGGCTGGAAGGTGAGCCGAGACCGGCACTGTCGGCATGGTGCCCAGCCGATCGAGAACGAACTGAGAAAGAAGGACCGGTCGTCGATGGTCGCGAAGACGCCATCCCGTGCGACCAGCGTTGATTGCCGTTGGTGATGAACGCCACCATCTCCTTCGACCCCGACTGCTGTTGCTCGCAGACGCCGCTGGCGCTGCTCACCCACACCCGCACGTTGGCCGAGTACTTCACCGCGCCAAAGCCGTTCCTCGCCAAACCAGCGGAGCGGTCGCCGGTCTCGGTCGTCGAAGCCGTTCCTCGTAACTGCGTTCACCCGAGGCTTCGGAGCTCCATCACTCAGGCCCTGGCGCTCATCAGAGCCCCGCCTCCGACCGCACAAACGACGACGCGACGTCCGTTTCCGGGCGCCGCGTCGTACCCCCTTTGAATCTTGTTCAGCGTTCAGCGGTGAATCAGTTGCCCTTGACCGGCTGCACGAGCGCGATGACCGTCTCGACGCCGCGCTCAGCGCTGTACTTCGTCGAGTAGAGCTGGCTGCGGGCGATGACCTGGCCGTTGGTCGCCTTCAGCGTGAAGTAGTAGCGACCGTCGACCGCAGCGAGCACCGTGTAGCGGGCCGCGACGAGGCCGTTCGACTGCACCGAAGCGACGCCAGCCTTGGCCTTCGCGTTCGTGGTGTAGCTCTGCGACTGGAGCACGATCTCGCCGTTCTTCGCGCGCAGGTGGAAGTAGTTCTTGCCGTCGAGGCCCTTGAACACTTCGAAGCGGCCAACCGTCAGCGGCGCCGGCGTCTCGAGCGTCGTCGCGGTGACGACCTTCACCACCGACTCGATGGCGCGCTCGGCGTTCGCCTTCGAGACGTACATCTCCGAGAGGCCGATGATGGCGCCGTTGCCCGCCTTCAGCACGAAGTACGACGAGCCGTCCGAGGCCTCGCGAATCTCGTACGCCGTCGCGACCGTGCCGTTCGCCTTCACGCTGGCGATGCCCGCGGCGGCCGACGAAGCCGAGGCGTAGCCCTGCGACGCGAGCACCTTCTCGCCGTTGCCGGCCAGCAGGTGGAAGTACGTGTCGCCGTTGCTCGCCGTGAACGTCTCGAAGCGGCCGCGGTTCGCCGACAGCTCGTCCATCGCGGCGGCGGTGTCGATGTCGCTGTCGATGTCATCGGCGACGACGGCCGAGTCGACTCCACAGGCGGTGATGGCGAAGACGGAAACGAGGAGGACGAGGATGCGGTTCATGGGGTTGCTCCGGAAGGTTTGAGTGAGAAGCGCTGACTGCTTGATGAACCTGTTCATTGCAGTCGACATGCCGAGCCCACCCGCCTCGCAACCACCTGAAGTCGCTCGAACCAAACCTCCCAACCTGTTGCTTCAAAGCAACACTCGCTACATTGAGCGGCCATGTTGATGCCCGAACTCAACACCGAGAAGGAACTCCACGCCGCCGACATCGAGCAGGTCGGTAGCCGGCTCGTGCAGGTCGCCTGCGCGCAGACGGGCGCCATCAACGGCGCCGTCTTCCTCGCCGACACGCAGGCGAAGGGGCTCTCGGTCGACTTCCACGTCGTCGCCGGCGTGGTGGTGACCCTGCCGGGGACGGGCTCCATCATTCGCCCGCGCCGCGACGGTCGACCCAACGGCATCGCCCTCACCTGCTTCGAGTCGGGCGTGCCGTACATCTGCAACGACACCTCGAAGGACAAGAACTACGCGAAGTACTTCCTCGACGTGGGCTCGGTGCTCGCCGTGCCCATTCCGTGGCAGGGCAAGCCGCTCGGCGTGCTGACCGTCGCCTCGCTCGCGCCGAACGCGTTCACCGAGCGACACGTCAAGGCGCTCGAGGTGGTGGCCGCGACGTCGGCCCGGTTCCTCCGGCGCGCGCAGCTCGCCCGCGCCACGCTCGACAGCGGCCGGCCCTTCGTCATCAAGGGGCTCTCACCGCAGTGGCTCGACGTCGAACGAAAGGTCGAGCAGGTCGCCAGCACCGACGCGCCCGTGCTCGTGACGGGAGAGAGCGGCACCGGCAAGGACCTGGTCTCGCGCTCCATTCACTTCAACTCGAAGCGCGCCGCGAAGCCGTACGTCACGGTGAACTGCGCCGCGATTCCCGAGACGCTGCTCGAGAGCGTGTTGTTCGGTCACGTGAAGGGCGCCTTCACCGGCGCGACGCACAACAAGGTGGGCGAGTTCCAGAAGGCCGACGGCGGCACGTTGTTCCTCGACGAGCTCGGTGAGCTGCCGCTCATGCTGCAGGCCAAGGTGCTGCGCGCCATCGAGCAGGGCGAGGTGAGCCCGGTCGGGAGCAACGACGCTCCGCTGCGCGTCGACGTGCGCCTCATCTGCGCCACCAACCGCAACCTCGCGCAGCTCGCGAAGGAGGGCCGCTTTCGCGAAGACCTCTACTTCCGCGTGTCGGTCGTCACCGTCGAGCTGCCGCCGCTGCGCACGTACAAAGACAACCTCGAGATTCTCGCGCAGGTGTTCCTGCAACAGGCGGCCAAGAAGCACGCGCGCCGCGTCGACAGCATCTCGAAAGAGGCGATGGCGCTGCTGCAGGCCCACGACTTTCCCGGGAACATGCGCGAGCTGAAGAACGCGCTCGAGCACGCGGTGATTCTGACCTCGACGAACGAGGTGCGCCCGGAAGACCTGCCGAAGTCGATGCGGCTCGACGTGCCGAAGCCGATGCTCACACCCGAGCCCGTGAAGCCCGAGGCCACGCCCACGCTCGAGGAGATGCGCGCGAAGTGGGTGGCGCCGTACGAGAAGCAGTACCTGCAGGAGCTGCTCGTGAAGACGAAGGGCCAGGTGAGCGCGGCATCGAAGCTGGCGGGCGTGAATCGCGTGACGTTCTACCGGTTGATGGAGAAGCACGGCCTGCGGCTGGCACGCATGCCGGTGTGATGGCTCACTGCTCACTCCGGGTTGGGCGACGGCACGGGCGCAGCGCGGGCTGCGAGCGACCTGCGGGCCTCGTCGAACACCGCCGCGTTGAACCGGTCGAGCATGGCTGCCTCCTGCGCCGCGGCGCTGGTGGCCAGGGGCCCGGCGGTCAGCAGCGCGACGAGCGAGAGCCCCACCGAGCCCAGGCTGACGGCGAGGTCTCCGAGCGGTGAGAGGTTCGTCGCTCCGAGAATCGCGGGCGGCGCGCAGAGAAGAAGGCCTCCCACCACCATCAGAATGGCCGCAGCCGTGGCGCCACCCTTCATGCGCTCCCGGGCGCGCGTGTGCTCCACGGGGTCGGGGCTCAGTCGCGCCAACTCCTCCTCCGTCACCACCTGCTCGGCTCGAACGAACTCCACCGTCCCCTCTCGCTCGCCCAACCCGATGAGCTGACTCGCGGCCCGCACCACCGCAGGGTCCCAGTCGCTGGCGCTGACCGCCGCCTTGCGGAGCCGCCGATCGCGAGGTTCGGACAACGCGAAGAGGTCGATGACGGGAATCGACGCCCAGAGAACGCCGAGCGTCAGCACCGCAAACGAGACCAACGATGACGTCACGCCAACCCACGCGCTCGAAGGCTGGTCGAGCGCCGCGCTGGCACTGCCGCCCACGACGAGCACCACGCCACTGGTGACGGCCATGACAACGGAGCGCACGGGAAGCGACGACGCCGCGCTGGCAATCCTGGCCGCCTCGGGCTCGCTCCACCCATCTTTCAGGAGCGCCTCGACGGGCAGGCTCACCACCTTCGTCGGCTGCCGCAGCGGTACCGTCTGCCGCTCGAGTTCGTCGAGGGCCTGATGCGCCGGGGTCTGCGACAGCGCCAATGAGAGGAGGAGCGGGAACATCACGAAGTCATAGCGCTACACCACGACGGCTGTGACAGTCACGCAGGCTCAGACGCCCGCGACTGGTTGGTAACCCTGCGACGACGCTGGAGCGCGATGGCGGCGCAGGCTTTGCTGAGGGTGGCATCTGGGGAGGCGCGTTCGTGCACGCTCGACGGTTCAGCTGGCTGTTCCTCATGCTCGCGCTGGCGGGGTGCCCACCCGTGACCGTGACCTCGGTGCAGCGCTCGATGCTCGCGCCGCTCCCTCCGCCGCCAATGCTGAACTTCGACTTCCAGCACGCCGCGCAGGTCTCGGCCGTCGGCCAGCTGCGCCTATTGAACGTACAACCCGCTCAGACCAACTCGGGCATCGGCCAGCCGCTCGGCCAGGTCGGCTTTTCACCAATGCTTCGCATCTCGCCGAGGTTTTCCTTCGGCGGCCAATTTCAATACATCTCCTCGTCGGGTGTGCAGTTTCGCAACGCTGACAGCGCCGCCAGTGCCGTGCTCAGTGATGCGCTGGGCCTGATGCTCGCCGGGCACTTCACGGCTTTCGAAGTGGGTGGCTTCGGCATCGATGGCGCGGTGCAACTGTCGATGCACGGCCTGCCCGTCTCGCTTGGGAGCGGTCCAGGCCCACTCGGCAGCTCGCCATCGAAGGCGTTCATGGGCACCGTCACCTTGATTCCGGGAGTCGCCGTCACGCTCGTGCCCCGGTTCTCGGGCCGCTACGGCACCGTCTTCGCGGGCCTGGGCGCGCACACGAACGCCGACATCCAGGCGCGTGGTCTGCGCGTCACGCAGGGTACCGGGGTGCTGGCCGATGACACCGGCAGCATGCGCGAGATTCTCGGCCAGACCGGCATCGGGTACTCGTACACGGCGCCCTTCGGGCTCGGCGTCGCGGCGCAGGTGTGGCTGCCCATCGGCGCGGGCCGCTTCGGGTACGGGCCGACGCTCACGGTCGCACTGCACGGCGCATTTGGTGCGCCACCAGCGAAGCCTGTCGAGCGCGCACCACCTGCATCGCGCACCACGAGCCCACCCGAGCCCGCGCCCTTCGTGATTCCGCCGACCCCGCCGACCGTTCCGCTCTGACGGGGAGCTTCTGCTGACGGCGACGGCGCGCTCCGTTAAGGAAGCGTCATGGCTGCATCCGCTGACTCCGATGTTGCGCTGCTGGCGAAGGCCCACGCAGGTGACGCGAACGCCATCGAGCAACTGCTCGCGAAGCACGAACAGCGCGTGTACCGCTACGGCCTGCGCATGTGCGCGAACGAAGACGACGCGCGCGACGTGCTGCAGGAGACGCTCATCGCCGCCTACAAGAACCTGGGCAGCTTTCGCGGCGACTCGAAGCTCTCGACGTGGCTGTACCAGATTGCGCGCAGCTTCTGCCTCAAGCAGCGCCGCCGCCGCGAGGGCGAGCCCGCGCAGCACGACTCCCTCGAGGCCGGCGACGCGCAGCACCTCGTCGAAGACGTCAGCGCCAACGACACCCGCGCCCACGCGAAGCAGGTGAGCGAGCTCATTCAGGCCGCCATCGGCACGCTGCCGGAAGACCACCGCGAGGCGCTCATTCTGCGCGACGTCGAGGGGCTGTCGGCCGAAGAGGCTGCAGAGGTCGCGGGCGTCGAGGTCGGCGCGCTCAAGTCACGCCTGCACCGCGCGCGCATGGCGCTCAAGCAGCGGCTGGGTGAAGTCATCGATGCTCCCGACTCGGGCATCGAGTGCCCCGAGCTGGCGCACGAGCTGTCGGCCTACGCCGCCTCCGAGATCGACCAGGCCGCCTGCGAGCGCATCGAGGCGCACCTCGCGAAGTGTGAGCGCTGCTCGGCCGCGTGCGACTCGCTCAAGCGCACGGTGTCGATGTGTCGCGCGATTCCCGGTGGAGACGTTCCAGCGCCCGTGAAGGCCGCCGTGCGCCACGCCCTGCGCCGCGCCGGCCTCGAGCCCACCGCGTGACATGAGCGGGCGCACCCTCGTCATCGGCGACGTGCATGGCTGCATCGACGAGCTCGTCGACTTGCTGAAGGTCTCGGGGTGGACGGCGCGCGACCGCCTCGTGCTCGCGGGAGACCTCGTCGCGAAGGGGCCCGACTCCAGAGCGGTGGTGGCGCTGGCGCGAGAGCACCGCGCGCTCGGCGTACTCGGCAACCACGACGCGCACGTGCTCAAGGGGCGCGACGGCGACCTCAGCGCACTGAAGGGCACTCACCGTGAAGTGGCTGCGTCGCTCTCCGAAGACGACTGGCGCTACCTCGAGCTGTTGCCGCTGTTCCTCGACTTCCCCGAGCTGAACACCCTCGTCGTGCACGCGGGCCTGTTGCCGAACGTGCCCCTGACGGAGCAGCCGCGGCACCTGCTGCTCAACCTGCGCAGCATCGACGCCGATGGCAGCGGCTCGACGCGCGTCTCGGGTGGAAGGCCGTGGGCCGAGCTGTGGCCGGGCCCGCGCTTCGTCATCTTCGGCCACGACGCGTTGAGGAAATTGCAGCATCACCCGCACGCGCTCGGGCTCGACACGGGCTGTGTCTATGGCGGGCAGCTCTCGGCGGTGTGGCTGCCCGAGCGCCGACTCGTTCAGGTGCCAGCCAGGCGCGCGTACGTCGAGGTCGACGGCTGAGCTCGCTGCTCGAAGTGAATGACGAGCGCGATGATGAGGGCCGGCAGCACGGGCGCCAGCGTCACGTAGACCCAGCCCACCTCGCCCAGCACCAGCGCCTGGTAGCCGAGCAGCACGAGCGTGTTGAGGCTCCACGCCAGCAGCGCCACCTGCCACCCGGGCCGCCCGCCCAGACGTCGGCCCAGCGCCACCAGCGTCGCGTTCAGCACGAAGGGCGCGGCGAAGACGCCCAACGTTCGAAGGCTCTGCGCGCCCTCGGTGCGAAAACCATCGGCCAGCACGAAAGCGAACACGATGGAGACGGCGGCGTACCCGATGAACGCGTACGACGCGCCGGCCACCGCCGAGAGGGCCTGACGCAACCCCTGAGGCAGCACACGCGCCCGAGTTGGCACCGTCGACCGATGCAGCAGCACGCTGAACACCAGCGTCTGCACCGCCACCTCGGGCAGCCCGAAGAGGTGGTACCAGAGCGGCAGGCGCGAATAGATGAGGCCTTCGAGCGACGAGGGCGCCGCCGCCGGAGTGCCCACGATGCCGAGGACGAGAAAGAGGCTCCAGAGCGTGAGCCAGCCGCGGGGGCGCTGCGCGAGCAGCTCGCGAAACGGCAGCAACACCAGCCCGAACAACAGGCCCCGCAGGGGTTGAAGCCATGGACCCAGGCCGACGGCGCCGCCCTGCGGTGGCTTCATGAAGTCGCTGATGACGGGCTGCGAGAGCGCGTCCTGGTAGTCGAGCACCTTCGAAGCCAGCAGCCCGACGAAGACGTACGAGAGCGAGTGGTAGAGCATCGCGCGCAGCACGAAGGCCAGCCGCCCATCGACCCGCAGGCTTTTCAGTGCGGTGCTCACATCGGAGAAAGTTGCATCGGCCGCGCCACGTGGGTCGCCTCGGGGGGCTTCGCGCAGGCGCGCAGGAATTGCCCGCCGCCACAGCGCTGCGCTTGACGCTGAGCGCGGGCCCCGATTGTCTGCACCGCGTATGGACCGACCGACCGCTGACGCCGCCCTCGCAGGCCTCGAGCTCATTCCCTTCGCCGAGAGCGCCGTCGCGCAGGCCAAAGAGATGGAGCGCCGGCTCCTCGACCACGACATTCCGGTGATGCTGGCCAAGCCGCCCTCCAAGGCCTGCTGCGGTGGTGGCTGTGGCTGCGGCGCGAAGGTGCAGCTGCTCGTGCGTGAAGCCGACGCGCAGAAGATCTCCCAGCTGCTCCAGGCCGATTGGATCGAAGCGGTTCGCCGTGAAGGCACCGTCGCCGAAGGCCTGGTGCCGCTGCGCACGCCGCAGGAGAACGAAGTCATCTGCCCCGCGTGCCAGTTCGTCGGGGTGCTGGTCGACGGCTCCTGTCAGGACTGCGGCCTGGTTCTCGAGTGAGCCGCGTCGTCGTCTGCTGCGCCGTGGTGCTCGCGGCGTGTCCTTCTCCGCTGCGGCGCCCCGAATCACCCGACGTCGTCGTCTCCGGCTCGGCGACGTGGGGTGGCTTCAACCGAAGAGCGGACCCGCTGGGTGGGGTCGCGGTCTCGTTGTGGCTCGGCGCGACGCCCGTGAAGGCGACCTCGACGGCCGATGGCGCGTTCAAGCTCACCACGCCCGCGAGCGCCGTCACCGCCGCCACCTTCACCGCCTGGGCGAATGGCTTCGCGCCGCGCTTCACCTCGATGCGGGTCGGCGAGCGCACCGAGCTGCAGACCTCGTTCGCGCTGGAGCCGCTCGAAGCGCTCGAGTGCGTCGACACCGCGTGCACCGACGGGCTGGGCCGCTTGAGGTGGAGCGATGCGCCGTCGGGCGTTCAAGCCTCGGGCGTGGTGCTCGACGACCGTGACGCGCCAGCCTTGCCGGGCGCCGACAGCCTGCTGGTCTCCGCAGCCGTCGAGCTCGATGGCGGAACGTCGGGCTCGCTGCGCCTGCGAGTGCCCCGCGCGAGCTGGAAGAACGTCGTCGACACGAAGCCGGGCACGGGGGCCATCGAAGCGCCCGTCGCGGTGCTGACGCCCTCGGAGCGCGCGTGGAAGAGCACCACCGACGCGACGCTGCACACCGAGGCGGGCCTGCCCATCGCGGAGACCCAGCTCGAGTCGATTCGCAATGGCACCTTCGCAGCTGGCGTGACGGCCTCGGTTTCGCCCATCGACCGCGGCGTCATCGGCGTCTTCGGGGGGCCAGCGCTCCGTGGCTGCGTCGAGGGCTCCATCGTCGTCGACGGGGCAGCCGCCCCCGGCCTCACCGTCTTCCCGCTCGAGGGACAACCAGCGGCGTCGAGCGCGAATGGCGCCGTCTGCTTCGAGGTGCCCATCTCGGCCGACCCGCAGCCCGCCCGCGTGCAGTACGCCGGGCTGTTCTACGCCGCGACGACGGTTCCAGCCGCCACGACCGCGGGCACCTGTGGCAGCAACCAGTGCCGTGCGCTCGGCGCGCTCTCGGTGCGCAGCGACACGGTGGCCACGGTGGCGCCGTGCTCCGTCTCGGTGCGCGTCGTCGACGAAGCCGACCAGCCGCTCGCCAGCGCCATCGTCATCGGTATGGATGATGGACTGACGCAGGCGGCGTTCAGCTCCATCTGCGGGCGCATGGGCACGCGCTGCACGCTGACGGGAGCGACCGACATGAACGGCGTCGCCGCGCTCGTGGTGCCGGTGCAGGGTGGGCTCGAGCTCTCGGCGAAGGCGCAGACGACGACGGGCGCACGTTTCGGTTCGTTGGTGCTCGCCAGCTGCCCCCGCGAGGCCGTCACGCTGCGGGCGTCACAGGGCCGCACCGTCGTCTCTCCCACCGCCACGTTCGGCGCCTCCACCATCACCTGGGAGCCCGCACAGCAGCCCGCGTTTCGGCTCGTCGTCGAACGTGACGGCGGCGTCGCCTGGAGCGTCTCGTCGGCGCGCGGCTTCACGCCCCCTGTCACCTTCGGCACCACGCCCGCCAACGCCGAGGTCGTGCAGCCAGCGAGCGGCACGGTGCAGCTCGGCGACGTGGTGCAGCTCACCTTCGACTCGGTGTCTGCCTCGGGCGTCGTGGTCTCGGGCACTGCCAGCGCCGTCAGAGAATGAGCTAGAAGGCCGCGCATGCCCTCCATTCCTCGCGCCAGCACCGTCTCCCGCGTCACCTCGCGAACCACCACGAGCACGCCCGTCGTGAAGCTCAGCAGCATCAAGAATGCCGACACGGGCCTGAAGACGAAGTTCGACGCGAAGAAGCAGACGCTCACCATCTCGGGCACCGCGCACGGCCTCGAGACGCGCCGGCCCGGTGACACGCGGTCGACCTACGCCGAGCGTCAGCGCCAGAGCGACTACGAGAAGACCGAGCAGTTCGGCGGCACCATCAGCTTCGACTTCGACCACGACCAGATGCCGAAGTTCGACACCTCGCGCGGCTACACCGAGAAGAACAAGTGGTACTTCGCGCACGGCGCCAGCATCGGCACGAAGAAGAACCAGACGGCGACGCAGGTGGCCGAGGCGCTCGCCGCGAAGGTGAACGAGAACCGTGACTACCGCGCGACCGTGAAGACGAACGCCGACGGCAGCGCGACCTTGAGCGTCGCGAAGCGCTGATCAGCGCCCGAGCTGCCGACGCCAGGTGTCGATGGCCTCTTTCGCGTCTTGCAGGCTCACGCCCGTCTTCGCGCGGTAGAGCTTGATGGCTTCGATGATCTTCCCCTTGCGAATCGCGGCGACGATTTGCGGGTCGGTCACCGCGGTCTCGACGGCCTGCGCGGCCTGCTCGTGGTGGCCCGCCTGCGCGCGCCAGGCGTCGATGGCGGCCTTCGCTTCGGCCAGCCCGACGCCGTGCTTGTCGCGGTAGTGCTTGAGCGCGGGAATGAAGTGACCGCTCTTCAGCAGCTCGAGCAGCTCGGGGTCGTTCGCGATGGCCTGGCCTGCGTCGATGGCGAGTTGCACCCGGTCGGCCATGGGCTTCGTGGCCTTCGGAGGCAGCGGCGGTGGCGCGTCGACCGGCTGGCCGACGTGCGCGGTGAACTGCTGCGGCGCGGTGATGGGCGGCGCTTGGTACGCGGTGAAGCTGGGCGGTGGCGGCGCGGTGATGGGCGCGATGGAGGGGGCCTTGAAGACCGGCGCCGCGCTCGAGGCCGAGGTGAGCACCGACGAGACGACGGGAATCGACGGCGTGACGAAGACGGACTCCATGGGCGCGAGCGCGCGGGCGGCGGTGCCCTGGAGCACGGGCGGCGTCTGCGTCATGGGAGCGAGCGGTGGCGGCACGTCGGGGTAGCGCTTCTCGCGCTTCGTCATGTCGGGGTACTCGTGCGGGCGGCGTTCACGCGCGGGCCGCTGCGGGTGCGGCGTGGTGAGGCCGGCGACGCTCACCGACGACAACATCGACAGCGCCATCACCCCGAGCAGCACACCCGCCAGCGCGCCTGCGACGAGCAAGAGGACGAACATGTCGTCAGGCTGTCATGACTTCAGCGAATCACGGAGCGATTCGATGGCGTCCTTCGACTCCTTGAGCCCGAGGCCGGTGAGCTCGCGGTAGCGCTTGATGGCTTCGATGAGGCGGCCACTCGTCACGTGCCCGCGCAGCTCGGCGTCGTCGACGGCCATCTCGCTCGTGATGGTGCGCGGCGTCTGCAACGGAGGCGGCGCCAGGGCCTGCGCGCCCTGCTCCATCGCCTCGACCGCGTCTTTCGCTTCTTTGAGCCCGAGGCCGGTCTGCTCGCGGTACAGCTTGATGGCTTCGATCTTCCGGCCCTCGCGAAGCAGCGCTTGAACGCTCGAGGCCGGCGCCGGAGCTGTAGGAACGACCGGCGCGGCTTCCCCGCGCTCCATCGCCTCGACCGCGTCCTTCGCTTCCTTGAGCCCGACCCCGGTCAGCTGACGGTACTGCTTGATGGCTTCGATCTTCTGACCGGCGCGGAGCAGCTCGACGATGGGCCCCAGACCAGCCGGTGGTGGCGTCACCACACCTGGCGGAGGCCTGAGCCTGGGCGCGTCGACGACGGTGACGTTGTTCTTCGCCGCGAGCAGCAGAATGAGCCCACCGACGGCGACCAGCGCGACGACTCCGATGATGACGAACACCGTCATGAGGTGGCCAGCATGCCAGAGCGCGAGAATCGGCGTCGGCCTCGCAACAATTCGTGACCGCCCATTCCAAGACGAAGCATGCGAACGATGCTGCTGATGGTGCTGCTGGCCGGCTGTGCCCCGCTGGGTGGAGCGGGTGGACGCTGTAACGCCACGAACTGTGGAGGCTGTTGTGACGCGCGCGGGACGTGTCAGCTCGGAAACACAGCCTCCTCCTGTGGGGCGCGTGGCGCGGCGTGTGGCTCGTGTGGCCTCGGCCTCATCTGCTCGCAGGCGATGTGCAGCGTGCCAAGCGCGTCGGTGAACACGGGCGCGGGAGGCGGCTCGACGACGTCGGGCACGGGTGGTGGGCACTCGAGTGGACCGACCGGGCGCGCGTGGCAGGAGCTGACGTCTGGCACCCGGCTGCGCGCCCTGCACGTGACGAGCGCCGACGGAGCCCGCGCTCCGCTCACGTGGGGCCTGAACGTGAACGCCATCTTCTGGGACTCGCAGCTCTCGCTGTACTGCACGCCAGTCGCTCAGGGTGTGGCCGCGCCGCTGTGTGAGCCGCTCGGCATCTCGTTCGACTCGTCCGAAGGTGGCGAGTTCGTCGACAGTGCCTGCACCATTCCCGCGAGCACCGCGAACGACCCGGCCGACCTCAACCGCGCCCTGGCGGCCGCGGGTCTGCCCACGAGCACGGTCACCCACCTGCGCCTCACCAACGCCTCGGGACGGCACACGTACTTCACCGCGATGCGCGTGCCGAGCGGAGCGCCGCGCTACTACCGCTCCTCGGAGACGTCGGCCTGCGTCGCGTCAGGCACCTTCGACGACACGACCTGGGCGGCAGGCAGCTCGGTGCCCGCCACCACCTTCGCGACGATGAGCGTCACGCGAGAGTGAAACGGAATCGGTCCGCGCGACATACGGTGGGGTCCCCCGCATCAGGAGCCACCATGACGCTCACCCGAGTCGAGCCTGCGCCGTACCGTGTTCGTGCCTGGAAGGACGGACGGGTCATCGTCGATTCACGCCGGGCGAAGATTGGGTTCGGCGCGCGGCCTCCGAACTTCTGGCTGTTTCCGAAGGAAGACGTGACCGCCCCCGCAGCAGCCATCGAGGCGGAGCACGACGGGCTGGTCGCCGTGAAGTGGAGCGCCGCGGACGAGTGGTGGGAAGAAGACGAGCGTGTCTTTGGCGAACACCCCAGAGACCCTCGGCATCGCGTCGACGTGCGGCAGAGCTCCCGCCACATCGTCGTCTCGTGGCAGGGCACCGTCATCGCCGAGAGCCACAGACCGGTGCTGTTGTTCGAGACCGACCTGCCGCTTCGCTTCTATCTGCCGCGCGCCGACGTTCGCTTCGAGCTGCTGCGCCGGAGCGCGCTGACGACGTGGTGCCCGTACAAGGGCCTCGCGGGCTACTACGACATCGCAGTCGGTGAAGCCCGCCGGCCAGGAGCGCTGTGGACCTACGAGACACCGCTCGTCGACACGCCACCCGGCCTCGTCGGCCTCATCGGCATCTGGCACGAGAAGCTGACCGTGACGGTCGACGGCGCGACGCCGTGACGTCATGGGTCATCTCGCGACACGGCGGCTGATGGCTTGTGCGCGTCGCGCTCCTTGAGGAAGGTGCGCTCCACTCGGGGTGCACATGGTGCGACGCGTTCTTGGAGTTGGTGTGGTGGCTGGACTGCTCGCCTGCGGTGAGATGCCTGTGCAGGGCGCTGGTGGCGGGAGCGCAGCAGGTGGCACGGCCTCAGCTGGCGGTGGAGCGGCGAGCGCGGGCGGCACTGCGACAGCTGGTGGATCTGCCACGGCTGGTGGATCCGCGGCCGGTGGATCCGTCACGGCTGGTGGATTCGCCACGGCTGGTGGATCCGCGGCCGGTGGATCCGTCACGGCCGGTGGCACCACGAGCGCTGGTGGAACCGCGAGTGCTGGAGGAGCTGCGACCGCCGGTGGAACCGCGACCGCTGGTGGCACTGCGAGCGCCGGTGGAACAGCAACGGCAGGAGGCTCCGCGACCGCCGGTGGGCGTGCTGGCGGATCAGCTGCCGGCGGATCAGCGACCGCAGGCGGATCAGCTGGCGGAGTCGCCGACGCTGGAGTTCCGATTCCCTACGTCTTCGTCATCGCGATGGAGAACCAGGACGCGGCCGGCATCATCGGCGTCTACGGAAGCTCGAGCGCGACGTACATCAACCAGACCCTGCGCACGCAGTACTCGTATGCGACCAACTACGCCGACGTGCTCGGAGCGCTCGTCGTGAGCGAGCCGCACTACCTGTGGCTCGAGGGCGGCACGAACGTCTACGCCGACACGACGTTCTCGACCGACGACAGCCCGTCAGCGAGCAACAGCACGAACGAGACGAACCACATCGCCACCAAGCTCGTCGCGGCCGGCAAGACGTGGCGCTCGTACCAGCAGGGCCTCAACGCCTCGACGGGCGCCTGCCCCATCAACGGCGACGGCTTCTACGCGCCCAAGCACGACCCGTTCATCTTCTTCCACGACGTCTCGGGCAGCCCACCGTCTGCGACGAACGCGGCCTGCGCCTCGCGTCACCGCCCGTACACGCACGCGGGCCTCGCTGCCGACCTCGCCGCGATGGACGTCGCGAACTACACCTTCATCACGCCCGACCTCTGCAACGACATGCACGGCGCGAGCGGCTGCTCCAACGGCTGCACGAGCGGGCTCACCATCTCGGCGTGCATCGGCGGCGGAGACAGCTTCCTCGCGAGCGCGGTGCCGCCCATTCTCTCGTTCATTCAGGCGCACGGCGGGGTGTTGTTCATCGTGTGGGACGAGCCCGCGCTCGCCAGCACGACGCCGTTCATCGTCGTCGGCCCGCACGTGAAGCCGGGTCACGCGATGGCGGGCTCGCTCAGCCACAGCTCGTTCGTGAAGTCGGTGGAGCGCATCTTCCGCCTGCCCATCAACCCGCGCGTGCAGAACGCGACCGACTTCGCCGACGCGTTCGAGCCGGGGTACTTCCCCTGACCTCGCTGCTCCTCTCGCTCGTGCTCTCGGCGGCTCCACCTGAAGCGCCGAAGCAGTGGACCGTGAGCGTCGACCCGCTCACCTTCGTGCTCGGGTTCGTGCACGTGCAGGTCGAGCACACGCTGGGCCCGCACTTCTCCCTCTACGCGGGGCCGAGCTTGCGGCTCTTCGACAGCCCCATCGGGTTTCCGAAGGGTCCCTTCCGCGGGTACGGCGCCGAGGTCGGCGTGCGCGCGTTCGTGTGGGGCCTCGCTCCCGAAGGTGCGGGGGTGATGCTGCGTGGCGTGCTCGCGGCGGTGACGTCGTCGGAGGGCACGGCGCCCGGCGGCTACACGAGCCTGCTCGCGGGCTACACCGCCATTCTCGGGCCGGGCCTCGTGCTCTCGGGTGGACTCGGCGTCTCGTACTTCTCGTACGGCCCCGCCTCACTGGGTGGCATTCACGGCTTCATTCCCGCAGCACACAGCGCCATCGGCTGGGCGTTCTGATGCTTCGCGCGTGGCTGACGGTGGCGCTCGTCGCTTCCGGGTGCTGCTGCCGCCCAGAGAAATCAGGCCGCGTCGACGGCGCACCAGTCACGAGCACCGATGGAATGTGGACCGCGACACCCTCGGTCGTCTTCAGCAAGGGCCACACGGGCGTGCACAGCAGCGTGTCTGATCAGGTCTTTCACGAGCTCGTGCTGAAACGCGGCGCCGAGACGCAGAAGGTGCTCATCGACCGCTTCGGCACGGGATACCTGGAGTCGAGCGCGTCGGAGTTCGCGGCGGCGAAGCACGCGACGTTGTCGGTCGAGTTCCATGGGCACGTGGTGTCGGTGACGGCCGATGAAGGCAAGCACTGGCGGCACGTGGTGCTCGACAGTGGCGCGCCGTTCGTCTGCGGCGTCAGCACGAAGCCGAGCGCTCCGCCGACGAGAGACCTCGTGCTGGCCGACCTGCGCGCGGCTGGCTTCGGCAAACCACGCACGTGTGACGTGGAAGGTGCGACGCGGGTGCTCTGCGCGCACGCCGACGATGACGAACTCTGGAGCGCCGCCATCACGCAGATGCTGAAGCACTCGCTCGTCGACTCCGAGCGGGAGCCGCTCAATGCGTGCCTCGACCCACGTCGGCCCGCGCT
>JAACJQ010000088.1 GCA_016879935.1 Archangiaceae bacterium | reverse complement strand
CCCGGCGGCGCGAGGGTCGCTCCTCGACGACGGAGGCGGCATCGAACGCGCGGTTCAAGTCACCGACGCCCTCCGAGATGAGGTCGGTCACCTGCGAGGGGCACGTCGACAGCCCGCTCGCCAGCACCATGCCGGCCGCGAACAACCTCAGGTTCTGCACCGACTCCTGCGTGGTGCCGCGTTTGCCGGCGGCGGTGCGCGCGTCACGAATCGACTGCGTGAGGTTCTGCGCGAGCGCGTCCTGACACGAGCGCTGCTGCCGGCTGACGAGCGAGAGCGCGCGCTCGAAGGTGTCGGCTGCGTCGAGCAGGTCGTCCTGCGGGGCGGCGCTGAAGACGAGCGCGAGAAGAAGGGAGTGCATGGCGCTCGCTCAGTTCGCGTTACACTGGCCCGTGCCGTTGTTGCACGTGAAGCCCGTGGGGCAGTCGGCGTTGTAGCGGCAAGGCAGCCCCGGGCAGCGCGCCGAGGTGTTCACGCAGCGGTCCGTCTGGTCGTTGCACGTCCACCCCGAGGGGCAGTCGGAGTTGTATTGGCATTGCACGCCCGCGCACTGCACGTTGTTGACGGTGCCCGCGCAGAGCGCTCCGAGCACCACGTCGGCGCCGCAGGTGTCGTTGGTGTCGGTCGCAGGCCCGATGCACGCCACTATGCCCTGCGAGACGAACTGCGCTTCGCACGCTTTGGCTTTGGTGAAGGCCGTGCTGCACAGGGCGACCGAGGTCGTGTTCGACAGCTTCGCGCAGGCGGCGACCTTCAACTGGAGCCAGTTCTGTTTGTCCGCGCAGTTCGCCGAGGCGAACTTGTCCATCACGGCGTCGCAGCCGGCCTGCGTCCACGCGCCCGACGCAGCGCCTCCGCCCGATGCCGTACCTCCACCAGCCGAGCCGCCACCGGTTTGAGCGGCTCCACCGCCCGTGCCCGACGTTCCACCGCCGGTGCCCGAGAAGCCGCCGCCCGTCACCGAGAGGCCACCTGCGCTGCCACCTCCCGTTCCGCCGGGCCCCGGCATGGGCCCGCACGCGACGACGCTGAAGAAGACGACCGCAGAGAGAAGACGAGACATGTGGCTCCGGCGCGGGCGGTGAAAGGAGAGAGAGGAGTGCTGCGTCGCCCGTCACTGGCCCTGACAGGCCGGGCCGGGAGCAAGTCGCAGGAGAATTTCAGCCGATTTTCGGAGCGGAATTTCCCGACTCGCGAAGCGCCCGGCTCAACGACAGCTCGAAGCCGTTCTGCACGCTCGTCAGCAGCCGCTCGACGTCGTCTTCCGGCAGCTGCAGCGCGACCGAGAGCTTCGAGCGCGTGATGGCCGAGAGCCGCTCCTTCGCCGCCGACACCCAGCGGGCCACCGACGCGCGGTGCGCTCCGTACATGGGCGCGAGCTCGTCGATGGAGAGGCCGTCGAGCAGGCTCATGCGCAACAGCGACCGCTCCCGCGCGGTGAGCGACTGCACCGCTTCTCGAAACACCTGACGGAACTGCTGCTGTTGGTCGCGCCGCGCCAGCTTCGACTCGAGGTCGCTCGCATCGGGAACGGCTGCGAGGTCGTCATCGTCGGTCACGTTCGCGACGACGGGGCGCAGGTTCGAGAGCACGTTCGACGCGGCGATGCGCAGGAACGCGCCGAGCGGACCACGGCCGGAGTACTTCGTCAGCTTCGGCTCGGCACCGACGAGCAGCCGGGCGCGCAGCACCTGCATCGCCTCGTCGACGTCATCGGCCGATGCGCGCCGTCGCAGCGCCGCCGCGACGGGAGGCAGCAGCTCGGCGTCGAGCACCCGCAGCGCCATCGCGTCGTTCTTCAGGCACGCGTGCGCGAGCAGCAGGCCGTCGAGATCGAGTTCGGGCCACACGGTCGAAGGAAGGCCCGTCGCGCGCAGGACGGAGACCAACGCCGCTTCGTCGACACCCCACGTGCGCGAAGGCGTCGAGAACCGCGGAGCCAGCGCTTCGTCAGAACCGAGCGCACGGCGCAGCGCCTCGACGTTCCACGCGGCCATCGTCACTTCGCCGTCGGAGCGCCCACCACCACGCGCAGCCCGAAGCGCTCGTCATCGCGGAAGATGATGGGCTGCCCGTTGCCCTTGTCGCCTTCGGCCTTGTCGGACATGACCTGCGCGACCGCGCCGATGCTGAACCACACCACCTTCGTCGAGATGCTCAGGCTGGGCCCGAAGTACACCGCCGTGCCCTGATACTCGCCGGCCTTCAACGCCGTGCGCGCGCGCACCTCGAAGCCGGCCGTCACGTCTGGCGTCACCCGCAGCGTCACGCCCAGGTTCTGCTCGAGCCGCGTGTCGATGGCGTCTCTCCGGTCCCAGAACACGGTGCGCTCGTACGACGAGTTCGCCGCCAGCAGCACGTCGCCCAGCTTGCGGTCGAGCACGAGCCGGCCTTCGAGCACCGAGCTCGCGACACCGAAGCCCGCGCGCCCGAGCAAGGCGACGCCGAGCACCTCATCGGGCTCGAAGAAGCGGTAGCGGGCCAGCGCCGAGATGCGGCCGTCGAGCTCTTTCTGTTCGCGGCGGCGCAGGACGAAGTCGGTCTCGAGGCCGAAGTGCACGTCGACGTTGCGCGCGACTCCGGCGCTCACCCAGCCACGCACCTCGAGCTGGTCGAAGGGCGTCTTGCGGCCCGTGCGCATGGTGAGCCACAGCTCGGCGTCGCTCGTCGACTTCGCCTGGGTCGCCGACGTCCACGTGAAGGGGAAGACGCGCTCTGCAAACGCCGTCGACGAGAGAAGCGCCACCACGAGGAACGTCCGCACGCGCACGACTTATACCCGGTGCCGCACGGCCGCTATCGCAACCACTCGGCGCGCGCGTTGGACCTCTTCGGGCCGCACCGGTGTTCGACCGGCCATGACCTCGCTGAACCGAAACCTCCTGTGCGCAGGCGTCGCGCTCTTCGTGGCGTCGACCGCCATGGCGCAACTCGACGACCCGGAAAGGCCGTTCGAGCCGCGCCCCTTTGCCACTGCAACGAGCTCGCTGAACTTCTTCTGGCGCGAGTGCCGGCTCGAGGCGTACCCGGCGGACCCCGAGGCTGGCGTGGAGAAGAAGCCCTGAGGAAGACGCTTCGATTTCCTGCCGTCGCATCGCGCAACCACATCGAGGTGCCAGTCCCGCCACAGCGCTGAGGCTGGCGGCGCTACTCCAGCCACTCGGCGTCGTCTGGAATCTCGAGCTCGTCGGCGAAACGCACGGCGATGGGTGACGACGCTTCGAGCACGACCCAGCGTGCGCCTTCGGCGGCTTGCACCGCGATGCGCAGGTCCGACAGTCGACGAACCTGTGGCCATTGAGCCGAAGCTTCGACCTCGAAACGCAGAGGCGCAGACGGCGCAGGCCGTGGAAGCGTGTCGAGCAAAGACGTTGCGTCGAACGCGAGCTGCGACGAACCGTCGAGCGACATCGCTCCGCCCGATGGGAGCGCCGCAGGGACCGGAGCCGGTGACGACGTTCCGTGAGACGTGAGCTGCGAAGGGCCATCGAGCGGAAGGCCGGGCGCGGTCGGCAGCGCATCAGACGGCACTGGTGACGACGCGGCTTCTGCGACGGCGGCGTCGGGCGGAGGCAACGGTGCAGGTGGCGGCGCAGCCGACGGCGCTGGTGACGACGCGGCTTCTGCGACGGCGGCGTCGGGCGGAGGCAACGGCGCAGGTGGCGCCGCGAACCCGCCAGCGGTCGGCCCTTCAGGCGCGGTGGGCTCGGGCACCCACGCATCGGCACGAGCCGCTGCGTTCTGGGCACGCAGTGAGGCTGGCGCGTCGACGTGCGCCGGCCGCACCGGCGTCGACATGGGCAACGCCAGCTGCGGTGAACTCTCGGCCATCGAGTTCGCACCCTGGAACAAGCCAGACTCACTCGACGCAGCGGTGAGCAGCTGCGACGGAGACGAGAGCGGAAACAGCGCGCGTGCGTCTTTGCCCTCGCGCCGCGCCCGCATCTCGGAGCGGATGATGTCGGCGATGAGGTCGACGTCGTCGGGCACCAGCGACAGCGCGAGCTTCAGCGCCGCGACCGCGCGTGGGTGGTGCCCCTCTTCATCGAGAATACGCGCCGCCAGCCGGTAGCTCGCCACGGCGTCGGGGTTGCGCGAGAGCCGCTTGAGCACCTCGGCGTGCCGCAGCCACGTCGCCACGTCGCGCGGAGACTGCGTCAACGCCTGCCGCAGCAGCACCTCGGCGCGCTCGAACTGCCCAGAGGCCACCAGCTTCGCGGCCTTCTCTTTGACGGCTCGAACGCTCACGTCTCTCGATTCCCTCGGTCAGGGGCACTCGATGTAGCGCAGGTGGGCGCTGCTCCGCTCGTCGTCCGCTGCCACTAGAAGCGCCGTCACTTCGTGACGAGGTCGATGAGCGCCGACACACGACGATGCGCCTCGATGGGGTGCCGTAGCGGCCGCGAACGGTTGACCCGATAGCGGTTGCGCCGCCCGTCCTTCTCGCGCTCGAGGTACCCCGCCTCCTCCAGCTCGGTGACGATGCGCTGCACCGCGCGCTCGGTGATGCCCACGAGGTCAGCCACCTCGCGCATGCGCTGCTCGGGGTCTTTCGCCAGACACAGCAGCACGTGGGCGTGGTTCGACAGAAAGGTCCAGTTGGCGGCCATGCACTTCTCCTTGACGCGGCGAGGCCTCGTCGTGATCAGCCGGAACATACGACATTCATTTCGTATGTCGACCACCACGCGCGGGAACACCGGGAGCAGACAGATGGGCATCTTTCGAACGAACGAGCAGGGGTTGAAGCGGGTCACCCTCATTCCCGGAGACGGCATCGGCCCCGAGGTGACGGCGGCGGCGCGGCGTCTCATCGACGCGGCAGGCGTGAAGCTGGCGTGGGAGGAGCGGCTGGCAGGCGCGAAGGTGTTCAAGGCGGGCAACCCCACCGGCGTGCCGGAAGAGACCATCGAGTCGCTGCGGCAGACGCGCGTCGCGCTCAAAGGCCCGCTCGAGACGCCCGTGGGTTACGGCGAGAAGAGCGCCAACGTCACGCTGCGAAAGCTCTTCGAGACCTACGGCAACGTGCGGCCGGTGCGTGAGGTGCCGGGCGTGAAGACGCCCTTCAGCGGCCGTGGCGTCGACCTCGTCGTCGTGCGCGAGAACGTCGAAGACCTGTACGCGGGCATCGAGCACCTGCAGACGCCCGGCGTCGCGCAGTGCCTCAAGCTGATGTCGAAGAAGGGCTGCGAGAAGGTGGTGCGGCTCGCCTTCGAGGTCGCCGTCTCGGAGGGCCGCTCGTCGGTGCACTGCGCGACGAAGGCCAACATCATGAAGTTCACCGAGGGCCTCATGAAGCGCACCTTCGAAGAGGTCGCCAGGGAGTACCCCGGCATCAAGGCGCACCACCTGCTCGTCGACAACGCCGCCCACCAGCTCGTGCGCGCCCCCGAGCAGTTCGAGGTCATCGTCACCAGCAACATGAACGGCGACATTCTCTCTGACCTCACCTCGGGGCTCATCGGTGGGTTGGGCTTCGCGCCCGGCGCGAACCTCGGCGCCGACATCGCCATCTTCGAGGCCGTTCACGGCACCGCGCCCACCATCGCCGGCAAGGACCTGGCGAACCCGACGGCCGAGGTGCTCTCGGCGGTGATGCTGCTGCGCCACCTCGATGAGCACGACGCCGCCACCCGCATCGAGAACGCGGTGCTCGCCACCTACGAGCAGGGCCTGTTCACCTGCGACGTGAAGCCCGAGGGCGCGCTCGGCACGAAGGCGTTCACCGACGCCATCATCCAGAACCTGGGCAAGACGCCCACCGCCGCGAAGCCCGCGCGCGTGGTGAAGCCGCTGCGCCTGCCCACCGTCTCGACCGACCGCGACTTCGTGAAGGTGAAGAGCCGCCGCCTCGCTGGCTTCGACGTGTTCGTCGAGAGCGCCACCGACCCCGAGAGCCTCGGCCGCGCGATGGACGAGCTGTGCCTGTCGACGCCGTTCAAGCTGAAGATGATCAGCAACCGCGGCACGCAGGTGTACCCGCTCACCGGCACGCCAACCGACTGCGTCGACCACTGGCGCTGCCGCTTCATCACGCGCGCCGAGACGTACCAGCTCAAGAGTGAAGAGCTGTGGGACCTCTTGAGCCGCATTCAGAAGCACTTCGCGTGGATGCACATCGAGAAGCTGCAGGAGTTCGACGGCGCCACGGGGTGGACGCGTGCGCAGGGTGAAGGCGAGACGCCGGGCGCATGACGCCGTGGCCCGGGCACCGCGGCGCCACCGTCGCCTTCGTCACGAAGCACGGCAAGGAGCAGCTCGTTCGGCCGCTCCTCGAAGCCGAAGGTCTCGGGTTCGTGCACGTCGAGCGAGACACCGACGTGCTCGGCACCTTCAGCGGCTCGGTTCGCCGGGAGCGTTCGCCCCTCGAGACCGCGCGCACGAAGGCGTCGTGGGCGCTCGAGGCCTGCCCCAGCGCGCGCTTCGCCCTCGCGAGTGAGGGCAGCTTCGGGCCACATCCCTCGCTGCCGTGGACGGCGTGCGGCTCCGAGCTGGTGCTGCTGGTCGACCGGCTCACGAACCTCGAGCTGCTCGGGCTCGACCTGACGACCGACACGAACTTCGCGACCCGCACCGTGTCGACGCTCGACGAAACGCGCGCCTTCGCTGATCAGGCCCGGTTCCCTTCGCACGGGCTCTTCGCCGATGGCGTGCCAGTCACCACGCTGCCATCGGGAGGCCCCGTCACCTTGGCGACCGACATGCGCGCGCACCGCAACCCCACCCGTCAGGCCGCGATCGTGCGCGCCACACGGCATTGCCTTCGGCAGCTCGTCACCTGCTGCGCGGCGTGTGGCTGGCCTGGTGACCCGCTCGAGGTGCGCACGCCCGGCTTGCCCTGCTCGGCCTGTGGGGCTCCCACGCGCGCGGCCCTCGGCGTCAGTCGACGCTGCCGCCGCTGCAGCCTCACGACCTGGGAGCCTGCGCCCGAGCGCTCGGCGCCTGAGGCGATTTGCGACTTCTGCAATCCGTGAGGTGACCCATCGAGAAAATCAGTGGTGGGCCCCCGCGCGGTGCGTACCTGACCGTTCGTGAACATCGAGATTCGCGGTCGAGGCCTCACCGTGTCACCCGAGCTGGAGCAGCACGCCGACAGACGACTGCACTTCGCGCTGTCGCGCTTCTCGAACCGCATTCGCGCGGTGAAGGTCTTGCTCGAAGACGTGAACGGGCCGCGCGGCGGCATCGACAAACGCTGCTCACTCACCGTCAAGCTCGACCACGGCGACGAGCTGCGCGTGGAGGACGAGAACTCCGACGTGCTGTCGCTGCTCGACCACGCGGCTGATCGCCTGGGCCGCCTCGTCGCGCGCGAGCTCGAACGGCAACGCGAGGCGGCAGCAGGCCGTCACGGGCGCCTCGTGGTGTCTCGCTAGACACTTCGACAAAACAGAAGCTTCGACTGCCAAATATCGAGTTATCAACAGATTCGACGAACGTTACACAGCGCTCATCCCAACACCGCGAGAGGTTCACCATGGGCATGAGCGAAGCGAGCTACTTCGAGCTGCAGTGCGCGCGGATCAGCCGTCGTCCTCCGATGTCGGAAGACGAAGAGAAGGCGCTGGCGCGCCGTTGGCTCGAGCACAAAGACCGCAAGGCCGCCGAGGCGCTCGTCGAGGCGCACCTGCCCGTGGTGTTGCAGGTCGCGCGTCGCCTGCGTGGCTACGGCGTGCCGCGTGACGAGCTGATCGCCGAGGGCAACGTCGGGCTGCTCCGCGCGGTCGAGAAGTTCGACCTGCGTGGCGTGCGCTTCAAGACCTACGCGACCTATTGGATTCGGGCGCACATGCTGGCCTACGCGATGCGCGCCAACAGCATCGTCACCGCCGCCACCGGCGCGCTCGGCGCGAAGTTCTTCTTCAAGCTGCGCAGCGCCCGGGCGAAGGCCGAGACCCAGCTGGGCGTCGGCCACGAGGGCATCGACGCGCTGCTGGCCCGCCAGTTCGGCGTCTCGGAAGACGTGATTCGCCAGCACTCCGCCCGCCTCGCGTCGTCCGACGTGTCGCTCGACGTGAAGCTGGGTGACGACTCCGACACCACCGCCCTCGACCTGCTGCCGGGCGAAGAGGCCGACCCCGAGCGCGCGCTGGGAGACGTCGAGCGTGACGAGCTCGTGCACGTCACCGTTCGCCGCTTGTGGAAGGGCCTCGACGACCGCGAGCGCGCCGTGCTCCAGCACCGCCTGCTCTCGGACGACGACGAGACGACGCTGGCCGACCTCGGAGACCGCTTCAAGCTCTCGCGCGAACGGCTTCGGCAGATCGAGCTGCGCGTGAAAGACCGCCTCAAGCGCGCCCTCGACACCGCCTCGCAGCACGGGCCGGGCTTGCTCCAGTAACAGCCGCTACTTCTTCTTCTCGACGAAGGCCTTCGCCTTGCTCAGCGCGCGGGTGACGGAGTCTTTCGCCGCCGACTTCTGGCCACCGTGCACGAGGAAGGCCGGCACCGAGCCGCCCGGGTCGGAGAAGAGCGTGTACGAGACAGTGGAGCCACCTTCGGCCTTCGCGACCAGGTTCCACTCGCCCCAGAGCTTCTCCATGCGCACGAAGCCTTCGGGCCTGGGCGGCGCCGACTCCGTCGTGGTGCGAAAGCGCACGCGGCAATGCGTCGGCGACAGCCACTCGCGCTTCACGCTCAGCACGTAGTCACGGTTGGCGACGATGGGCTGCGAGATGTGCGCGTAGACGATGCGCTGGTTCTCTCCGTCGACGAGCACCTTGCTGAGCACCATGCCCGGGCTGTCGGAGCCGCGCGTGCCCCACTCGAAGATGGCCTCGCAGAGGTCGGTCACCTGGTACGGCGCCACCGTCTGCAGCTGGTACTCCTGGTACGGGCTGCCCTTCACCGGCCGGCCCAGCAGCGTGATGCCGTCGGCGCTCTCGAGCTTCTCGTAGGTCGCGGTGTTCTCGTCGATGGGGAACTGCGAGAGCACGGCGAGCAACGCGAACATCGTCACGAGAAGACCTCCACGGTCGGGTTCGTCAGGTGAGCGCCACGAGGCGCTCGAGCAGCCGCGTCACTTCGGCCATCTGCGCGGTGTCTCCGAGCTTCACGGCGACGCGGCCCTGCGCGAGCAGCGCCTTCACCTGGCCAACGGCGGAGTCGGCCTCGGGGCTCGGGTTCTCTTCGGCGCTCTTCTCGAGCAGCCGCACCAGCCGCTCGGCCTTGTCGAGCACCCGCGGGAACGTCGAGATGGCCAGCACCTTGTCCTTCTCGGCCTGCTGCTGCGAGTAGGCGGCCTGCTCCTGCGAGAGCGAGTCGACCTCGGTGGTGCTCAACGTGGTGCGGGCCTCGATGCGAATCGCCTCGGCCATGCCCGTCGTGGTGTCGACCGCGCGCACCGACAGCGTGCCTTCGTTCGAGAGCTCGAACGTCACCTCGATGGGCACTTCGGCGCGGTTGACGACGTTGATGTCGGTGAGCACGACCTCGCCCAGCTTCGTGCACTCGTCGGCGAACTCGCTCTCACCCTGGAAGACGGGAATGCGCGCCTGCGTCTGGCCCGTGCGGCCGGGCAGGAACGTCTCGCGCGCCGTGGCGGGCACCGGCGAGTTTCGCGCGATGAGCTTGCGCACCGTTCCACCGAGCACGCCCACCGACATGGTGTGCGTGGCGACGTCGATGAGCAGCGTCTGGCCCTGGCGTGAGACGAGCTCGGCGGCGTGCACGGCAGCGCCCAGCGCGACGGCCTCGTCGGGGTTCACCCCCGTGACGGGCTGCCGACCGAAGAGCTGGGTGACGAGCTGCCGAACGAGGGGCATGCGCGTCATGCCGCCGACGAGCATGACGGCCTCGATGTCGCCGGGCGTCAGCTTCGCTTCGTCGAGCACCGAGCGGCACACGTCGATGCAGCGCGTGGTGAGCGGCTCGGCGAGCGTCTGGAAGAAGTCTCGCGTCAGCGCGGTGTCGAGCTGGCAGTAGCGCTCGGGCGCGCCCTCTTGATGGTCGCCGAGCTCTCCGACCGAGATGAAGGCCTCGACCTGGTCCGACAGGGTGCGCTTGGCACGCTCGGCCGCGTAGCGAAGGCGCTGCATCGAGACGCGGTCTTTCATCACGGCTTCGCGGTGCAGGTCGGGCACCTGCGCGACGAGCCACTGCACGATGCGCGCGTCGAAGTCGTCACCGCCGAGCTGCGGGTCGCCGCCGGTGGCCTTCACTTCGTAGACGCCGTTCTCCATCTCGAGCACCGAGACGTCGAAGGTGCCGCCGCCGAGGTCGAACACGAGCGCGCGGCCCTGGAACGAGTTCACCAGGCCGTACGCCATGGCCGCGGCGGTGGGCTCGTTGAGCAACCGGAGCACCTCGAGGCCGGCGATGCGCGCGGCTTCACGGGTGGCCTGACGCTGGCCTTCGTCGAAGTTGGCGGGCACGGTGATGACGGCCTTCGAGACGGGGCGGCCGAAGTGGGCCTCGGCGTCGAGCTTGAGCTCGCCGAGCAACATGGCCGAGACCTGCGTGAGGGGCATCACCCGGCCGGCGACACGAATGCGGACTTCCCCCTGCGGGCCCGAGAGCACGGGGTATGGCACGACGGCGCGGGCGGCCTTCTCGAGGCCCTGGCTCCAACGTTTGCCGATGAAGCGCTTGGTGGCCGGAGCGACGCGGTCTGGCGCTTCGTCTCCGAGAATCTGGGCACGTTCGCCGACGACGCGTTCGCCCATGGCGGTGAAGCCGACGACCGAGGGAGTGAGGCGGGCTCCGGCGCGACTCGGAATCAGCAGCGGGCGGCCAGAATCGAGCGTGGCGACGGCGCTGTAGGTCGTGCCGAGGTCGATACCGATGACGGGATCCATGAAGGGACGTCGAGTCTAGCCCTCCGCCGAGGTGGGATGATCCAGATTCCGGGAGGCGCGCCGCTCGCCCCCGCACGACAGCGAGGTGGGAAACCGTGCCATCAGCAGGGCTGAACCCGCCTGCGCGCCGAGCTTGCCGCCATGGGGCCGTGTGCTAGGGCGCGGCGCATGCAGAACGTCTCCGTCGCCCGCCGCTATGCCCGTGCGCTCCTCGATGCCTCGGGAGCCCAGGCTGATCAGGTTCTTTCGCAGCTCGAAGAGCTCGTGCGCTACCTGCACACGGCGCCCACGGTGCTCGAGGCGCTGTCGAACCCTGCCGCGACGCGTGCCCAGCGCATGGCGATGACCGAAGGCCTCATCAAGGCGGCCAACGGCATGAACCCGATGCTGGCCAACCTGCTCAAGCTGCTGACCGACCGCAACCGCATCAGCGCACTGCCCATGCTGGCCCTGCAGTTCCGCGACCTGGTCGACGCCGGCATGGGTCGCGTTCGTGGCACGGTGACGTCGGCGACGCTGCTCGGCGACGCGCAGCTCGTCGCCATCAAGGCCCAGCTCGAGACGCTCACGCAGCGCAAGGTGATGCTCGACGCGAAGGTCGACCCGAGCATTCTCGGCGGCGTGGTGGCCTCGGTCGGCTCGCGCACCTACGACGGCTCGCTGAAGAGCCAGCTGCGCGAGATGGGCCGTCAGCTGCTCGAGAGCTGAGCCGCACCAAGTTCTGCAGTCTCGTTCGCTTCCAGCGGCGCGCATCCAGCGGCCAGACGTGCGAGCACCTTCGTGCGCTCGGCGACCATCGCGTCCTTCAGCTCCTTCCGCAGCCCGAGCGAGAACAGCAGGTCGTTCGTGTGCGCGAGCGGCGCGATGCTGAACTGCAGGAACACGTCGAACGCGTTGGGCTGGGCGCCGAGGTCGCGCGCGCGGTTGTAGCCACGGTGAAAGTACACGCCGGTGCTCATCGGCTGGCCGTCGACGATGACGGGCGGCTCGTACACGCCGTGACCGATGAAGATGAGTGACGCCCAAGCGAGGCCCTGCATCGCGAGCGCGGCGAGCACGAGCGGCACGGCGGGAATCACGTGGCTGAGCGCGATGGCAGCGGCACACGCGGCAGCGACGCCGAGGCCGTACACGAACGTGGCGCGCCAGTCGGCGAGGGCCATGAGCGTGAGCGACACGGCCACGAAGGGACTCAGCACCACCGGCAGCAGCACCTGAATGAGCACGAGCGCCGAGAGGTAGACGAACGGCGACGCGAGCGTGTGCACGAGCTGGTTGCCTTCGTGCTGGTGAAACGCGTTGTAGAGGCCGAGGTGACGAACGAGAGGAATACGACCGGGAAACAGGTTCATGGTGACCAGCCCCATCGCAAGGGGCTCGCCATCAGCAGTCGAACGTCATCTCGGCAGGTTG
>JAACJQ010000426.1 GCA_016879935.1 Archangiaceae bacterium | reverse complement strand
GTGCGCCTCGTGTTGTCGGGCCAGACCGACGCGAAGACGGGCCATCGGCTCGCCTCGGTGTCGCACCAGTTTCTCACCAAGCCGTCGAGCGCGGGCGCCATCATGGCCGCGGTCGAGGAGTGCTGTCGGCTCTGCGAGTCGCTGCAGCACGAGGCGGCGCGCACGCTGGTGGCGGGGCTCGGCCAGCTGCCCATCTCTCCCGAGGTCTACCACCGCGTCACCGACGTCATCGATCGCCCGAACTCGTCGAGCGAAGAGGTGGCGCGGCTCATCGCCGACGACCTCGTGCTGACGTCGGCGGTGCTTCGCTTCGTGAACTCGGCCTTCTTCGGTCTGCCCCGCGCGGTGGCGAACGTGCGCGAGGCCATCGTGCTGCTCGGCTTCGAGCGGCTGCGCGAGCTGGTGCTGCTGGCCGAGCTCTTCCCCGCGCCCGACGCGCTGGGGCTGCTCGACGACGTGCGCCAACGCGGCCTCTTCCGCGCGCAGCTCGCCCGCCTCATCACCGAGGGCAGCCCCGTCACCCACCTCGCCTCGGAGGCCGCGCTGCTCACCGAGATTGGCGTCTATGCCCTCGCGTGGAAGCGGCCTGACGACTACCGCGAGGTGTGGGCCGGCGCGATGACGGGCCGCGCCGAGCTGAACGTGCTCGAGCGGCAGCGCTTCGGCACCACGCACGCCGAGGTCGCCACCGTGCTGCTCGGGCTCTGGCGCATTCCCAGCACGGTGGTGAACGCGGTTCGCTGGCACGAAGAGGTGCCAGGCCCAGACGCCGCGCTCGACGCACGAACGGCCACGGCGCTCTCGGTGATGCTCGAGGAGGAGGCCGTGTGCGGGCTCGCCCCCGCGCGTGCAGACGCCCTCGCAGCCCAGCTCGGTGTCGCCTCGCTCTTGCCCACCGTCAGGGCCTTCGCCGCGCGCTGGGCCTCGGAGCACCGCTGCCAGCACCCGCCGTCGAAGGCCGCCTGAGCAAAGAGTGTCAGAGACTCTTGCGCTGACCGTCTGGAGGGCATGGTTCCCTCTCACCAGCTCCGGGCGCTGCACGATGCGCGCACCGTCGTCGTGTACCAGGCGTACGCACCCGCCATCGCCGATGCGGCAGTCGCCGCGCAGCGCTTCGTGGCGCCGTTCTCGTTCGAGCGCATGACGTGGGTGAAGCCGTCGTTCTTGTGGATGATGGAGCGCTGCGGGTGGGCCACCAAGTCGAACCAGGAGCGCGTGCTCGCCGTGCGCATGCACCGCTCCGCGTTCGAAGCGCTGGTCGCGATGGCGGTGCCCACGCACGGCCAGCCGGAGTTGCTGAAGTCAGCCCAGGCCCTCGTGCAGTGGGACCCGGAGCGAACGATGCGGGGCGGCAAGTTGAACCACCGCACCATTCAGCTCGGCATCGGCCGCGACCTGACGAAGCGCTACGCCTCGGAGTGGATCGCCGCCATCGACGACGTGACGCCGCTGGTGTCGAAACTGCGTGCCCTGCGCCAGCGCGGCGAGTGGGCGCAGGTCGAGCGACTGCTGCCCGTCGAGCGAGCGCTCGTGCTCACCACGGGTTCACGCGCGTCTTCGAGCTGAGGGCGCTGCGCTCACAACAGCTTCGTGAGCTTCTTCGCCTTGAGCGCCTCGACGACCTTGCGCACGTCCTGGCTCTTGTCTTTCGGCAGCACGAGAATCGCGTCGCCCGCGTCGACGACGACGACGTCTTTCATGCCGACGACGGCGATGGGCTTGTCCTTGCCGACGACGACGCAGCCGGCCGAGTCGATGAGGAAGTTGCTGCCCAGCGAGACGTTGCCGGCCTCGTCGAGCGCTCGCACCTCGGAGAGAGCGTTGAAGCTGCCCACGTCGCTCCAGCCACAGCGGCTGGGCACCACGGCGATGTTCGCGGCCTTCTCGGCGATGCCGTAGTCGATGCTGGTGGCGGGCATCTTCGGGAACTCGCGCTTCACCGTCGCGGCTTCCTTCTTCGTACCCAGCGAACCGCGAATCGCGTCGAGCGCCTGCGAGAGCTCGGGCATGTGGTGCTTGAAGGCCTCGAGCATGACGTCAGCGCGGAAGACGAAGAGCCCCGCATTCCACAGGTACTCGCCCGAGACGAGGTACTGCTCGGCGGTGGCGCGGTCTGGCTTCTCGGCGAACCGGCTCACGCGGCGCGCGGTGCCCGAGAGCACCTCACCCACTTGAATGTAGCCGTAGCCCGTCTCGGGGCGCGTCGGCGCGATGCCGAGGGTGACGATCTGCCCTGAGCGCGCGACCTCGATGGCCTCGGTGAGCGACGCCTGAAACGCGGCGACGTCGGCGACGTGCTGGTCGGACGGAATGACGATGACGATGCCTTCGGGGTCGTGCTTCGCGACGTGTGCCGTGGCCAGCGCGATGGCAGGCGCGGTGTTGCGGGCCTGCGGCTCGACGATGACGTTCTGCTTCGGCAACGACGGCAGCGCCTTCTTCACCATCGGCGCGTGCACGGCGCCGCAGACGACGAACGACTGCTTCGGCCCGGCGAGGCCCTTGAGGCGGGCGAGCGTCTCGACGATGAGCGGCCGGTTGGTGGCCAGCGAGAGGAACTGCTTGGGGCGCGAGGTGCGCGAGAGGGGCCAGAAGCGGGTGCCGCTGCCCCCCGCCATGATGACGGGGAAGATGCCGGTCGTTTTCTCGGAAGCCATGGCGCGCCTCTTATCCACTCGGGGGCGCGAAGGAAGGGCGTTGCGGGCCACCGTCAGTTGATGGAGCGTCAGCGAATGGCCGACGTTCTCCTTCGATTCGACACGCCGAAGCACTGGCACGAGTGGCTCGCGAAGCACCACGCGACGAAGACCGAGGGGCTGTGGCTCGAGCTGGCGAAGAAGTCAGCGAGCTTCACCACCGTCACCTACGCCGAGGCCCTCGAGGTCGCGCTCTGCTGGGGGTGGATCGATGGGCAGAAGGGCTCCATCGACGAGCACCGGTGGAAGCAGCGCTTCACGCCCCGGCGCGAGCGCAGCATCTGGTCGAAGGTGAACCGGGCGAAGGCCGAGGCCCTCATCGCCGACGGGCGCATGCAGCCGAGCGGCTTGCACGAAGTGACGCGGGCGAAGGCCGACGGCCGGTGGGACGCGGCCTACGACTCGCCGAAGAACGCGAAGGTGCCCGACGACCTGGCCGCGGCGCTCGCGAAGTCACCCAGGGCGAAGGCGCTGTTCGAGACGCTCGACGCGACGAACCGGTTCGCGATTCTGTTTCGCACCACCAGCGTGAAGAAGCCCGAGACCCGCGCGCGGAGGATCGCCGCTTTCGTCGCAGGGCTCGCGAAGGGCGAAGTGCCGTACCCCGACCGGCTGCCGAAGAAGAAGCCTCAGCAGAAGGCGAGGTAGGCCGCCCGTCGCGCTTCGAGCCGTTGCGCCAGGCCCGCGTGCGCACTGCCGAGCGCGTCGAGAATCACCTTCGCCTCGTCGCGGTAGGCGAGCCGCTTCTCCTTCGTCCAGTAGTGCGGAGGCTCCTCGAGGGTGGTGATGCGATCAGCGAGCTTCACCAACTGCACGTCTTTCGGTTGCGCCTGCAGCCGCTCGAGCGAGTCGCCCATCTGCTCCGGCTTGGGCAACGCGCCGTTCTTGGTGAGCGCCGAGACACCCGCAGCGACGGCCTTTCCAAACTCCGCCTCGAGCTGCTCGACGGTCACGCCCGCGTCTTCGACGGAGTCGTGCAGGAGCGCGCAGGTGACGGCGAGGTCGGCGTCGAAGTCACGGCTGTGCGCCCACGCGTGCTGCACCTCGGCGGCGACCTTCACGAGGTGCACGACGTACGGCGCGGTGGAGCCGGGGATCTTCTGGTCTCCGTGCACGCGCGTCGCGAAGTCGAGCGTCTTCACATACCGGTCGGCGTTCCACATGGGTTCAGCCTTTCGTCTCATTGCGACTCTCACGCCGCCCGAGCGCGTCGTACGTCGCGTATTTGTAGGCCTCCGAGATGGTCGGGTAGTTGAAGCAGGTGTTGATGAAGAGGTCGGCCTTCGCGTGGCTCATCAGCGCGACGAGGCCGATGTGCACCAACTCGGTCGCGTTCTCGCCGACGCAGTGAACGCCGACGAGCGACATGTCGGAGCGCTTGAACAACAACTTCAAGAAGCCCTCGTCACCCACCATCAACCCGCGCGCGTTGTGCGCGAACTCGGCCCGGCCCGCGACGTAGTCGACGCCCTTCGCGAGCAGGTCGCGCTCGGTCTCACCCGCCATCGACACCTCGGGGATCGTGTAGATGCCGTACGGAAACACCGGCGAGACCTGCGTCTTGTATTTGAGGTCGAAGAAGTGAACGACCGCGACGCGCGCCTGCTCCATCGAAGTCGAGGCGAGCGCGGGGTTGCCGATGACGTCACCGACGGCGGCGATGTGTGGCGCCTTCGTGCGGAAGGTGACGGGGTCGACCTGCAGCTGGCCGCGCTTGTTCACCTCGAGGCCCGCGTTCTCGAGCTTGAGCGCGCCCGTGTTGCCCTGCCGGCCCGCGCAGACGAGCACGCAGTCGGCGGCGAGCGTGTCGCCCGAGTCGAGCGAGAGCCGCACGCCGTTCTGAACCGCCTCGCAGCCCCACACCTGCGCCGGCATGCGGAAGGTGATGTCGAGCGCGAGCATGCGCTTCTTGAGCGCCTCGACCACGTCGTCATCGAGGAACCCGAGAATGGTGTTTCGAGGCTCGACGATGGTGACCTTCACGTCCAGCGCCGCGAACAGGCACGCGTACTCGCAGCCGATGACGCCACCACCGACGACGACCATCGACCTGGGAATGTCGTGCACGCGCACGATCTCGTCGGAGTCGTAGACGCATCGATGATCGAACGGGAACTGCGGCGGCCGATGCGGGCTCGAGCCGGTCGCGATGAGCACGTGCTTCGCGCGAATCTGTCTTCCCGTGCCGTCGATGGCGATGGTGTTGGGGTCGACGAAGTGGGCGGTGCCGTGAAACACGCGCACCTTGTGACGCTCGAGGTTCTGCGCGATGCGCGTGCGCTCCTCGGTGACGACGGCCTCGAGCCGGTAGAGGAAGTCGTCGACCGACGCCTGGCGAGAGAGCGCGAGATCGACGCCGTGCAGCCCTCGCTGGCGAAAGCCCGACAGGTACAGCGCCGTCTCGCGCAGCGTCTTCGAGGGCAGCGTGCCGGTGTTCACCATGGCGCCGCCGTGCACCGGCTCCTTCTCGATGAGCGCGACCGACTTGCCGAAGTACGCAGCCTGCACTGCGCCCTTCTCGCCCGCGGCCCCGCCACCGATGACGACCAGATCGAATTCGTCCATGAGGCGCGCGAGCGTAGCGCGTCAGCGGCCGATGGCGGCGACATGCTCCATCAACTGGTCGAGCATTCGCCACGTCGCGCCCCAGACGACGCTGCGCCCGTCGCCCCAGACGTACACGTCACGATCGACCTGGTAGATGAAGCGCTTCTCCTTGCGCAGGCGCCACAGCGGCGCCTCGAGCACTTCGGCGATCTCACCCTCGTTCGGCGTGAGTGGCGCGTCGGCAGGCACGACGCCCACGAAGGGTGTCACCCAGTACGAGGTGATGGTGGGCATCGCCCCCAGCATGCCGAGCACCGTGACGTCTTCGGGCTCGAGGCCGAGCTCTTCTTTCGTCTCGCGAAGCGCGGTGTGCAGCGGCGTGAGGTCTCCCGAGTCGCGCGCGCCACCGGGGAACGAGATCTGCCCGGGGTGTTTGCGCAGCGTGAGCGGGCGCATCGTCAGGTACGCCCACGGCTCGCCTTCACGCCAGAAGAGCGGCGCCAGCACGGCGGCCTCTTTGAGCTGCATGCCCGGCGCTTCCATCACCCGAGAGGGCACGGTGCGCAGCCGTGTCCGCAACCTCGAGAAGAAATCACCCGCTGCAGAATCCACCGCGCCCATCGCGCGGTGACTCTGGCGTCACTTGTCGAAAACGTCGATGACGTAATCGTCGGGCAACCCACCGTCCGTCGAGGTGCCGGCATCGGAAGCGCCTGCGTCGGGCCGATTCAGGATCACGGGGCGCAGGCGAATGCCGACCTTCGAGTTCGAACCTGCACACGAGACCGGCAGGGTGAGCTCGATGGGGTTGCTCGAGGTGGGCAGCACGGTGACGCGAACGAGCTCGCTCGTCACCTGCACCTGCCCACTGATGGTCCCTCCGGAGGCGGTGACGGGGCCAATCGCTTCGAGCCGGCCCGAGAGGATGATCTCGACCGTCACTTCATTCCCGACACGTTTGAGCGTCGTCGCCACGCTCGACGACACGGGCCCGACCGAGCAGGCCGACGGCTGGGGCAGCGGGTCAGAGACGATGCAGCTCGTGCAGCCCGTCACCATCACCGACGCGACCCCGACCGACAGCGCGGTGCGAAGGTGATCGACCACGCGGTCTCGCGGCGTACGAGAAGGAATCACCGGCGCTCGTTCATCCGTCACGGAACACTCCCTGTTGCAGCGGCGTCGCCAGCTCGGCCTTGAGCGACACCATCGTCTCGACTTTCAACGTCTCGTGAATCGTCTGGGCCAACGCCCTGCCCGCTTCACGCACTTCTGCTTCGGCCTGGCGCAGCGCCGGAGCGACCTCGGCCACCAGCCTCGCCCGTGAGCGTGTGCTCGACTCGCGTACGCCGGCCATGATCTTCCGCAACTGGGTGACGGAATTCTCTCCGAGCATTCGGCAGACCCGCTGCGTCTCGGTGAGCCACTCGGGCCGGTACAGCTCGGGGCGGAAGTGCTTCGCCATCGCCACGTCGCCCCGCAGCGCCATGGTGAGGTGCGCGACGGGGTCTTCGCCGAAGTTGCGCTCGAAGAAGGCGTCGTTGACGACCTCGAACACGCGCTGGGTCTGCTCGTCGCCGAGCGAGTAGTCCCACATGAGCCAGTCACCGCGGGCTCGCCCTTCACGCTGCATGCGCGCGAGCAGTGGGGTGCCGGCGTACAGCTCGACGCGGCCGAAGTTGAACGGGTGGTGCGCGAACTGCCGCATGAACTCGAGGTTCTCGTCGAGCGACTCGAGCGTGGTGTCGGGGTCGAAGGCGAGCATGTTGAACGAGACGAACAGCCCGAGGTCGTCGATGACCTTCATGGCGCGTTCGTTCTCGCCCTTCTTGAGGCCGCGCCGCAGCGTCTTGAGGCCCTGGTCGGTGTCGGTCTCGATGCCGACGTAGGCGCGGAGCGCGTGCAGCCGCTCGACCAGCAGCCCGAACACCTTCGGCGTCACGTCCATCGGGCGCGCCTTGATGACGGTGGCGTAGCGGCCGAGCTTTCTGGCTTCGAGGGCATCGGCCAGCGCGGCGAGGCGGGTCAGGTTGTCGCGCTCGCGCGGCACGAAGAAGTTGTCGTCGTGGAAGACGAAGATCTCGACGCCGAGATCGTGGTGCAGGTACGCCATCTCGTCGGCGACGTCGTCGACCGGGCGAAAGCGGTAGCGCTTCCCCGGGCTCGCGGCTTCGTGCCAGGCGGCGATGCAGCAGAACGAACAGTTCGCGTAGCAGCCGCGGGAGCTGACGAGCGGCGCCAGTCGTCGCCCGTGCACGCGCATGCCGTCGGCGTCGCGCACCGGCCAGGGCAGCTTCGACAAATCGGGCGAGGCGCGGGTCGCCGTGACAGAGACGGCACCGTTCGCACGCAGGGCGAGGCCGGCAATCGTCGCGAGGTCGCGGCCCTCCTTCAGCGCGGTGGCGAGCTCGACGATCGTCTCGTCGGCCTCCTGCCGGCAGATGGAGTCGAGCTCGGGGAAGTCGGTGAGCATCTCGACCGACGCGAACGTCGCGAAGTGACCACCAGCCGTGAGGTGGGCGCGTGAACCCGCCTCCTTCAGCGCGATGGCGAGGCCCAGCAGATCCATCGCGCGCCACTGAAAGGCGAGCGAGAGGCCGATGAGAAACGGCGGCTCATCGGTGTTGGTCAATTGCGCGACGATGCCGCCCAACTGCTGGGGCCCATCGAAACGAATGATGCGTGAGGAAATGCCGGCGCGGGCCAGCGTCGCTGCGAGCGAGCGCAGTGACAGGTTCTCTTCGAGTTCGGGACCGACCAGCGCCACCCAGCCCTGCTGCATGTGCTGCCCCTCGTGCTCCGGCCGGGGCTCAGTCTACCGCATGCCAGCGGGTCAGGAAGCGGGGGTCTCGAGTTCCTTGAGCATGAACAGGTACAGCCCCTCGACCTTCTTGCGCGCCCACGGCGTTCGCCGGAGGAACGTGAGGCTCGATTTCACGCTCGGGTCGTGGGTGAAGCACCGAATGGGAATCTGTTTGCCCAGCTCTTCCCACCCGTAGTGCTGCTCGAGCCGGGTGACGATCATCTCGAGCGTGATGCCGTGCAGCGGGTCAGCCATTCGAAGCGCTCCATCACCGGGAGGATCAGGTCTAGTCGTTCTTCGCGGAAAAGCGCAGCCCATCGTCGTTGTTGACGGCATCGGCACCAAAAGGAAATACCGGCCCATGCGCACGCGAAAGACGAAGTTCATCTTCACCACGGGCGGCGTGGTGAGCTCCCTCGGCAAGGGCATGGCCTCGGCCTCGATGGGAGCGCTGCTCGAAAACCGCGGCCTCGACATCACGCTGATCAAGCTCGACCCGTACATCAACGTCGACCCGGGCACGATGAGCCCCACGCAGCACGGTGAGGTGTACGTCACCGACGACGGCGCCGAGACCGACCTCGACCTCGGGCACTACGAGCGCTTCACCGGCGCGAAGATGACGCGGCTCAACAACTTCACCACCGGGCGCGTGTACCACTCGGTCATCACCAAGGAGCGGCGCGGCGAGTACCTCGGCAAGACCGTGCAGGTGATTCCGCACATCACCGACGAGATCAAAGCGATGATCCACGCGGCCGCAGAAGGCCACGAGGTCGTGCTGGTCGAGGTCGGCGGCACGGTCGGTGACATCGAGTCGCTGCCGTTCCTCGAGGCGATTCGTCAGCTCCGTTACGACGTGGGCAGCGAGAACGTCTGCTACGTGCACCTCACGCTGCTGCCGTACATCGCGGCTGCCGGCGAGGTGAAGACCAAGCCCACGCAGCACTCGGTGATGAAGCTGCGCGAGATCGGCATTCAGCCCGACATTCTCATCTGCCGCACCGACCGGCAGATTCCGCAGGAGCTCAAAGACAAGATCGCGATGTTCTGCAACGTCGACGAGGGCAACGTCTTCACCTCGCCAGATGTCGCGAGCATCTACGAGCTGCCGCTCGAACTGCACCGCCAGGGCCTCGACGATCGCATCGCCGAGCACCTCAACATCTGGTCGCGCGCTCCGCGTTTGGACAAGTGGGAGCAGATCATCGAGAAGGTCTATCGCCCCTCGCGTGGTGAAGTGCGCATCGCGCTCGTCGGCAAGTACGTCGAGCTGAAGGAGTCGTACAAGTCGCTCAACGAAGCGCTCGGCCACGGCGGCATCGCGAACGACTGCCGCGTGAAGATCGAGTTCGTCGACTCGCAGGACGTCGAGACGAAGGGCGCCGAGGCGATGCTCTCGGAGATGGACGCGGTGCTGGTGCCCGGTGGCTTCGGCGTGCGCGGCACCGAGGGCAAGATTCAGGCGGTGCGGTACGCGCGCGAGAAGCGCAAGCCGTTCTTCGGCATCTGCCTGGGTCTGCAGATGGCCGTCATCGAGTACGCGCGGCACGTGCTGAACCTGCCGAACGCGAACTCGCTCGAGTTCGACGAGAAGACGCCCGACCCTGTCGTCACGCTCATGGAGTCGCAGGTGAACGTGAAGGACAAGGGCGGCACCATGCGGCTCGGCAGCTACGCGTGCTCGCTCAAGCCGGGCTCACTGGCGAACAAGCTCTACGGCGCGAACGACATCAAGGAGCGCCACCGTCACCGCTTCGAGGTGAACAACGCGTACCGCGCGCGGCTGGCGGGAGCGGGCCTCGTGTTCTCGGGCGTGAACACCGAGCTCGATCTCGTCGAGGTGATCGAGATCACCGACCATCCCCACTTCGTCGGCTGCCAGTTCCACCCGGAGTTCCAGTCGAAGCCGTTCGCGCCGCACCCGCTCTTCTCGGGGTTCATTCGCGCAGCGTTGACGGCCCGCGACGCGAAGTGACGCCGTCTCAGAGGTAGTGGTGCCGTGCGGCGAAGCCTTCGAACTCGCCCCACGGCCATCGGCGATTCAGCAACTGTGCGACTCCAGGGTCACGCGACGACACGACGTGCGGGAGCTGTTTGGAGTCGACCCCGCTCGCCTCGACCCGGGTCCCGCGGATGAGGGTCGGTTCTGAGATCTCGTTCGCGATCGTGCCCTCGAACCGATGACCGACGAAGGCCTCGTTCGTCCAGACCTCTTTGAGGCGCCGGGAGTCGGAGGCCCTGAGCTCGAGCCAGAGTCCGATGTTCCACGTTCCGATGTTCTCGACGGGCACCGGCACCAGCGTTCTGACGAAGAAGCGCTTGTCGTCGAGTTCGACGAACGCCCTGCCGATCTTCGCACGCCGCGTGCGCTCCGACTCCGAGAGGGCAAAGACGTCGTCGGGAAGGCCGAAGCCGAGTTCGAGGGGAACGGCGCTGTCTCCGCAACTGCAGCGGGCTCGATAGGAACGCAGCGCCGGGTCGCCCGGGATGATGACGTCGGACAGCTCGAACACCATGGCGCGCTCCGGGTGCGCGAGTGCTTCTGGTCGTGTGAGCATTCGGCCCAGCCTCGGGTTCCCTGCCCAGGGAGACGAAGCCCCGTCGACGAGAGACACGCCTTGCTCTCGCGCCTTCATCACGAAGGTGGTGCGTGGCCCCGAGCCCGCGACGTCTCCGATGCAGATCGCGAGGTCGAACGCCTGCTCCTCGTGTCCGTTCACGAAGCGCGCGTAATAGAAACCGACCGCTTCACTCGTTTCAGTGAGAAAGCCCGTCACGAACACGATGCTGCGACCGCAGCAGGAGCACGGCTCACGTCTCGGCGTCGTGGTCTCCAGTTCGAATCGGGACATGGCGTCGCACCTTAGGGGACCGTGAAGGCCACGCCCACGGCGCCATCGGGCAGCGTCGCGTCGGTCTCGTACACGTCGAGCACGCCCGGGTGACACCGGGCCGGAGCATCGTTCGCTCCGAAGCGCTCCGTCGCCACCACGCCACCATCGGCGCGCACGAACGTCGCCGTGATGGGGAAACTCACGCTGCCATTCGTGATGCAGGCCTCGTCCACGACCGGGTAGCGCAACACCATCACCTGCTTCACCGTCAGCGGCGCATGACCCGTCAGGCCCGCACGTCGCTGATCAGGCGTCGTCGCCAGCTCGACCTCGGAGCACTCCCGCAGCACCGTGCCGTCGGCCGAGAAGAAGCGCACGCTCGCGCTTCCTCCACAGCCCAGCAGCAGCAGAACCAGCCACCTCACAACGAATCGAGGAACGCGAGCACCGCCGCCTGATCAGCCGCGGGCATCGCCTCGAACGCCAACCGTGACGCGTTGGCTTCACCCTGGTGCGCGACGATCGCGGACCGAATGTCGGCCGCCGTGCCGTCATGCAGATACGGCCCCGTCTTCGACACGCCCCACAGCGGCGTCGTGCGGAACTCCCGCGGACGCGCCGCATCGCCAATGCCCTTCGTCGTGTTCGGAACGATCTCGTGCAGCAGCAGGTCCGTGTACGCGTTCGCCATCTTTCCATCCGACGTCGGCAGCGTCGGCACGTGGCACGCGTCACACTTCGCGGTGCCGAACAGCGCCTGCCCACGGTCCTCCAGCGCCATGTCCTTCCGCGTGCGCGGCGGCGGAGCCAGCGACGCCATGAAGAACGTGAGCGCCTCCACCTGCTCCACCGTCAACTCGGGGTCGGCCACGCTGTCGGAGTCCGTCATCGCGCCGTACGTCAGGCCCGACTGCATGGGCAGTGTCATGCCCAGCTCGTTGAAGAGCGCGTCGCGCGAGAACTCCGCCAGGTTGGGAACGTTCGCCTTCCACCCGAGCCGGCCGATGCGGCCATCGCTCAACCGGTTCGCGCGCCCCTTGATGCCATCGCCGTTCGTGTCGTTCGGATCTTCACGACGCAGCACCTCTGCGTCCGACACGCGCTCGAGCAGCCCGAGCCCGAACGCCGGCGGCGGCTGACGGTGCTCGAAGTAGTTCGCCATCGGGTACGGCTCGGGGCGCGTCGTCAGGCTCGTCGCGAGGCGGTGCACCATGGTGCCTGCAGGCGGCGCGGTGAACGACAGGTCCGTCGCGATGATGCCCTGCCGAATCACGTCGACGTCGCGAGGGCCCGAACCACCGATGACAGGATCGAAATGGCACGCGCGGCACGAGTCTCCGTTGAAGTTCGGCCCCAGCCCGGCGCTGCGCGCGAAGTCGTGGTCGAACAGCTCGCGCCCCGCGAGGAACTTCGTCGCATCGGCGCCGGTCAACTCCACGCCCGGTCCACCGAACGTTCCCGCAGGGGGAATCGGAGCCTCGGGCGGCACGAGGCCCGTCGAGCGCTGGCTCTTCCCACCAAGCGACTCGACGAACACGAGCAGCTTCGCGCGGTCACTCTCACCGAGCGCCACATACGCATCACGCGACGCCTTCGCTTCACCCGCGTGCAGGCGAATCGCTTCGTCGAGCGTGTCGGCGCGACCATCGTGAAGGTACGGCCCCACCGCCGTGATGCCCCACAGCGGCTGCGTGCGGAACTCGCTCCCCGTCGCGGTCTTCATCTCGATGCCGTCGGCCAGCGCCTCACCCATGTCGTGCAGCAGCAGATCGCTGTACGCGGGGATGAGACCACGCGGGCCCTTCAGCGTCGGCAGGTGACACGCCGTGCACTGCGCCTTCGCGAACACCGCCTGGCCTGCGCTCACGTCGGCCGTCACCGCATCGGGCTCCGGAGCCGCGAGCAGCATCGCGAACGAGACGAGATCGAACAGCTCGCTCTCGGACAGCTCGGGGTCTGGCGCGCCGTCGTTGTCCGTCGTCGGCTCGTCGGGAGCTGCCGCCTGCGCCTGCCGAATCACGCTCTCCCCTTCGAGCCCCTCTTTCACCGTCATCACCGAGTTGCTCGGCACTGGCAG
>JAACJQ010000425.1 GCA_016879935.1 Archangiaceae bacterium | reverse complement strand
GGTGGTGGCTCCGTCGGTGGTGGCTCCGTCGGTGGTGGCTCCGTCGGTGGTGGCTCCGTCGGTGGCGGCTCCGTCGGTGGCGGCTCCGTCGGTGGCGGCTCCGCCGGTGGCGGTTCCGTCGGTGGTGGTTCCGTCGGTGGCGGCTCCGTCGATGGCGGCTCGGTGACGCCGGCCCCGACGGGCTTCGCCGCAACGGTCGAGAGCTCGACCAGCGTGCGCCTCACGTGGGCTGCCGCCACGGTGACTCCTTCCATCTACGAGCTCGAGCGAGGCTCGACAGCTTCGGGACCGTTCTCGTTGGTGATTCAAGCTGCGGGCTCCGCCGTCACGCATCTCGATACCGGCCTCACCTCGGGAAACACGGTCTGGTACCGCTTGCGCGCCGTGACGAATGGAACGCCGAGCGCCTGGACGACGCCTGTGTCCGCCACGCCCGTCGTTCTCAACGGCCCGCCCGACGCACCGACGATGCCAGCGGTCGGTTCGCCAACCGAGAACTCGCTCACCATCACGTGGGTCGACAGCTCCACCAATGAGACTGGCTTCGAGGTGCAACGCGCTCCCACCGCGCAGGGGCCGTTCTTCACTTTCGTGACGCGCCCCGCGGGTTCGACGTCGGCCGTCGACACGGGCCTCGCGCCCGGCACGCCCTTTCACTACCGCATCAGGGCCATCAACGCGCTGGGCGCTTCGGCGTACACGCTCACGACCGCTGGCATCACGCTCGCGCCGAACGCGCCGACGATGCCGATGGCCGTTCAGGAGGTCATCAACAGCGCGGGCGTCGTGCGGTTCACGTGGTCCGATCAATCGCAGGCCGAGGGCCGCTACGAGATCATGCGCTCGACTGATGGCGTGAACTGGCCGTCATCGACCTTCGTGCCCGCAGACACGACGAGCTGGATCGATACGGCGCCCGCGTTCGGCACCAACTACTACCGCGTCAGGGCGAGCGCTGGCCTGTCGGTTTCGAACTGGGCGCAGACCAGCGTGTACGCGGGCGCCATCATCATCGGCATGTTGTGCGGCCAACCCACGGCGATCTCGGCGACGCCAGTCGGAGCGCTCATTCGTATTGGCTTCACCTACGCGAGCTTCCCCTGCGAAACGGTCGTCATCGAGCGCTCGACCAGCTCGACGGGGCCCTTCAGCGAGGTGGGTCGAAGCTCGTACTTCTTCGCGATCCCCGCGCCGCCGAGAAACGCCACGTGGGACGACACCACCGTGCTGCCAGGCGTGACCTATTACTACCGGCTGCGTACGGCGCCTGCCGTCACCGGCGGCCAGCAATACAGCGGCTCGGCCCCCACCAGTCCGGCGATCTCAGCCAGCGTCACTGCGCCGCTCGCGGCTCCAACGAACCTTCAAGTGACGTTGCTGTCGGCGACCGAAGCGAGCTTCAGCTTCTCCGATCAGACCAGCAACGAGACGGGCTTCGACGTCGAGATCGCCACCGCCGCCGCGGGTCCCTTCTCCACCGTCTTCCAGTTGCCTGCGAACACCACGACGGGCGGCCTCGCGCAGATGACGGCTGGAACCGCCTACTGGCTGCGGGTGCGCTCCGTGCGGGGAACCGTGCAGTCAGCGCCGTCGAACGTCGTCGCCTTCACGACGCCCACGCGCTCGCGGTTGGTGACGACGGCCGACGTGGTGGTGATGGAGAGCACGGCGGTGTCCAACAACCAGAACGTGCGCCTCAACGACTACGACAGCGTCGGCTGCTTCTTCACCGCATTCCCCAACGGAGCGGGCGGCTTCTACCAGTTCCACAACTGCGGCGGCTCGGTGCTCCAGTTCAACACCTCGTCGCTCGCCGGGCGCACCGTCGTCGCGGCCTGGCTGGAGATGACGCCCTGTCAGTTGGCGCCTGGGCCGGTCCAGGGGCAGTCGCCGCTGCCGCTCAACGCCACCTATGCGGCGTTTGCCCTCGCTGGCCAGTGGAGCCCGAGCTCGGTCACCTACAACACGATGCCCCAGTGGTACGTGAACGCTCCGGTGATCCTCGCTCCGACGACGAGCGGCGCGATCGTCTGGAACATCACCGCGACCGTGAAGAACTGGGTGAACGGCACCTGGGCGCAGAATGGCCTGTTCGTGCAGCACGCACCGATCGTCGACCGGGTGCCTGCGCCCGACAGCCAGGGCAACCGCAACTGGGATCAGACGACGAACTTCTGCAGCCTCGAGCGCACGCCGGCTTCCGCGCCGGCGCTCATCGTCGATCTGCTCTGAGGTCGTTCAGGCCGCGCGCTGCATCGGCTCGACCAGCCGCAGGTGTTTGCGGGGCCGGCCCAGCCACGCGACCGACATCGCGCACAGCAGCCAGGCCGCCCACGAGCCGAGGGTCAGTGGCCAGTCGATGCTCGCGACTGGAGCAGTCCAGCTGCCGCTGCGCACCACGGGGTTGAGCACGAGCTCGGTGCGTGGCGTGCGAACGACGACGCGCACGTAGTGATCATGCGGGTGCGGCGTGAAGGTCGAACGATCGACGTCGACATCGACCTGTCGCACGGCGCCGCCATCGGTGAGCCACTCCACACGCGCGGCGGGCTGGCTCAGCTCGAGGCGCATCGCTCCCGACGGCTCCACCGTCAAACCGAGCAGCGCCGCGTCCATCTGGCCGCGCTCACCGCGCACGACGTACGAGCGGCCCTGCCCCAGCGCGCTCAAGATCGAGGCTTCGTCGAGGGCCTGCGTGCCCACCATGTTCCAGGCGATGCCGATGCCCTCTTCGCGCGTCGAGTGCGAGTCGTCGTTGCCCATGGCCCAGACGAGCCGGCCGGCCGACAGCGCGCAGTCCCACTCGAAGGCCGAGGTCGCATACGCGTTGTGCACCTCGAAGAGCTGGTAGCCGGTGAGCGCCTCGGTGTCGGCGCAGGCGTGACCCTGCCGGAGCGAGGGATGGTTGAGGCCCACCAGCGCGCCGGGCCTGCCGATCGCGTCGATCACCCACTGCCGCGCCGAGCGACTCGAGAAGGGAAAGTCGAACGGCACCACGTCGTCGGTTCCGAGCACGAGCCGGTGGCTCTTGGTGAAGTTCAACCCATGCTCATAGGCGCGCACCATCGGCAGTGGCGGCTCGGCGATGCGCGTCACCTCGAAGTAGTTCGAGATGGCCAGCGCGTTGAAACCCCACCGCGCGTAGGTGCTGGCGAGCTCTTCGGCTGACGAGGCGCCTGCGGTGAGGCCGCCCCACGCCCTCGAGTGCGCGTGCAGGTTCACCTTCTGAAAGCCGCTCCACCAGCCCTCGTAGGGGTTGCGCCAGACGGTGCCGGAGAAGGGGCGTGCCTCGGGAAAGTCGTAGGCCGGCACGGCGGCGAGCGGCGCCACCGCGATCAACCCGACGATGCCGATGACGAAGGCCGCGCGACGCACCAGCCCTTCTTTGCCACAACTCGGCGTCGTCAGAAAACGACAAGGCCGGTGACTCCGCGAAGGAGACACCGGCCCTGACGGTACTTCAGAGGCTGTCGCTGATTACTTCTTCAGCTTGCCAGCCATGACGTCGCCCAGCCGCGAGCGGGCCTGCTCGGCCTGCTTCTTGAGGTACTCGCGGTAGTCGTCCTCACCCTCGTGGAGGAGCGCCTTGATCGAGAGCGCGATCTTCCGGTCGGAGGTGTTGATGTCGATGATCTTCACATCGACTTCCTGGTTCTCGGCGAGGACGTCGCGCGGGTTCTCCACGCGCTCTTCCTTGATCTCCGAGACGTGCACGAGGCCTTCGATGCCCGGCTCGATCTCGACGAAGCCGCCGAAGTCGGTGACCTTGGTGACCTTGCCCTT
>JAACJQ010000424.1 GCA_016879935.1 Archangiaceae bacterium | reverse complement strand
GGTGCTGAGCCTCGGTGGTGCGGCTGCGATGATGGCGGCGCACCTGCGAAACCGCTCGTTGCTGCGCGCAGCCTGAGCCCCGTTCGTTCTCGAAAGACGACGGGTGCGCGCGGGCGTATGTCGCGGGTCGCAGCGCTTTCTTTCCCCACGACGGAGACCTTCATGACGATGACGCGACGTGATGCGGTGACGATGGCAGCTGGTGCGACGGCGGTGCTGAGCCTGACGGCCCTGGCCGAGGGCAAAGGTACGACCCCGCCTCCGCCCGCGGCGAAAGACGCCAAGCCCGAGGCGAAGGCAGCGTGGGTGATCAACGATGCGCTGCTGGCCGCGACGCTCGACTGCATCAAGGCGGGCGAGGCGTGCCTCGACCACTGCGTTCGCACGCTCTCGACGGGTGACAAGTCGATGGCCGAGTGCGCGGGAACGGTGCGCGCGATGCTGCCCATGTGCCACGCCGTGGCCGACCTCACCCGCCTCAACTCGGCCCACCTCAAGGCGCTCGCGGCGGTCTGCGCGAAGGTCTGTCGTGACTGTGAGGCGGCTTGCAAGAAGCACCAGAACCACCACGCCGAATGCAAGGCGTGCATGGAGAGCTGTCAGAAGTGTGCCGCCGAGTGTGAAAAAGCGGCCGCCTGACGAGTGGTTGAGGGCGCAGACGGGGTGGGTGAATAGGAGCGACGGGTTCACGGTCAAAGAGGCCATGAACGCTCGAATCCTCACCCTCCTCGCCGTGCTTGCCGCTCCCGCCGCCTTCGCCCAGTACCACGGCGCAGTCGCCGTGCAGTCGGGCCCGATGCCAGCGGTCGTTCAGCAGCCCTGTGGCCAGCAGCCCGCGCCAGTGAACAACAACGGCCGCTGGGAGATGCGCACCACCCAGCAGTACGTGCCCGGCACCACGCAGCAGGTCTACGTCGCAGGGCAGTGTTTCGTGGGTCGTCATGGTCGCCAGTTCTGCGAGCCCGGCCGGTACGTCACGACGCAGACGGCGGGCCACTACGAGACGAAGCAGAGCTGGGTGTGGGTCGCCTTCGAGAACCGGTACGACGACCGGTACGAGAATCACTCGCGCTACGGTCGCCACGAACACCGCCGCTTCGGCCGCAACACGCAGGTCGAGTTCAACGTGGGCTTCCGCTGAACGCAGAGGCGAGCTGAACGAAGTGCCCCGGGGCTCCGTGATGAACGGGGCCCCGAGTCGTTTCAGCGCACGCCCCGTCGTTGGTGAAGACGGTTCCGCTCCTCCTCGTGGCCGCTGCCACTGCGCTGGACCGAGCGTGACGAGACCCGCGCCGAGATGGGTGCCATCGACCTCCGATGCAGCGTCTCGCGAGCGGAGACAACTGACGCGTTGGAGCGACGCGCCTGGTCCGCTACACAGCGCCCGTGCTCACCTGGTTCCTCGCCCGCGCCGAACGAGACGCCGCGGCGGTCGCGCGGTCGAAACAAAGCCCGCGACAAGCCGGGCTCGCGCGCCGTTCACGGGAGACCTACGACGCCGCCGAACACCTGTCGTTCACCGCAGAGCGCGACACCGCGCGCGCGACGCTGCACCGCGAAGGAATCGCGCTCGCGCTGGCCGCGTATGCCGACGTGCCAGAGACCTTCGCGCCCGCCTCCGTCGTCGCTGCGTTGCCTGCTGGCGCTCCGCGCTTCGTGACCGACGCGGCCGTCGCGCTGGAGCAGAAGCGTGGTGACGTCACCGAGTTGCGCCACCTGCACGGCGAGCTGCTCGACGTCGTCGAGACGCCCGCGCGCCTCGGCGAGCTCGCTCAGCGACTCCCTTTCCTTCGGCTCGGCCGGCTCGGCGTCGGCCTCGCCCTCGCCCTCGCCCTGGGCCCTTCGCTGGTCGGCTGGCTCACCTCACCGCGGAACCTCGCGCGCTGGGCCGAGTGGACGACCTCGAGCACCGCCTTCGCGTGTCACCCCTCGCATCACGAGTGTGGCGGCGGCCGAACCGACATCTTCTTTCACACCAGCAACGAAGCGAACCCGTGGCTCCGCTACGACCTCGGCAGCGCGAAGACGGTCTCGGGCCTCACCATCGTGAACCGCCAGGACTCGCTGCAGGCGCGCGCGGTGCCGCTCGTCGTCGAGGTCGGTGACGACGGCACCACGTTTCGCGAGGTCGCCAGACAGACGACGGCGTTCTCGACGTGGGAGCCTCGCTTCGAGCCGGTGGCGGCGCGCTTCGTTCGGCTGCGGGTCGATGGCACCAGCGTGCTGCACCTCGAGCGCGTCGAGGTTCACCCGTGAAGCACGTGCGGTCGCTGCTGGTCGCGGCCGCGTTCGCTGCGCTCGCGAGCACGCTCTGGCCGTACTTCGCCGAGATCTTCCCGTTGAGGTTGTGGCTCTTGCCGCACGTGGTCTCGGCGTGGCTGGGCGCAGGGGTCTTCGCGCTGTCGTCGTTGAGCGTCGGGCTGCGCCTGCACGCGATTCTGTTTCCCGGGCCGCGGCGTGATGGCCATCTGGCGCTCGCCTTCGCGACGGGTGGCTTTGCCTTCATGTTCGGCTTCACGCTGCTCGGGCACCTGCACCTCTTCGAGCCGTGGCTGTTCTGGACGTACCCCACCCTCCTCTTCCTCGCGGGCCTCGAGCCGCTCGTCGAAGAGCTGCAACGTTGGTGGAAGGCGAGCCGCTTCACGCTGACGCTCGCGTGGTGGGAGTGGCCCTTTCTGCTGCTCGGCCTCGCGGCGCTGGCGGTGGCGGTGCTGCCCACGCTCGCGCCGATGAACCTCAACTTCGACGCGCGCTGGTACCACCTGGGCATCGCCGAGCGGTACGTGGCGGCCGGCGGCATCGAGCGCAGCGACGAAGGGTTGATGATGCTGGCGGCGCCGCACCTCGCGTCGGTGCTCTACACGTGGGGCCAGCTTCGCCCGGGCGTCACGCTGCTCGACCACACCCTGCTCTGCCAGCAGCTCGAAGTGGTGACGCTGCTGGGAACCCTGCTCGCGCTGCCTCCGCTGGTGCGTGCGCTGTCTCCGCGGCTCGGCGTCATCTCGCGCTGGGCCTGGGTGACGGTGCTGCTGTTCCCCACGCTCTACGTCTACGACACCGCGCTCATGGGCGGAGCCGACCACGTCGCCGCGTGGTGGGTGCCGACGGCCGTGCTCGCGTGGGTGCAGGCGCAGCAGCGGGGTGATGCGAAGAGCTGGGCGCTGGTGGCGATGCACGTCGGCGCCATCGCGCTCACGAAATACACGGCGGCCTTCTTCATCATTCCGGTGGTGGCGCTCGTCTTCGTCAGCTTCGTGGTGCGGCTCGTGCGGGAGCGCTCCGTCGTTTCGCTGAAGGTCGCGCTCGTCGCCCTCGGCACCGGGCTGCTGGTGACGTCACCGCTGTGGCTGCGAAACGCGCTCTGGTACCACAACCCGTTCTACCCCTTCGCCGGCGCGCTCTTTCCCTCGACGCCGTGGACGGAGGACAGCGTGGCGTGGGGGGCGCGCTTCTCGGCAGACAACGGCGCGATGCACCACGAGAGCTTCACGGCCGGCGTGCGGGCGACGGCGACCGCGCTGTGGAACTACCACCTCGAGCTCTACACCTGGGAGAGCTTCACGAAGCGGCTGCCCATCTTCGGCTCGCTCTTCACCGCGAGCGTCTTCGTGCTGCCACTCATCGGCCGCGCGCGTCGCGTGTGGGCGCTGGTGCTCGTCATTCATGCCGGCATCGCGCTCTGGTTCAACCTGTCACATCAACTGCGGTACCTCATCGTGATGGTGCCGGTGATGGCGGCGGTGGCCTTCGTGGTGCTCGAGCGCGCGTGGCGCCTGGGTTGGGCGGCGAGGGGCGGCGTCGCGCTGGTGGTGACGTTGCAGCTCTCGGTGACGGCGGGCGTCCCGTTCCTCAACACGCACGCGATGAACGGCGCGCGCTCGGCCATCGCGTACACCGTCGACCAGTTCACGCAGGGCCTGGGCAGCTCGAACCCGCAGGCGCGCCTCGAGCCCTTCAGCGACTGGGAGCGCGTGGGCCACGAGCTGCCGAAGAAGGCGCGAATTCTGTACCACAACCGAATCTCGATGACGGGGCTGCAGCACGTCACGCTCAGCGACGAGCCGGGCGTGCAGTACGGCCTCTCGTACGGGCGCTTCCCGTCGATGAAGGCGATGCACGCGAAGCTCGTCGAGATGGGCGTGTCGCACCTCTCGTGGATGGATGAGAACGGTCCGCCCGACAGCGTCGCGGGCGAGCTGCGATTCCGCGCGTTCGCGAAGGAGCACGTCATCGACGAGCCCAAGGGCGCGTGGCACTACGGCGCCCTCGCCGCCCCTCCGGCCTTCGAGCGAGGAGACGGCGTGTGGTTTCACGGCTGCGGAGCGTCGTACGCAACGGGGCTCTACCGGTTCGCCGACCTCACGGTGCCCATCAACTATCAGCGGCTCCCATTTCCTCCGCCGCGTGTGGCTGGTGGAGGACCCGACGTGCAGGCGCGCGCGCAGTACGCCGTCATCGAGACGGGCTGCGGTGGGCCGACGCTCGCAGCGCCGTGGGAATTCCTCGGGAAGGTGGAGCATCAGGGCGGCGTGCGCACCTTCTTCGTGCGCCGCGACGCGGTGATTCCCTTCGAGTGAGCAGAGCGCGTTGATTCGCCGACTGCTCCCGAGCAGAACCCGCTGGGACGCTGAGAGTGACGCGCCCTGAGTCAGAAGTTGAGGTGCTCGGCCGCCGGGCTGCGGCAACACTCGGCGACGCCAAGCGCTTCTCGCGAAACGACAGTGGCGCTCTTGAGCGCTCCATCGAGCGAAACGAAAGTGTCGACACCGCCGCACGCGCTTCGACTCGAGCTCGACACGGCCCGCTCGAGCGCGTCGCCAGCGACCTCGAGCGGCGGACGCACGACTCTCGTGGGACGCGTTGCCAGACTTCGTCGTCGACGGCTTCTGAGCGCCTACGAGCCCGACGCCTTCTTCGACTTCTCGTGCGCGTGCACCCAGCCGTCGTAGTGGCGAATGGCGGAGTCTCCGACGCGCTGCACGTGCTGGTTGTTGAGGTACGCCGAGATGGGCGCGGCCACGAGCGGCATCGCGCGGCCCAGCGCCTTGAGGCCCGTCTTCGTCAGCACCATTGCCGCGAGGCTGCCGAGCACCTTGGGGCTCGCGCGCTGAATGGGCCCGATGCCGTTCGCGTAGCCGAAGAGGTCGAGCACGTCTTTCTTGCCACGCTCGTTCTTGAAGTCGGCCTTGAAGACGGTGCCAATCTCCACCAGCAGCGCGAGCTGCAGGTACACCATGCCGACGAGGTCGACGGGCACGGTGACGGCGCCGAAGACGCCGGTGACGCCGCCCAACACGCTGGCGGCCTGCTTGCGCGAGTCGATGTAGCGCTGCGACAGCTCGCGCGGCCCCGCCGACGGGTAGCGCTGCTGCAGGTCATCGAGTGACGTCCGCGCGCGAACTGCTTCTTTGTCGATGAGATCCGACAGGCGCTCGTTGGCGAGGGACTTCAGCTTCGAGGGCGACAGCGAGTCGTAGAAGGCCACGGCCGCAGTATCGCCGCCGGCTCCAGCGCGCTCAATGCACGGCTCTCCGAACGGAGGGTCGGCTCAATACCCGTGGTCGGCGAGGTAGAGGTCGACGAGCGCGCCCTCTTCGAACCAGAACTGATTCGACTCCTTGTTGAACCACTTCGAGCCCGGCTGCGCGTTGCGCACCTCGAGCAACAGGCGGTTGGTGTCGGTGTCGGCGACGGAGGCGCGGGCCAGACACGACGCCAGCGGCCGATCTCCGAAGCCACCCTCGAGGCAGACCTCGTCGCCCGACGACAGGCGGCGCACGTAGATTTCGCCGAGGTACTTCGCTTCGTCGCACGCAGCGCCAGCGCTGCCGCCCTTCTTGAACTTCGCGCAGCGCGACGTCGCGGGCGCTTTGTACACCGGCACGTTCTCGAACCACCCCGAGGCGCCACGCGCGCGTGAGGCCCGGTCATCGGTGATGCACGACGACGCCGCGAGCACCGTCAGCAGCACCGCCATCGACTTCGTCATCGGTTTTCCCCCTCGAGCAGCTGTCTGGCGAACGCGTCGAGGCGCTGGGCGTCGGCGGGCGAGATGTTCAAGAACCGAATGCCCATGCCGTAGCCCTTCTTGTCGGGCACGTTCACCACTTCACCTTCGCAGCGAATGGTGCGGCTGTCTCCGGGCAGGCCGAAGGACAACGCGACGCGGGCACCGACGGCGTGCGGAATGGCGCGGTCGAAGAAGCAGCCGGTGGCCGAGATGTCGCGCGTCGAATGAAACGAGAAGCCACGTTCGTCTCGCACCTCGACGGGGAGGGAGACGTTCACGCGCACGCTGCGACGACGTTCGAAGTCACTCACGACGCTGGCCACCCTACCGAAATCACCTCAGGTGAGCAGCCGATGAATGCGGCGCACGGCCTCGACGGGCGGGTTGATGAACTTCATGCGCACGCCGCCGTGTTCGCCGAACGGGCCCAGCACCTCGGCCTTGAGCTCGATGGGCGTGGTGGGCTCGTCGGGCAGAAACAGGCGAATGGTGATGCGGCTGCCCTTCTTGAGCGTCGGGCCCGACTTCACGCCGACGCCGAACGTCGACAAGTCGTGGCTGCGCATCACCACCGTCTCGCCGCCCTCTTCGGCCTCGATGTCGAGCTGCACGGCGACGCGCGGGGTGGCGCGGCGGTCACGGAAGGCGCGGCGCTCGGGCTGCCCGGTCTGGATTCGCTGCATCAACTTCACGAGCGAATCGGAGCCGCCCCGGCGGTCCTTCATGCGAGGCAGCTTCGGGGTCAACAGCGGCAGGGTGGTGTCGTCGACCTTCTTCTTCTCGGACGCCATGGAGCCCCAAACGGTAGCGCAGCCGGGTCAGCTCTGCACAGGCGCCGCTTCTGGAGCGGGAGCCGCAGGCGACTTCGTCTCCATCGACTCGGCGACGAGCTCGGCGACGTCGCGCACCTTGATGGTCTCGCCACGCTCGGTGTCGTTGAGGCCGTCGCGCACCATCGTGTGACAGAACGGGCAGGCGACCGCGACCGAGCCTTCGGCCTTGCCGGTGAACTGGCCGACCTGGCCTGGCTTCTTCATGTCGGTCGCGAGCGGCAGTGGCACCGAGGCGTCCTTCGCGTGGGCGAGCGTGTTGGCGATCTCGTTCACGCGGTTGTGGTTGATGCGCTGGCCGGTGTGCTCCTCCATCCACATGCGGGCACCACCGGCGCCGCAGCAGAACGACTCACGGGCCGAGCGTTGCATCTCGACGACCTGCAGACCGGGAATGGCCTTGAGCACTTCGCGGGGCGCGTCGAACACGCCGTTGTGCCGGCCGAGGTAGCAGGGGTCGTGGTACGTGAGCGTCTCGTTCATCACGCGCGAGAGCTTGATGCGCTTGTCTTTGAGCAGCTCGTTGATGAGCTCGGTGTGCGAGATGACGCGGTAGTTGCCGCCGAACTCGGGGTACTCGTTCTTGATGGTGTTGAAGCAGTGGGGGCACTGCGTGACGATGGCCTTGATGCCCTTGCCGTTCCACGCCTCGACGTTCATCTTCGCGAGCGTCTGGTAGAGGTACTCGTTGCCGCCGCGGCGGGCCGAGTCACCGGTGCAGGTCTCTTCCTGGCCCAGGGTCGCGAACTTCACGCCGGCCTCGGTGAGCACCTTCGCGACGGCCTTCGACACCTTCTTCATGCGGTCGTCGTACGAGCCGGCGCAGCCCACGTAGAAGAGGTACTCGTACGTTCCACCGTCGCCCCACTTGGGGAGCGGCACGTCGCCTTCCCACTCGGCGCGTTTGTCCTGGCCGATGCCCCAGGGGTTGCCCTGGCGCTCCATGCCTTCGAAGACGCGCTGCAGCTCGGGCGGGAAGTCGGCTTCGACCTGCACCTTGTAGCGGCGCATGTCGATGAGACGCGGAATGTTCTCGATGAAGACGGGGCAGGCCTGCTCGCACCAGCCGCACGAGGTGCACGCCCAGACGGTCTCGGCCGAGAGCACGGGCCCGACGAGCGAGGGCACTTCGGCTTCCTTGCCATCGACGGTGGCCATCACCTTGCCGTCGTCGGTCTTCTTCGCGGTGGCCTTCCACTGCGGCAGCTCGTTCTCGTTCTTCCAGAGGAACTGCTTGATGGACTGGTTGACGCCCTTGTGGGTGAGCGGCTTGCCGGTGAGGTACGTCGGGCAGTGCGTCTGGCAGCGGCCGCATTCGGTGCAGGTGTTGACGTCGAGGCCCTGCTTCCACGAGAGGTCGAGAATCGTCTTGGCGCCGAACTCCTCTTTCTCGAGGTTGGGCGACGACAGCTTCGCGCTCGACGAGATGGTGGGCGTGGTCTCGGGCGGCAGCTTCTTCAAGAACACGTTGCCGAGGCCGACCACCACGTGGAAGTGCTTTCCGTGCGGGAGGAAGTTCAGGAACGTCATGATGATGGCGCAGTGAACCCAGAAGCCGATGACGCCGAGGGTGTGGAGCGTCTCGGTCGGCACGGGCGCGAGCAGCTTGCCGACGAGGCTGGTGACGGGCTCCCACGACAAGAAGTCGATGCCCTGCTCGCGCAGGTGCGAGGCGCCGAAGACGAACTCGGTGAGCATGAGCGCGCCGATGAACCCGAGAATGAGCAGCGCCTCGTTCGACTTGGTGAGGCGGTCGGGCTTCACGACGAGGCGCAGGAAGCCGAAGTAGCTGACGCCGATGACGGCCGCGGCAGCGACGATGTCCTTGAGGAGCAGGTACGAGGCGTAGGCCGTCTTGAGCCCGGCGTAGTCCGTCCAGAACGGGTCCGACAGGTTCGAGAGCACCGCGAGCGCGCTCGACGAGAAGCCCATGACGAAGAGCATGACGGTGCGAAGGGTCAGCACCGAGAACGCGCCGAAGATGAAGACGTGCATCAGACCGGGCACGAATTCTTCCGGGTCGACCATGCGCTTCTGACCGAGGCCGAAAATGGCGAGGGCCTTGAGGCGGTCTCCCTTGCGATCGAGGCGGTTGCCCGGCTCTGCCTTGAGCGAGGCCATCGCACGCAGGCGGCCCAGCATGGTCTTCGTGAAGAAGCCGACGCCGACGAGGACGAGCAGGCCAGTGAAGATCGGATTCATGGGCGGTCAGGTAGCAGAACTGCGGGGGTGACGCTCGTGTGTCGACGAGCCCCGGCCGGCGCCACTGTGACGAGCGATGAGTTCCGCTCAGGCGGTCTTCGGCTCGACCCGAACGTCGACGGGCAGACCGCTGCGCACGCTCTGGGTGACGACGCAGAAGTCTTCGAAGGTGTCGATGGCGTCGTCGATGGCGGCCGCGCTGGCTTCGGCTCCCACCGTCGGGGTCACGTTCACCTTCACGCCGAGAATGCGCAGGCGGTTCTTCTCGTTGCGCCCGAGCTCGACGTGGGCGGTGGCCTCGAGCCCCTTCACGGCCACGCCCTTCTTCGTGAGGGCGAAGAGCAGTGAGGCCGCCAGGCAGTTCACGAGCGCGGCGGCGAGCAGGCGTGACGGGTTGGGGCCCTGGCCCTTGCCGAGCGGAGGAGCCTCGTCGGTCACCAGCGGCGGCACGTCGGTGCCATCGAACCGAATGGTGAAGCGATAGCCCTCGTCGCGGGTGGCGGTGAGGTCGAAGGTCGAAGTCGGCGTGGTCATGAGGGCTCCTGGGGCACGCGGGCGTTCACTTGATGGCACCGGGCAGATGCAGCTCGATGACGGTCATCGACGACGGCGGCGTTCGGTAGGCCTTGCCCAGCCGGCTCTCGCGTTCGACGAAGCCGCGCGGGTCGCCGGCGTACGTGAAGACGCGCTGGGCCAGCGGCGCCGCGCAGCCCTTGAGGTTGATGGAGGCCTCGAACGTCTCGCTGGTCGAGGTGTTCAACAGAATCAGGCTGACGGTGCGGCCATCGTTCGAGCGCGCAGCGAAGAGCGACAGGTCTCGAGGCGCTTCGGTCGGCAACGACACGTCTTGAAACCTTCCACCCTTGCCGTCGTAATTCCGGTACGCACGAAAGGCCCAGTACGCCGGCGAGTTCTCGGGCGGGTACGTCCAATAGAAGGCCGAGTAGAGCCCGTTCTGCCCGAAACGCCCGAGGGCCTCGGCGAGCGCGAGACCTCCCGACAGGTGGCGCTCGGCGCCAAAATTATACTCGCCAATCGAGAGCTTGAGCCCCGGGTAATATTTGTCGACCCACTCCTGCATGCGAGGAATGAGGCGCACGGGCTCTTTCACGTACGACTCGTCGAGATACCGCGGGTCCCACAAGGAGCGCACCGAACGAATGCGCAGCGCGTTCGTGTCGGGGTCTGTCTGGCCGTCGGTGCCGACGCCCAGCCCCTTCGCCTGCGGGTAGTAGTGCAGGTCGAGCACGTCGAGCACCCGCACGCCGGTCTTCTCTTCGTGGGCCTTGAGCTTCTGCAGGTACCACTCGATGAGGGGCTGGTCGTCGTGCGCGCGGCGGTCGGGCTTCACGTTGAACCCGGCCTGCGCGTCGGCGGCGGAATAGAAGAACCCGGGCCAGCCCCACTCGGCGGGGCCGGCGATGAGCGCGTCGGGGTCGGCTTTTCGAATCGCGGAGCCGTAGGCGATGGTCTTCTCGAGCAACTCGTCGTACGTGACGGCGTTCGGGTGCACGTCGCGGTGCGTGTCGTTCCACAGCGCGGGCTCGTTATCGAGAATGTACTGGTGCACGAGCCGGCCCCGGCTGGCCGAAACCTTCTGAATCTCGGCGACCCACGCGGCGATGAACGACGGCTGCAGGGCAATGCTGGTACGGCTGGGGGCTCCCGCGCGAATGGGTTTTCCATTCTTGCCAACGCCGTTGCCATATTTGGGGTTCTCGGGGCACAGCTGCTCCTGCGCGCCGTAGTCGGCCACCGGGTACGCGGCCGACGTCGTGTCCTTCGCCACCCAGCCGAGCATGGGCACGGTGAGGGCCGACTTGAGCCCGCGGTCGCGGTTCACCTCGAGGAACGTCTGCCACACCTTCTCGCGGCCGTGGCCGTACGAGGTGTTCATGAAGAAGTAGTCGGCGGCGCTGTTCCACGCGTTGCCGAGCTCCCAGTTGTAGCGGCTGGTCGGGTTACCGCCCCAGCGCCGCGCCG
>JAACJQ010000423.1 GCA_016879935.1 Archangiaceae bacterium | reverse complement strand
GTTGGCCTGCCACCTCGCACGCGCCTCGGCCGACCTGGCGGTCAACCCGAAGGCCAGCACCTCGGTGCGCTCTCCGCTGAAGACTTCGCTGCCGCCCTGACCAGAGACGCATGAGCCCGCGATCGTCGCCGACTCGAGCGAGGCCTCGCAGGTGCGCTCCAGTCGGTCGCCCACGATGCGGAAGGCGATCGTCGGCGGAGTCCACGCCGTGACTTCGAGATCGAGCTCGTCAGACTCGTCGCCGCGCCCGTTCGCTACCGAGCCGTACCGCTTCCACCGGCCCGTCGGAGCGCCTTCGTCGAAGAGCCCGTCGAGTCGCAAGGTGACGAGATCGCCGTGCTCGAGCTGCAGCCGGTACACGCGGGCGGGCACGCGCTCGAAGGTGCCCATGTTCCACCCCGTGACGTGCCCGGTGAAGAGCGAGCGATCGGTCGGCGCCGCGTCACTGTGCGCCCACCGGCCCGCCAGCACGCCCGATACCACCCGAACCTCGAACCAGGCCGACGCGCCATGGCGAATGGAGCGAAAGCGCAACGCTCCCTCGGCGTCGGGCCCACTGACCTCGGTGACGGGCTCGACCTGTCGAAACGCGTCGGACAGCGAGCCGGGTTCGGTCGCGTTGACGGGCAACGTGAGCGTGAAGGGCTCGCGATCGATCGACAAGAACCAGGTACGCGCTTCGAAGGTAGGAGCCTCGGCCAGATCGAGCGGAACGCCCGCGTCGACGATCGCCTCAGGCGGAGCGAGAACGATGGGGGTCAGCGTGGGCCCCTCGGCCGCAGGCGCCTCAACGGCCGGCGCTTCGACCGGCTCGATCTCGATCGGAAGGGTCTGCGAACACCCTGCCGCGACGACGATGACGAACGGCATCCAACGACGCACGATGGCTCCCTCACCTGCCGGCCGAACCGCTGGTGTTCGTCACCAGCAAGAATCGATCACCGCGAAGGGAGATTCCTGAAGACTACTTGCTGCGCGGCTTCGAGAACGGCCCGGGCACGCCTGGTTGCGTGCTCAAAGGCCCGGTTCCCCTGGAGATCTGGTTCAGCTGGAGCGGCTGCGACACGGTCTTGAGCGTGTAGGGAACGATAGGGGTGTCGAGCCCTTTGAGGATGACTGCCTCGCCGGCCTCGGTGATGACGCCGGGGCCCGCACGCATCAGTGTGTCGGAAGTCACCAGCACCTCGTTCTCGCGTGCGATGCCGCAGAGCCGGGCCGAGAGGTTCACCGTGGCGCCGATGGCCGTGTAGTCCATGCGCTGCTTCGACCCGAGGGCGCCTACGACCGCAGGCCCGGTGTGCACGCCGACGCCGATCTCGAGCTGCTTGCCGCCAACACGAATTCGGGAGGCCCGCTCGATGAGCTCGAGCGCAGCGCGGCAGGCGTTTCGCGCATCGCCCTCTTTCGGCAGCGGCGCGCCCCACAGCGCCATCACGCAGTCTCCGATGAACTTGTCGACGGTGCCGTGGTTGCGCTCGATGGCATCGACCGCCTCCTGGAAGAACTGGTTCAGGAAGCGCACGACCTCTTCTGGCTTCATGGCGGCCGAGAGCGTGGTGAAGCCACGCAGATCGGCGAAGAGCACCGTCACCTCGGCCGCGGCGCCCTCCATCTTCAGGTTGAGGCGCCCCGAGAGCACCTCGTCGACCGCGGCGGCCGAGAGGAAGCGCGAGAGCTGCGCGCGGCGCTCGACCTCTTGCCGCACCTTCGCGAGCAGCGCGGCGTTGTCGAGCAGAATGGCGGCCTGAGAGCCGATGGAGTCGAGCAGCGGCAGATCGTCGTCGCTGAACGCCGCCGACATGCTGATCGACTCGACGTACAGCACGCCCACCGCGCCGTTTCGCGTGCGCAGCGGCACCGCCATGCAGCTCTGAATGCCTCGCACCATCACGGAAGCCGAGCGATCGAAGCGCTCGTCGACGAGGGCGTTGTGGGTGAGCAAGCCCTTCTCGGAGTTGATCGCTTGCTCGTAGACCGCGCGCGGCACCTGCACCTGCTTGGTGCCGTCTTTCGACTTCGAGGCGAACTGGCCGGTGGTGAGCCAAATCGCCGCGCCTTCGGCGGGCATCAGCTCGAAGAGCACCGAGAGAATGCGATCGACCATCGCCTCGAGGTTGCGCTCGAGCGTGACCCGCCGGTGGAACTCCTGCGCGATGCGATAGCGCGCGTTCTCGCGGCGCAGGGTCGCGATCGTCGCGGTGTCGGCGAGCGCGTTGATGTTCACCATCACCGTCTTGCCTTCGGTCGACGACGACGGCGGAGGGACGTCGATCTCTTCGTTCACGCCCGTCGTGTCGCTGGGCGTGAGCGAGGCCGACGACATCGTCTTCTCGCGGCCGACCTCCTCGTCCATCGTCTCGTAGGCCTTGTTCGGCAGCGACGGGCCTGCGCCGTTGGCCGTCATCTGCGCGAAGGCCGACTCGTCGCGGTAGTACGTCTTGCGAATGAGGGCGGCCACCGAGCCCGCGGTGGCGACGTAGACGGTGACGATGCGCGCGCCGACCGACTGGCGCAGCTCGGGCTCGAGGTTCGACGACAGCGGCACTGCGGCGACGACGTGCAGCTCGCCAGCGCTCTCGTCCCAGCGAATCGGGCACATGCGCAGCCGCTCGGCGCTGCGAACGCCCACGCGCTCGAGCAACACCTCGTCGAGGCGCAAGGTCTTGAGCTTGTCGGACTTCACGAAGCGCGTGCTGTAGAGCTCGGCGAAGATGCGGAGGAAGTCGCCCTCCTTCACGAGGTTCAGGCGAAGCAGCGCATCAGAGAGCAGCCCGCCGTGCTCCTTCACGTAGCTGCGGCCCTGCTCGAGGCCCTCCGTGTCGATCAGCCCGCTCGCCCTGAGCGGGTTCGCGATGACCGAATCGGATTCCGGAGACGCGTTCATTCGGGGGAGCGAGGACTGTACGTCAGGGAGCCGCCCGCTCGAAGCGGAAGCGCAACGCCTGGCTCTGAACCGAGCCACCCAACTGGTTTGGCAGGCGCCAGAACTGGCCATTGCCTCCGAGCACGATCAGCTCGTACTCGCCGACCGGAGGCCGCCCGAAGGTGCGCAGCTCGCGGCGGCCGTTGCGCCTCAGCACCTCCTGCGCCTGCGGCAACACCGTGAGCGAGAGGCGATCGATGAGGAGCCTCTGTCGCACATCTCCACCCAGCTGACTCAGGAAGGGTGCGGGGTTGAGCACGAGCGGCACCACGACATCGGAGTCCTCGGGGTGTTGGCCCGGCCTGGGGAGCCAGCGGAGCAGCGCGGTGAACGTGAGATCGGGCACCCGATCGCCGTCGACATCGTCGGCGCGGCCGTCGCCGTCGTCGTCGCGCAACCCGATCACGAAGCCCGTCTTCGTAGGCTCGAACTGGCCCAGCCCATCGGCGACGAGGTTCAAGGTGGTGAGGGCCACCCCATTGGTGGTGTCGAGCGCGAAGGTGTTTCCATCGGCGTTCTCGACGCGGAAGGCCGGCGGCTCGAAGGGCACGCGATCGGCGATCGTGTAGTCGAGCACGTGAGGGCGGCCGGGCTGCAGGTTGAACTCGACGCCCTGCCCCGTGCGATCGCCCGCGGTGGGCTGGGCGAGCACATCGACATCGGCGCGGAAGTTCTGATCGACGTCGAAGAACCCCCAGAGCCGCCACGGGTTCGCCGACACCTCTCCGAAGAGATAGCGCCCGGTCTCGGCCAGTCGCTGCGCGCCCACGCCCGTCACGAAGACGGGAAACGCCGGCTCTCCGGGCGGGCCTTCGGTGGGCCGGTAGAGAAACAGCCACGCGTCTCCGCTCAGCCCGTCAGGCACCGAGAGCGCGCCTTCGACCCGCGCCACCGGCCGCAAGGTCTGGGGGTCGGTCACCCCGCAGGCGCAGCACAGCAGCGTGAGCGAGAGGAGCCGCACGACCCGGGATCTCCCACGACTGCAGCGAGGGGAGCAATCGGTCTTCCTGAGAGGGCTTCGACTCGTTTTGAGAGCCTCAAAGCGAGCGGATGGCACCTGTTCCCTCTGACGGGTGGCTGGCCCGGCGTGTGCTCAAGCCCGCATCAGCAACCCCAACTGGAGAACACACATGGCGACGTGGAACATCGACACCTCTCACTCCGAGGCCGGCTTCTGGGTGCGGCACCTGATGGTCACGAAGGTGCGCGGGCAGTTCAAGCAGTGGAAGGGCCAGATGGCGATCGACGGAGACGATCTCTCGACCGCCAGGATCACGGCCGAGGTGCAGGTCGGCAGCATCGACACGCGCGAAGAGAAGCGTGACGGCCACCTGAAGTCGGCCGACTTCTTCGACGCCGAGCATCACCCGACGATGACGTTCGTCTCGAAGACGTTTTCGGGCGGCAAGCTGACGGGCGCGCTGACCATTCGCGGCGCGACGAAAGACGTGACGTTCGAGGTGACGTCGCTGGGCAAGGCGAAAGACCCCTGGGGCAACCAGCGCTGGGCCTTCGAGGGCAGCACCGTGATCAACCGGAAGGACTTCGGCCTCAACTGGAACCAGGCGCTCGAGGCCGGCGGCGTGCTCGTCGGCGAAGAGGTGCACATCGAGCTGCAGGCGCAGTTCGTCGCCGGCTGACTCACCCGAGGCGGAGCAGCTCGCGGGCCTGCTGCGGCGTCGCGAGCACCCTGCCCTTCGCCTTCGCGCGCCTGGCAGCATCGGCGACGAGCTCGAAGTTGCCCTTCGCGAGCACACCCTTCGACAGGTAGATGTTGTCTTCGAGGCCGACGCGGGAGTTTCCACCGCGCTCGGCGACGAGCTCGACGAAGGGCAGCTGGTGGCGGCCGACGGCGGCACACGTCCACGTCGAGTTCTCGGGCAGGTAGCTGCGCATGAAGTCGAGCGCGCGTTCGTCGGCCGAGAGCGCGCCGCCGACGCCGAGCACGAAGTCGAAGTGCGCGGGCAGATCGATGAAGCCCTCTTTCGCGAGCGCGCGGGCCTCGTCGATCATGCCGACGTCGAAGCACTCGATCTCGGGCTTGAGGCCGAGCTGCTTGATGCGCGTGGCGATGTCGCGCACGAGCGGCCGCGGGTTCCAGAAGACGTCGGGGCCGAAGTTCACGGTGCCCGTGGTGAGCGTCGCCATGTCGGGGCGATCGGCGCCCGTGAGCTTGAGGCCGCCGCAGCGCTCGTCGACGCTCATGCCCACCGCGCCGCCGGTCGAGACCTGCACGAGAATGTCGCACTTCGCACGAATGGCCCGAATCGCCGCGCGGAAGAGCTCCGTGTCCTGACTCGGTTTTCCATCGGGCGTGCGCACGTGCAGGTGCACCATGGCAGCGCCAGCTTCACGGCACTTCGCGGCGTCTTCGGCGATCTCCTCGGCGCTGATCGGCAGGTAGGGCGTCTGCTCGCGCGTCGTCTCGGCGCCCACCATCGCGGCGGTGATGACCATCGGGTTCATCGATCAGTCCTTTCCATGGGTGACGGCTTCGACGTTGTTGCCGTCGGGGTCGAGCACGAACGCGCCAAAGTACGTCGGGTGGTACTGCTCACGAACGCCGGGGCCGCCGTTGTCGACACCGCCCGCCTGGAGCGCCGTGTCGAAGAAGGCCTGCACGTGTTTGCGGCTCGGAGCGACGAAGGCGACGTGCCGCGGGCTCGGCTTCTCTTTCACCTCGATGAGCCAGACGATGCGCTTTCCCGTCGGGCCGTAGGCGCACATGCGGCGGTTGGGAAACTCCGCGTCCCACGTCGCCACCAGCGAGGCCGTGCGCTCGTACCCCAGCGCCGCCATCGTTCGATCGTAGAAGGCCTGCGCCTTCTCGAAGGCCACCGTGTACGTCGAGAGGTGATCGATCACTTCGCGGCTCCTCGCTGTTTGTCCTTCGGCGTGACGCAGGTACCGGTCGCGCGGCAGACGACGACGGGCGGCTCGAGGATCACGGCGGCGGAGTCGTTGATCTCGGGCGCCGCGCGAATCACCTTGCGCGCCTCGAACTTCATCTTGCGGCTCGTGTTGCCGACCTGGGTGATCTCGCCGTGCGCCTCGATGTAGTCACCGGCGTAGACGGGCGCGAGGAACTCCACCGAGTCGTACGCGCGGAAGAGGCCTTCGTCACCGTCGAGGCGAATGAGCAGCTCGGTGGCGACGTCGCCGAAGAGGCCGAGCATGCGCGCGCCGTCGACGAGGTTGCCGCCGTAGTGCGCGTCGTGGCTCGACATGCGCAGGCGAATGACGACGGGGGCGTGGCTCACGTGGGGGCTCCTTCGTAGTTCGCGCCCTGGGCCTCTTTGCCCATGCGCTGCAGCACCTGGTGCACGATGAAGTTCGCGACGTCGGAGGGCTTGGTGCCCGGGCCGAAGCCCGCGTCGAAGCCCAGCTCGAGCGCCAGCTTGTGATCGACGCGCGGCCCGCCGAGCAGCAGCGTCATCTTGCCGTGCACGCCCTGCTTCTTCGCCTCGTCGATGAAGGCGCGGCTGTTCTCTTTGTGCACGTCGCGCTGGGTGACGACCTGCGAGACGAGAATCGCGTCGGCGTTCTTCTCTTTCGCGCGGCGAATGAGCTCGGCGTTCGGCACCTGACTGCCCAGGTTGAAGGCCTCGAACCACGGGTAGCGCTCGAGGCCGTAGTCACCCGAGAACCCCTTCATGTTGAGGATCGCGTCGATACCGACGGTGTGCGTGTCGGTGCCGGTGCAGGCGCCGAAGACGACGACGCGGCGGGCGATCTCTTCTTCGATGAACGCGTTGAGCTCGTCGTAGCTCTTCTTCTTGATGACGATCTCGGGCGTGTCGATCTCGTTGTAGTCGAGCACCACGCCCGACCGCGCGTAGACGACGAAGAACGTGTAGTGCTCGGCGGCGCGCTCGATGGCGGCGACCTTCACGTCGGTGAGGCCGAGCTTCTGGCAGTACAGCTTGGCGGCCTCCTTCGCCTTCTCGGACGCGGTGACTGGCAGTGTGAACGACAGCTGAATGATGCCGTCGTCGCGGCGATCGCCGTAGGCCCTGATGAGCTGCTTCTCTTTCGTCGATGTCGTCATGGCGTCACTTCGCGTACGTGAGGGAGTCGACCACCCGCTTGAGCAGCGCGCCCGACTTCGCGCCGTCGTTGGTGCGGTTCGAGAAGGTGAGCAACCACTTCGTCTTGCCGTTGCAGCCGACGATGGTGGTGGTGGTGACCTTGTTCGCTTCGACCTTGTCTTCGTCACCTTCGCCGATGAAGTCGGTGGTGATCTTCTTGGCGGCGGGCTGACCGCCGATGGTCGTGTTGTTGAACGGGCTGGGAGCGACGCCCGCATCGGGCTCTCCGCTGCTCTGCACCGCGGCGATGAGCTGCTTCACGCAGGCGCGCGCGGGCCGCACCGGCTCGACGGGGAAGGCCGAGAACGCCATCTGCGCGCGATCGTCACTGCTCGCCCACTCCTTGCTCGTCTCGTCTTCGTTGGTGACCGACCACGACTTCGGCGCACGAATCGAGACGCCCGTAAAGTCGTGCTTCGCCAGCGGCTCGGCCTGGGTCAGCACCAGCGCAACCGTCAACGCGAACATCAGCGGCCCTCCATGATGTCGAGGAACGGGTTGAAGTAGTCCTTCGCCTTCTCCACCACGCCGTCGAGGCCCTTGCCGCCCGTCTCTTCGCGCTTCACGTCGCCGAAGCGCCCGCGGCCGATGGCGGCGACCATGCCGTCTTGTCGGCACTCCTCGAGCAGCTCGATCGCCTTGCCGAAGACGAAGCGCGCGCGGTTGGCGATCTTGCCGTCTTCGCGCACGGTGAACTCTTCGTCGATGCCGCGGGCGGCGCGGTGCAGGTACGAGGCGCTCTTCAACGCGACGTACCGATCGGCCAGCAGCGGCGTGTGCATCGCCTCGGTCATCATGCCGAGCAGCTGAATGCCCTGCCGCGTCCAGATGGCGACGAGATCGGCCATCACGTCGTACGCGTGGCTGAAGAAGATGTCTGTCTCCTTGTGCTTCGTCGGCGGCATGTACTTGAGGGGCGCGTTCGGGAAGCAGCGGCGCACCAGCATGGCCTGCGAGAGCTCGAGCAGCAGCGTCTCGGGTTTGTAGGGGTCGATCTCGTACGAGTGGCCGAGCCCCAGCTGCCAGTCCTTGAGGCCGGCTCTGTGCGCGAAGGTCTCGTTGATGAACTGGCTCGCGATGACGGTGTGGGCCGCGTCGTACGCGTCGGCGGTGGTGATGTAGTTGTCTTCGCCGGTGTTGATGATGATGCCGGCCTCGGCGCAGATGCGGCGCGAGAAGTACTGATCGATGAACGTGCGCCGCATGTTGATGTCGCGAAAGAGGATTCCGTACATCGCGTCGTTGAGGAGCATGTCGAGGCGCTCCCACGCGGCGCAGAACGCGATCTCGGACATGCAGAGGCCCGACGAGTAGTTCGTCAGCTCGACGTAGCGCTTGAGCCGCTTCGACTCGTCGTCGAGGGCTTCACGCATGATGCGGAAGTTCTCCTGCGTGGCGTAGGTGCCGCCGTAGCCCTCGGTCGTCGCGCCGTGCGGCACGTAGTCGAGCAGCGACTGCGCCGTGGAGCGGATCACCGCGATGACGTCGGCTCCCGCCTGAGCGGCAGCGCGCGCCTGATCGACGTCGTCGAAGATGTTGCCGGTGGCGACGATCAGGTACTTGTGCGGCGCTGGCGCCATGGGGAACTCGTTCTTGAGCGCGTTGCGCCGGGCGACGCGATCTTTGAGCTCCTGCACCATGGCCTGGGCTTCGGCACGAACCTCGACGCGCAGCTTTGCTTCGTCTTCCGTCGACAACGGCTTGAGCGTCTCGAGCGGCGCGGCGGTGAGGCGCTCGACGGCATCGAGGGGGCTGGTGGCGCCCATGCGCAGCGCGCGGCCGTACCAGTACGCGGCGCCCTTGTTCAGCACGCCCGCGGCCTTGAGCCGATCGACCATCAGGTTCACGAGCGGAGCGCCCATGTTCCCCACGCCGTCGACGCCGAACCACCGCAAGACGGTGCGCTCGACCGAGACGGTCGTGTTCTTCGCGATGGTGTCGAAGATCGGGTTGGTGATGTCGTGAGCGAGCGTGCGGGCGTGAGCGATCTGCTCGTCGGTGATGAAGAGGCCTGACATGGCCGCGACATATACCTACGGGCGGGTGCCGACGCTTGTGCCGAACGCAGGGGCGGGCCAATACTTGCCGCGACGTTTCACACCCCCGGAACCTTCCAATGCCCATGCTCCTTCGCGTCTCCCCGCCGACCCGCGTCGTGTGTCTCACAGCGGCGGTGGTGCTCGCGGCCTGCGCGCCAGAGGCGCCCATCGACAACGGAGGTGGCGGCGGTGGCGGGTCCGTCGCGTCGAAAGCGCACCGAACGACCGTGCCCCTCCTCGGCGGAACGGTGACGACGGCGGGCGGCGGTGACTTCGCGGTGGTGAGCGACCCCGAGCGCGACCTCGTCTACGTGATCGACGCGAAGGCAGGCCGACTGCACGGCACCATTCGGCTCCCGACGGGCAGCCAGCCCACCCGCGGTGTCGAAGACGCGAACGGTCAGGTGCGGGTCGCCCTGCGCGGCACGGGTCAGGTCGCCACCATCTCCGTCGCGACCGCCCGGCTCATTCGCAACGACTCCGTCTGCCCCGAGCCGCGTGGCCTCGCGTGGGACGGCTCGCGCAATGCGCTGCACGTCGCCTGTGCCTCGGGTGAGCTGGTGACGATTCCCACCGTGGGCTCCACGACGGTGCGCCGCTTCGATCAGGATCTTCGAGACGTCGTGGTGAGCAACGGCAAGGTGCGCGTGTCGACGTTTCGCTCGGCGATGTTGATCGACGTCAGCGAGACGCCGAGCTTTCTGCCGCTGCCGTCGATCGCGCTGCCCGCAGTGGCGAACCAGCCCGCGTCATTCGAGCCCTCGGTCGCCTGGCGCACGGTGAGCGGCGGAGACGGCGTGACGGTGACGGCGCACCAGCGCTCGGTGCAGGGCGACATCGACGCCATTCGGGTCGGCCTCGCCCCGGTCGTGGTGCCCTACTACACGAACCCGTGTGACTCGTCGGTCGTGCGCTCGGTGATCACCGTCGCCAACGAGAAAGACGTGATCTCCTCCTTCGAGGTCGGAGCGGTGCTCCCGGTCGACGTGGCCGTCTCGCCCGATCGCACCGAGCTCGCGGTCGTCGGTGCAGGAAACTCGGCGGTCGTTCGCGTGCCGCTGGCAGGGCAGCCGGTCGCTGGAGGCCTCTGCGGCGTCGTGCCGGCACGCCCACCGGAGCCCGACATGCTGGGCCGCCCGTCAGCCACCTTCGGCCAACCGGTCGGTGTCGCCTACGTGTCGTCAGGCCTGCTCGTGCACAGCCGCAGCCCGCCGCGCGTGGTGATCGTGCCGCCCCAGACAGCGAGCCGCCCCGTGAACGTGGTGATCGATCTCGAAGGCACTGACGACGCCGAAGATCAGGGCTTCAGGCTGTTCCACACTTCGTCGCGCGGCATCAGCTGCGCCTCGTGCCACCCCGAAGGCCTCGAAGACGGGCACGTGTGGACCTTCTTCGGCAAACAGCGCCGAACGCAGGCGCTCGCCGGCGGCATCTCGCAGAGCGCTCCGTTTCACTGGAAGGGCGATCTGCCCAACCTCACCAGCCTCGTCGGAGACACCTTCGTCGCGCGAATGGGCGGCACCATGCCCGACCCGACGCAGATCGCGGCGCTCACCACGTTCCTCGATCAGATTCCGGTGCCTCGGGTGCCCACGCGCGCGCAGCCGGTCGACATGACGAAGGGCCGCGCGGCGTTCGAGAAGGCCGGCTGCCATGCCTGTCACTCCGGCGCCCGGTTCACCAACGACTCGACGATGGCGATTGGCCTCGACGAGACGTGGCAGGTGCCATCACTGCGTGGGGTCTCGCGGCGAGCGCCCTTCATGCACAACGGCTGCGCCAGGACGATGGACGACCGCTTCAAGGACCCCTCGTGTGGCGGCCGTTCTCACGGCGACGTGTCGGTGCTCGACGACACCGAGAAGGCCCAGCTCACCGCGTACCTCGGGCAGCTCTAAGGCCCGGAGGGATCCGCCAGCACGAGCGCCTGGGTCGCCAGCACGCGCAGCGTCGCGGGCAGCACCATGGCCGGGCCGGTCGTGTGAACCACGAGCGCGAGCACTGGCCCGTTCGGCAACGCAGCGCACGCAGCCATGAATTGACCGCCCTCGAGCGCGCGAGTCCCTCGGGGGAACGGGCCGCCCGGTTCGTCGTTCGACTTCACGAGCTCGGGGAACGGCACCAGCACCTCGTCGCAGACGCCCGCGCCACCAGCACGATCGAGCATCAACATCGCGCTCAGCGTGTCGCCGTTCGAGGCGAGCATGACGGCGCGCCGAGCCGACGCTTTCGGAGGCAACAACACGTCGAGGCGATCGACCTGTCTCCAACCAGCGGGCAGTTCCCAGCGCAGGCCGACGCGCTCGTCGACGATCGATGAGAGGCCGAGCGGAGCGCCCTTCTTCGGCCCGAGCGCCAACGCACCGAGCGCGGCCAGCGCGACGATGGCGGCGAGCGCGGTGCCGGCCTTCAACCTGATCGACGAGGGCTCCGAGACGGTCGAGGCGAGAATGAGCGCGCCGAAGAGCAGGAACGCCAGGTTGTGCTCCTGAATCGGCGTCCACCACAGGCCGGTCGCGGCCATCACCATCAACCCCAGCAACGCTGGAGCATGTTTCGCAGGCCCCGCCGCCGCCATCACGCTCGCAGCGCCCGCCACGAGCAATGCGGGCACCGCGAGGAGAAAGACGGGATCTTTCAGTGACGCGAAGACGTCGAGCACCCGCAGAAACCAGGCGACGGCGCCGACGACGAGCGCGACGGCAACGGGAACGGGGCTCGCAGTGACAGCACCCGTGATGCCGCCGAGTCGAGTCGCGGTGACGACGCTGTCTTCGCGAACGTCGTCGACGAACTTCTTGTTGCAGCGTGGGCAGCGCTCGGCGCCCCGCTTGATTGGCGAGAACGCACAGAACGGGCAGGCGGTCTCGGCCATCGCGAAAGCGTCCTCGACTTCGGGTCAGGGCGTCCACTTCGCGTGACGCGTCAGCCACGACTGGCCGCCGCGCCCATCACGCACCACGAAGTGGAAGGTGACGTCGCGCGGCTCCTTGACGGTGGAGTCAGGCTGCCAGCGGTTCTTGTGGCGATCGGTGTTGCCGTCGAAGTTCGTTCCACCCGTCTCGAACGACGACATGGTTCCGAGCGTCGTGTACCAGGCGATCTTCCAGCTCTCGACGAGCGCGACCGGCGTGAGTTGCAGACTTGGCACCGTGTACGGCTCTTCGAGCTCGCTGAAGTCCATCGGCTCCATCGGCACCGCGTCGGTGCCCGACAGCTCGGGAACGAGGTCTTCCGGCCACGGTTCGCCACGCAGCTTGATGCCCGGCAGCACGGGCGTGACGTTCTCGCGCATCGTGGGAAAGAACTGGCACTGCACCACCATGAGCTTCTGCGCGAAGATGTGCTCGTCGGTGTCGGGCGCCTTCACCTCGAGCATCACGGGAATACGAATGCCGCCCAGGCCACGCGAGCTGTCCTGCGTGAGCGCCTCGAGCAGCAACGGCTGACCATCGGGCAACAGCGCAGTGCCGAGGAGCGGCTTCGACGGTGCGCTGCCATCGAGGGGAATCGTCCACTCTCCGGCCACGGCCTTGCCCGAGGTGAGCTCGACGAAGTCGTCGGTGTTGTCGCATTCACGATCGCCCTGGTTCGCGCACGCGCGCAGGCGATAGGTGAGCTCACGACCATTCCCTGCGGGGTCATCGACCAGCGCGCGGTAGGTGAGCGGCCTTTGACCGACCACGAGCAACCGCTGCACGAGCGCGGGGTCGAGCTGGCTGGTGCTGCCACCACTGCCGAGGCTCACCAACAGGCGCGGGTCACACGGTGAGATCAACACCTCGGGCGACTCGAACGACGCCGCGATGACGCGGAGATCGACGATACCCGTCGGGCTTGGCAGCGGCTGCGTACAACCAGTCGCGACGACGAGAGCGATGAGTGCGCGCTTCACAGCTGCCCCCTCACGCCGAGGATCGGCAGAATCGGAATGCCTGGAACGTCGACGCCGTAGCGGCCGCGGTACTCGTAGAGCGTCGCCTCGACGTTGGTCTTGTTGTAGACGTTTTGAACGTCGAGATAGAGGTTGAGCGTCCACTTCTCGAAGACGAAATACTTGTCGATGCGAATGTCGAGCTGGTTGAAGTCAGACACGCGCGCCGAGCGGAACATGCCGAAGGTGTTCGAGTAGCGGTTCGCGTCGAGCCGCTGGAAGTCGGCGTCGTGAATGAGCGGCGACGTCGGGCGGCCGGTGACGTAGCGGAAGCGCGCGCCCAGCTCGAAGCCGTACGGGAAGCGGTAGCTCGCGATGGCCGTGAGAATGTGCGTCTGATCGAAGCTGGTGACGGCGTAGTCGTTGCCGCTGCCGGCGCGACGCTCTTCCGAGCGCGAGAGCGTGTAGGCGAGCCAGCCGAAAAAGTTCTTCGTCACCTCGTGGCGCAGCAGCACCTCGACGCCGTAGGCGCGGCCCAGGCCATCGTTCGACGAGCGGTACTGCGTAACCGTGCCGTCTTCGTTCACGATGCGGCGACCGGGCGAGACGACGTTCTCGAAGCGGCGGTTGTAGAAGCCGGTCACGTCGACGTTGATCACGTCGGTGATCTTCTGCGCGACGCCGAACGAGGCCTGAAACGCCTTCTCGTGCGTGAGCGACGGCGTGCCGAACGGAGGCGGCTCCATGTCGGTGGCCTGCGGCGGCTGCGTGTAGAGGCCGATGGAGCCCTTGATCGACGTCTTGTCCCATGGCTCGAGGCGAACCCAGAGGCGCGGGTCGAAGGCGTTGCGCGCCTCCTGACCGAGGAAGGCCTGTGACGCGCGCAGGCCCGGCGTGACGCTGAGCGGCCCGAACTTGAAGTCGGCCTCGACGTACACGGCGCCATCGAACGTCGGCACCGTGCGGCCGATGCGCTGCACCTCGGTCTTCGGCTCGGCACCGGGGAACGACACGAACTGCGTCCCCGAGATCACCGGCAGCTCGGCCTGGCCCACGAGCGTCTGCTGGAAGATGTCAGCGCCCGCGCGCAGCGTGACGTACTTGCCGAGGTCGACCCCGAGGTCCTGGCGAAGGCCAGCCGTCCACCGATCGGCGTTCAGCTTCGCGATGCCGAAGTTGACCGAGGCGAGATCGTAGCCGCCGTACGGCGTGAGCTTGAACTGCACGTTGCCGCGCCGGTACGTCCAGTTGCCGATGACGCGGTGGAAGAGCGTGCGGAACTGAACCGCGACGTCGGCGTTGCGGTTGCCGCCCGTGGCGACGACCTTCAGTTGATCGTCGGAGCCGAACGCGAAGAGGGAGAACGTCGAGTACCCATCGGTGTTCTGCGCCTGGCGTTTTCCGACGTCGAGCCGCACCTGGTAGTCCCAGTACGTGGGCAGAATCGTGATCGCCCCACCCTGCGGGTCCTTCGGGAGCACGAGCGGCAGCAGCACGTCGATGTAGCTGCGGCGCGCGGCCGCGGCGACCGACACGTCCTTCGTGATCGGCGCTTCGACGAATGCGCTCGCGTCGAGGAAGTCGACCTTCGCCACGCCGTGCCACGTGTCGGAGGCGCCCTTGCGGCTCGCCACGTCGACGACACCGCCGACCGCGCGGCCGTACCGGGCTCCGAAGCCGCCGGGGTAGAAGTCGACGCGATCGAGGAACTCGGCGTTGACGACCGACGGGCCGCCCGCGAGGTGGAACAGCAGTGGAATCTCGACGCCGTCGAAGAAGGTGAGCGTCTGGTTCGGGTTGGCGCCACGAACGATGAGCTGGCCCGAGATGAACGGCGCGCGCGCGACGCCCGGGAAGTTCTGAATCACGCGCACGGGGTCGCCGAACGTGCCCGGCACCTTCTGCAGCTCTTCACGGGTCAGCGTGCGGCGAACGACCTCTTTCTTCTCACGCTTGTCGCGAACGACCGTCTGGTACCCGATGACTTTGGGGAAGAGGTAGAACTTCACCTCTTTCGTCTCTCCGGGCTCGAGCGTCTCGGTGGTCTTGAAGATCTCGGTCTCGGGGCCGACCGCGCGAACGGTGCAGAGGCCAGGAGGCACCTCGAGATCGAACACACCGTCGTCGTTGGCGACCGCTTCGCGATCCTCGTACTCCACGCAGCGCACCGTGCCGCCGTTCACTCGGGTGCGACTGCCGCGGAGCAGCAGCTCTCCCGTGAGGTGCGACATCGGGCCCGCGTACCCACCATCGGTCGACTCGGGTGAGCCGGCATCGACTGGGGTGAGGGTGAGCACGAAGTTGTAGACGAACTCGATCTGAACGGGGGCCGGGGTGAAGTCGACCTCAGCGGGGGTGAAAGTCGACCGGCGCAGCGCATCGACCGCGGCTTCGTCGAAACCGTTGCCGACCGGCTCGATCACCTTCGCTTCGGGAACGGTTCCGTCGGCGCCGATCGTGACCAACAGGCGCACATTCGCCGTCAGCCCCTGCTTCTCGGCCGCCTCGGGGTACTTCGCATTCTCAAGCTTTACGAGCGTGGGGGCCTTGGTCAGCACGGGAACGTGCACACCGGCGTCGACCTCTTGCCGTCGCGCGTTCTCGTACGCGTTCGCGGGCACGCAGAGCAGCAACAGAGAAAGCGTCAGCGCTCGGCGGAACACGCGTGCTCCATAGCCGAAGGGGGGTCACAAACAAACCATGGTGGCGCGTCGTAACCGCGCATGACTCTGGGCAAACGCGCGTGGCACGCGGGCTGCTCTGAGACTGCACGGGAGGCAGAACCCATGTCGAAGCGCACCAAGTATCAAGCTCGCCGTCCGATGCCACGAATCCGTACGCGCGCTCGCGCACGTACCGAGAAGACCACCCTCACCCTCGGCGACCTGATCGCTGCGGCGTATGACTCGCTGGGCGACACGCGCGCGGTCGTGCGGCTCGTCACCTCGAACGCGATGGCCGATCGCATCGGGCTGCAGATCGTCGTCGACTGACTTCCCCGCGACAGCGCCTGGCGTGACTGGCAACGTGGCTGGTCATGCGTGAGCGCTTCTCGTCGGGGTCGAGCTGGGAGCCGAAGATCGGCTGCTCCCGTGCCGTTCGTGTCGGTAACGCCCTCTTCATCTCGGGCACCGCGCCGCTCTCGCCCGATGGAGTGACGACGGCGTCGACCGATCCTCTTCAACAGGCCAGGCGTTGCTTCGAGATCATCGAGCAGGTGATCCGCGACGCGGGCTTCGAGCGCTCCGATGTCGTTCGCACGCGCGTCTACTTTCGCGACGAGGCGCATTGGCCAGCGCTGGCCGAGGCGCATGG
>JAACJQ010000422.1 GCA_016879935.1 Archangiaceae bacterium | reverse complement strand
GACGAAGTGGTTGTTCTGCACGGTGAGCCCGCCGGGAACGTTCACGTACATCGCGTAGCTGTTGAAGCCGCGCTGCCCCGAGGCCGGCCGCGAGGTGACGTCGTAGCCGCGAATGGTGAAGCCACTGATGATGGTGGGCTGCGTCACCTGCCACTCGGCGTTCACCGCGCCGCGCTTGAAGGTGGCCGTGGTGAAGTCGGGCTCTGGCGCCTCGATGAGCGTGGGGAAGGTGATGATGTCGCGTCGCGAGAAGTCGCTCGAGTAGCCGCCGTGCAGCGCGATGCCGGGCTCGAGAATGACCTGCTCCACGTAGGTGCCCTGCGCGACGAGAATGGTGGTGCGCGTGCCGCGGTTGGCGATCGCCTCGCGAATGGTGCGGTAGGGGTTGGTGCGGGTGCCCTGGCTGCTCGGGCTCTGCGCCCAGACGAAGACCGAGCTCGCCGCGACGCCGTCGACGCCGTCACAGTCACGATCGACGTAGCGATCTCCCGCGATGGGCCAGGTCGCAGACACGTCGGGCGTGTCGATAACTCCGGGGATTCGCGGGCACTCGCAGCCGTTCGTCTCTTCGCGATCGACGTCGTTGAACTGCGCGGTGATGGCGCACGCGCGCACGCCACCGTCGAAGCTCTGGCAGGTCGAGCCGCTGGCGCCGCACTGACCGTCGCTGGTGCAGCGAGGAGCACAGAACGAGCCGACGCACACCGAGTTGCCGGTGCAGCCCATCGAGCACGGCCGCACGCACACCGCGTAGAGCGGGTCGCAGGTGCCGCTGGCGCACTCGGCGTTGGTGCGGCACGCCTGACCGTCTCCGCCCACCGCCTCGGTCGTGCATTGAACGATGGTGCAGCCGACGCCCCCGTCTGCTCGGCAGCCACCGATGGCGTGTTGAATCGTCGGGCTCCAGCGGGCGCGGCAGTTGTTCTGGCACATGCCGCAGTGCTCGTCGGAGTCGTAGGTGCCCGTGCCGCGCGTGTTCACGAAGCCGTCGTCGATGACGCCATCGCAGTCGTTGTCGGCCCCGTCGCAAAGCTCGGCCGTCGTCATCGAGGTGTCGCAGGTCGAGTACATGCCCGTCGCTTCGCAGAGCTGACGGCCCACGCAGGTCGACGCGCCCGAGGTGACGAAGCAGCTGCGCGAGAAGCCCTGCCGCGCGGTGGCGCACTCGCAGGAGTTCGTCGTCGGCACACACACGAGCGCGCCACCCTGGCTCTGGCAGGTGTTCCCCATCGGGCAGCAGTCCTGCGAGCCGACGATGCCGGTGCAGTTCGGGCGCTGGCTCGATGGCGCGCACGACTGCTGACACGAGCGGCCCTGATCGTTTCCCACCGTCGCGCAGACGTCGAGCGGCACGCGGCAGTCGGCGTTCGAGGAGCACGGCGCGCACTGCGTCTCGGGCACCGGTTCACAGCGGGCGGGGTCGGTCGCCGAGGGGAAGAGGTAGAAGCCCGTCGCGCAGCGCCGCGGCACGCAGGTGAACTGACCCGCGCGATCGACACACGAGGCAGCGCCGGGGCCGGCGTCGACCTCGAGGCCGTTGAGCGTCACGTAGCAATCGGTGTTGCAGCCTCCGCAGGCACGCGGGCTCGAGTAGCGGCCCATGGAGTCACGCAGCCCGTCGTCCACCGTGCCGTTGCAGTCGTCGTCGACGCCGTTGCAGCGCTCCTCCACCGGGTCGGGCGCCGAGCAGAGGAAGCCAAAGCCCGCGTCGGGGCCCTTCGAGCCGCACGAGTACTTGCCGGTGCACGACACGCCTTTGCGGCAGTTGGGAAAGCCCGCGACGCCAGACGTGTCGAGGCCCGGGTCGGCGGAGTCGGTGAGCCCGTTGCAGTCGTTGTCGATACCGTCACAGACCTCGGGCGAAGCGATGAGCGCGTCACACGAAGCGAAGGTGCCGTTGAGCTGGCAGGTCTCGACGCCGAAGCAGCGGCCGAGCGACGCCGAGGTCGAGCACGAACGCGTGAGGCCCACCGTGTTCGGGTTGCAGACGCACGAGTTCGAGTCGGGCACACATTGGCGCGCGACGCCGCCGTCGACCGCGAGCGACCGGCACGAGTAGCCCGCGCGGCACGCGACCACCGAGCAGTCGGTGCCACAGAAGCTGCCACCGTCGAGGGCGAGGCAGCGATCGCCCGCCGCGTTGCAGTCGCTGTCTTTCACGCACGTGTTGCAGAGCGCGCGGAAGGGAGGAACGCAGAGAAAGCCGGGGCCGAGCGTCGACTGTTTGCACTCCCAGCCCTTCTCGCAGGTGAAGCCGCCGTCGACGCCGCACGCCGCAGAGCAGACCAGGCCGTTGCCCGGGCCTTTCGGAAGACAGGGGCCGAAACGGCAGTCGGTGTTCGTCGCGCAGGGCCAGCCGAGGTCGCCCGGCAACCCGGCGTCGGGCAGCATGCGACAGAAGCCGCCGATGCAGTCCTTCTCGGGCGTGCAGTCAGACTTCTGTTTGCACTCGCACTTCCCGTCCAACAGGCAGTCGGGTTCACGAACGGGCTGAAGACACGCCGCCAGCATCGACGCTCCGAGGAGCACGATGAGGTGACGAACGACGAGAGTGCCAGACGACATGTCGACGATGTCCTGCGCGATTGGCGCTCGGCCACGCCAGCGGGGAGGGACCATACAGGGCGACGGGTGAGTGTCCAACCCACCCGGAAACCTTCACGGGAATCGACCGAGCGGCGCGCGAAGGGCGGATTCCGCCCTTTTTCCGACACTCGCTGAAGCGCGCGGGCACACTCCGCGCCCTCAGGAGGGGTTCATGGCATCGAAGGGCTTGTCGTCGATTCTGGTTCCGACCGATTTCTCACCAGGCGCCCAGCGGGCGTTCGAGCGGGCGCTGCGGTTGCCGTTGGCACCGAAGGCGAAGATCACCCTGCTCCACGTGCTGCCCGCCGACATTCCCGGAGCGCTGCGCAAAGAGGCCATCGCCGACTCGGAGCGCAGCCTCGAGAAGCACCTCGCGCAGGCGCGATCGATCGCGGTCGAGCGCGGGCTCTCACCTGCCCAGTTCGTCGGTGACGTCGTCGAAGGCAACGCCGCGCAGCAGGTGATGAAGCGCGCGAACACGGTCGAGGCCGACGTCATCTGCATCGGGCGGCACGGTCGCCGTGGCGTGATGGACTTGATCGTCGGTTCGACGGCCACGCGCGTGATGCGCCAGACCGAGCACCCGGTGTTGCTGGTGCAGAGCCCCGTGACCGGCTCGTACCAGCACCCGCTCTTCGCCATCGACCCGACGCACAAGGCGCTCTCGGTCGTGAAGCAGGGCCTGACGCTGCTCGAGGCCGACACGAAGCGGGTGAACGTGTTTCACGCCACCCCGATTCCGTACGAGGACTTCATCTCGATGACTTCCGACGAGCGCACGGTGCTGCGCTCGAAGTTCGTCAAAGACGGTGAGAAGGCGCTCAAGACGTTGCTGAAGAAGATCTCCGGCGTCGAGTTTCACCCGATCGTGCGCAGCGGTGACGCGCGTACGTTGGTGCTCGAGGAGGCGCAGTCGCTCGGCGCCGATCTCACCGTGCTGGGCACGCACGGCAAGACGGCGCTCAAGAGCTTCATCGTCGGGTCGGTCGCCGAGTGGGTGCTCTCGCACGCGACCAACGACGTGCTGATCGTTCGCCCCTGAGTCAGCGCGGCTTGCGACCGACGAACCTGACGAGCTTCGAGCGCTGCAGCCCGAAGTCGGCGACGTCTTCGACGGTCTCGCTGCGCAGCACCTCGAAGCCGGGGAAGAGGCGCTCGAGCTCGTGGGTCTCGAAGGCGCCCATGTGGTGGCCAAGGCTCGCCTCCATGTCGCGGTGGAAGAACTCGACCACCACGACGCCACCCGGCTTCAGCGCGGTGATGATGCGCTCGGCCAGGTCGGCGCCGCCGACGTAGATGAGGGCCACCAGGTCGTACCGCTCGCGGCCGAGGTCGAAGTCTTCGATGCCCCCGACGACGGCGTCGAGCGTGAGCCCCTTCGCGGCAGCGGCCTCTCGGGCGATGCGGTTGCCCTCGACCGACGGGTCGACGCCCGTCACCTTCCAGCCAAGCGAGGCGAGGTGCAGTGCGTTGCGGCCCTGCCCCATGCCCACGTCGAGCGCGACGCCTGGCGGGAGCGAGGCCGCGGTCTGCTGCAAGAGCGCGTTGGGCTCGAGCCGAAACCCGGTTCCTCGCGCGTACGTTCGATCCCACGCGTTGCCGTGATGATCGCCGCCGTGTGCGTGCTGCGCCTGCTGCGCCTGCTGCGGCGCTGCGCACGCCACCACCATCACCACCCAGAGCCACCGAGCCATGTGTTCCCCTCCACGACGAGTTGGCGAGCACATGTGCCCGCGCCCGTCGCGGTTTCAGGGAAGCTGGCTGACGCTCGACGAAGCGACGCTCAGAAGACGCCGCCGCCGTAGGTATCGGTGACGGTGCGCTGCGACTCGAGCAGCTCGATGTACTGCTTGAGCGGCGTCTCGGTGGCTGCGTCGCCCGGCACCACCTTCGCCTTGAGCTCGTTCGCGCGGGAGATCATGCGCGCCGCCATGCCGGTCTCGAGAATGCCGACCTTGTAGCTGATGGCGACGAACGTCTTGCCGCTGAACGGGTCGTCGAAGGTGACGGTCGGCAGCGTGCTCGTCACGGTCTGCCCCGTGCCCTGCAGCCACAGCCGCGACGAGTTCGAGAACGTCTGATCGTACGTCGCGGGAATCAGCGCGTTGCCGAGCACCGTCATCCACAGCTGCAGCGTGAAGCCCAGCTTCGGGTCGACCGCGGCCTGGCCCATCGGCGGAATGGTGATGGTGCCCGAGATGGGCCGCGTGACGAACTTCGTGCCGTCATAGATGGGCCCGATGCGATCGAACCGGTCGGTCATCGCCGCTCCGAAGAGATCGAGGATCTGCCTGGGGAAGATGCGCCAGTAGTTGATCGCGTACTGCCGCGAGTCGGCCGCCACGTCTTTGCCGAGGAAGTACGTCTCGGAGTCGAACATCAACATCATCGCCGACACCTTGTCGTTGAAGCTGCCGACGTGGTGCACGCGCTCGTACCAGAAGTAGCCCGAGTCATATTCCCAGCTCGTCTCGAAGTAGCGCGCTTCACCGAGGCCGAGCGTGAACTTCGGCCGGTCCCAGAACTCGTCCATCACGTAGAGGTCGCGGCCGTCGGGCTGCGTCTCGAGATCGTACGGGCCGGGCTCGGGCATCATCATCACGTCGCCGAAGAAGTCGAAGCTCTTCGTCACCGCCACCGTGTACGGGCCCCACTTGTCGGGCGAGCGCCAGAAGTTGTTCGGGTCGTTCGGCGCGTCGGGAATGAGCTCGGCGTAGACGCCGCGGTTGAGCACGTAGAACTGCATCATCGTCTGCAGCGACCCGAAGTAGCGCGAGTACGAGCGGTCGACCGACTCCCACGGGTCGAACGACAGGCGATCGCGCCGGAACGAGTCGAAGAGGTAGTACGAGCGGTAGTCGTTCATCTTCGCTTCGGCGACCTCGTAGACGTCGGCGCCACGATCGAACGCCTCGCAGCCCGTCGACGCCGACTCGAACTCGTCGGAGCAGAACTTGTACGGGACGAGGGGGCGATCGCGCGAGTCGACCTCGACGAGATCGGGGAACGCGCAGCGGCTCGCGAGCTCCTTGCGGGTCATCTGCGAGAACGGCACGTCGACGCGACGGTCGATGTCCACCACGTCGGGCAGCTTCGTGTAGTGCAGCGACGTGTAGTCGTTGCCGTCACAGCTCACGAGGAAGGGCAGCGCGTCACCGTACGCGTTCACCGCCTGAACCGCGCCGAGCAGGTACACGTCCTTCACGTTCTCGAAGACCTCGACGAGGTTGCCGTAGCCGAACTTGAGCGCGGCCTTGTCGTAGCGGCCGAGGCCCTGAATGTCGGAGTTGAAGTTGGCGCCGTAGTCCATGATCGACGACTGCATGAACTCGGTGATGCCGGCCTTGAGCCCGTTGGCCACCGTCACGCCCTGCAGCTCGGCGTCGCTCTCGGGGTCGAGGTAGCGCGGCTTCGGCTGCTTCGTGCCATTCGCCGTGCGCAGATCCCAGTACGTCTTCGGGTAGTTCATCGGGTCGTACGAGCCCGCGAAGTTGTGGCGCAAGCCGAGCGTGTGCCCGACCTCGTGCAGCGCCGTCGAGAGGAACACCTGCTCGCGAATGCGCTTCCACACCACCTGCGGGTCGGCGCCCTTCTGGCCGAGCGCGAAGCCGAGCACCGCGTCGTTGAGCGTCGCTTCCGCGAGGTCGACACCGTGCGCTCCGAGGCGGCGGCGCTGGGCCTGCTGCAGGCGGTGCTGCGAGGGCGTGTAGCGGGTCAGCGGGCTCATGCGCTCGAGCAGCCCCTTCGTCACCGGAGTTCGGGGGTCCTGCCGGTGGGCGACGAGCACCTCGGGCGTCACCAGCTTGCGCTCGAGGTCCGAGCCGCGGAGCTTCATCAGCCGCTGCGTCGTCTGCCCTGCCTGCCCACCGAGCACCTGCGTCGCGGCCAGCGCCTGCGCGCGCGTCGCCATCTGCTGCTTGAGCTGCTTCGCCGAGCCCTTCGTCATGCGCGGCGTCTTCGGCAGGCCCTTCGTCCACGCGACGTCCATCGACCTCGCCATCTCGTCGACCTCGGCCTGACTAAAGGTGCGGCGCCTGCCGTACTGCTGGCCCGCGAGCCACTCCTTCACGTTCACGCCTTCGACGAACTGATCGGGCCGCAGCTCGCCGTTGACCAGCCGCACGATGTCGCGGGCCATCGCCGAGTAGGTGTCGATCTGCGCGCCATAGACGAAGGCCGAGCTGGCGACCGTCTCACCGGTCTCGGCGTCGTTCGAGTTCGGGCCGTAGCCCAGCAGGCCCGCCGAGACCGGCTCGTCGACCCAGTAGAGCATGTTGAAACGAATGTCGCCGATGCGCACCGTGGTGCCGGGCTGGCCGCACACCGCCGGGTCGCCCTCCTTCACCGGGTTGTTCACGCACATCACGAACGCCTGCCCAACGGCCGGCCGGCCCTGCAGGCTCTCGACGACGCCCTTGAAGATGACGTCGTACTGGCGCTCGAGCTCTTTCGCGGCGCCCTTGAGGTCTTCGGGGAAACCCTGGTTCAGGTAGTAGACGATGGGGCGCGCGCCGAGATCCGTGCTCGACGGGTCTGACGGGTCGGCGCGGTTGCGCACCGCGTACGGCAACGAGCAGAAGCCCGTCACCTTGCCGTCGCTCTCGACGGTCGCGGTGGGCAGCTCGGTGACGCAGCGCACGCCCGGAGACGTGTCGCCGCAGTGCACGTCGAGCTGGCACCGCTTCGTCGACAACGAGTGCCACCACTGGTTGTGGCGGTTGATGAAGCGCTCGCGGCCGGTCTCGGTCAGACCGTACTGGCGGTTGTACGAGCGGCGCTCGGTCGAGAAGTAGCCGAAGCGCTCCATGTCTTTGTCGTCGTAGACGCGCGGCTCGTAGTCGCTGGGCAGCACGCGGCGAAACGCGTTGCGCACCCGAATCTCCTGACTGGCGCAATCACTCGTCGAGTACTCGAGCCAGCAGAGGGGAAAGCTGGTGCCGTCTTCGAAGGTGACCGTCTCGGGGCTGGCGACGATCTTCTGCGTCACCTCGAGGTAGGTCGCCTGCTCTTCACCGGTGCGCTCGATGCGGAACGCGTCGGGGTCGTTCGGGTCGCTAACGTAGTACGGCACCGCATCCTGCTTGATGGGCTGAATCGCGGGCGAGGTCCAGTCAGCGAGGAAGTTGAAGTTGGTGACCTCGTTCTTCGACCAGTCGACGCGAATGAACTTTCGCTCGAACCACTTGCGCTCCTGGCTCTCGATGAGCTTGTCGTACTCCTCGCCGGTCGAGGCGTTGTATTCGCGGATCACGTCGAAGTGGCTCGTGATCTTGAACGCGGCCACGGGCGCGCCCTGGTAGCGGCGATCGGCGCCCGACGCGAATGGCTCCTGGCCCTTCTCGGAGCCACGCACGAACTCGTACGCGCGCCGCGCGATGAGCGTGTTCTCCTGAATGTCCCAGACGATCTTCTCCATCTCGTTTTCGCCCTGCTCACCCGGGAAGGTGAAGCCGGTGGCGAACGGAACGCCGACGACGGTCTGGCGGAAGTACCAGACGCCCTCGAGATCGCTCTTGGCGATGGCGTCGTGCTGCACGGTGCTGCGGGGCTGCACGGGCGTGCCGCACGAGACGACGACGGCTGCAAGACAGAGGAGCGCGCGCTTCATTTCTTCTCCGGGGTGAAGCTGTCGACGAGCTGTTCGGCGCTCGTCGTGAACGACAGATAGAGGGTGGTGGCGTTGTTGCGGCTCACCTCGAGGAAGGGCTGTGTCACCTTTCCATCGAGCTGGTTGATGGGCCGGTACGTCGAGAGGCCGAGCGACAGACTCACCGGGCCCTTCGACCAGTCGACCGACGCGAGGAACCAGTGATCGTTGCGCCACTGCGAGCCACCGAACTTCGGCTGCTCGGCGCACGTGGCCTGGGGCACGCCCGCGACGGAGCAGCCGCCATTGGGGAACGGCATGATGTTGAAGAGGAAGTACGAGGCCGACGCCGAGAAGCCCGCGGGCAGCTCCACCGAGGCCGACAGGCCGTTGATGAAGCCGTAGTTCGGGTTCGCGGTGCCAGTGCTCTGCGGTGCCCACGTCTCTTCGGTCTTCCCGTTGAGCGTGAAGGTCGACGGGCCCTGGCTGCGCGGCGGCGCCGACGACGAGTAGAAGTACTTCGACGGGCGGAACACGTAGGTGAGGTGCACCGGGCCCAGCGCCTTGTCGAAGATGAAGCCGAGCGAGACCGAGCTGATGAAGCCGGTGTTGCGGCTGCCGAGCGAGGTGGGCAGCGCGACGCGAAGGCTGTTCGCGAGCGAGATGTCGACGACGGGAATGGTGAGGGTCTTGCCCTGAATGAGGCTCAGCCAGGTGTCGCCGAGAATGACGGGCGTGCGCGCGGGGCCATCGACGACGCCGACCTGCGGCGCCAGCCCCGCGAGCCCCTCGGGCACGTTGAAGAACGACGCGTTCGAGTAGGCCGTGCCGCGGAAGCGCGGGTCGCTGCCGGCGAACTCGATCTCGATGGGCAAGCGCGCTGCCACCGACATCGACTCGAACCAGGTGCCCTTGAAGAACTTCGAGCCGAACCGCCACGAAGGCTCGAGCCAGAAGGTGAGCGACGCGGTGTACGACTCGGGCGCGAAGAAGAGGCCCGACGAGAAGAACGTGGTGAAGCCGAAGTCGAAGCCACCAAAGCGCATCTCACCGCTGCCGCCGCGCGCTTCCACGAAGCCTTGCGAGCCACGCGGCCGATCCTTCTCGGCGGTGGGCCCCGTGCCGGCATCGGGCGCGAAGACAGGAGCGGGCGTGAGCGGCCTCGTCGCGGTGGTGGCCTCGGCGGGAACGGGGTCGTCAGAGGGGGCAGCGGGCTGGCCCTGAGCCGCCGCCACGCGGCAGAGCACACAGAGCACGGCGCAGGTGATGCGGCTGATGTTCGACAGAACCGGGCCTCCCCGAAAAGCACGGGCCGCCTACGGCACCAGAGGCGTCGACGTCAACCGGGGGCGAGCAGCGCGAACATGGGAGGCACGAGTAACGTCCTCGTCCCCGCCATCACCGCTGGTACACGCCCATGCCCATGTCCCCAAACTCCCCGCTCGAACGCCTTCAGGCAGTGAACCGTGCCCTCGCGTCTGGTCGACCGTTGGAGCAGCTCTCGGCGGAGCTGGGCATGTCGGTGGAAGAGCTCGTCACCTGGCGCTCCGTGTACGAGGCGGCGCGGCGTGACGTCTCGCGCTCGTCGAAGAAGCGCTGGCTGGGAGCCATCGCCGGCATTGCGCTCGTCCTGCTGACGCCGCGCGTGATGGCGGCCGGGACCTGTGCCCAGACGCTGCCCGCGCCGCTCGTCACCTTCTGCGCCGATGAGCCCGCGCTCGCCTCCGACGTGAACGGCAACTTCCAGCAGCTCGTCACCTGGGTGCAGCAGAAGGTCGGCACCGTCGGCACCGCCGATCTCACCACGACCGGAAACATCAACGCCGCGAACATCAACGCGACGGGCACGCTCCGAGTCAACGCGACCGACGTGAACTCGGGCACGCAGGTGGCGTGGAACCGCGTGAGTGGCGTGGGAGAGACCGACTTCGTGAACCTGCGCGGGCTGGGCCTCGGCGGGTTCAACTTCTACACGGGCAGCACGGTCGCCAACGCGGTGCAGATCGCGTCGATCTCCAACGGCGGCAAGTTCCGCGCGACGGGCGGCGTGTCGGGCAGCGGCCGGCTCTGCTTCACCACGGTGAACTGCGCCGAAGAGCCCGCGTTCAACTGTGGCGGCACCTCGGCCTGTTCTGCGGGCAAGGTGCAGGTCGGTCTGCGCGACGGCACCGGCTGCGGCACCTCGAACGTCATCACCTGCTGCAACCTCCAGCTCGCCGACAACTGCCCCTGATCAGTCGAAGAGCACGCCTGGGTTGAGCAACGCGTCGGGGTCGAGGGTCTTCTTCGCCGCGCGCAGCACGTCGAGAAACGGAGCCGGCACTTCGCGCTCGTACCAGGGCCGGTGCGTTCGACCGACCGCGTGGTGATGCGTGATGGTTCCACCGTGGGCCGTCACGGCGTCGCTCGCCGCGCGCTTGAGCGCCTGCCACTGCTCGAGCTCGGCGCCCTCGCGGCCTTTGCCGATGAAGGTGAAGTACGGCGCGGGCCCGTCGGGGTACACGTGCGTGAAGCGGCACGAGACGACGCCACCGCCACACTGCTTCTGGAGCGCTTCGTTCATCGCGCCCGTCACGCCGGCATAGAGGGCGTCGAACCGGCTCCAGGTGCACGCGGTCTCGAAGGTGTCGGCGACGAGCCCGAGCCGAATGAGCGCGTCTTGCAGATAGGGGCCCTGCAGGAACGAGCGCCGCCACGCCTCACCGGCGTCGTTCGCACGCTCCGAGGCGCCTTCCCGCAGTTGGGCGCCCGCCTCGCAGCGGCCATGATGCCGGGCGGTGATGCGCAGCGCTTCGTCGATGGCTGACTTCATCGAGTGTGACGCCGACTCGAAGCCGAGCACCAGCACCGACGAGCCGTCGAAGACGACGCCGTTCACCATCGCCTCCATCGGGTCGAGCAACCGGCAGTTCGCCGGTGAGAGCCCCGATTGGCTGAGTTCGCGCACACACGCGACGGCGGCCGGGTACTCCGAGAACTGCACGCTCGCCGAGGCGCGGAAGGCCGGGCGTGGGCGAACACGCATCCACGCTTCGGTGATGACGCCGAGCACGCCTTCACTGCCGATGACGAGCCGATTGGGGTCGACGGCGGCTCCCGAGGCGGGGAACGACTTCGTCGAGATGACGCCACGGGGCGCGAGCATTCGCACCGAGTGCACGAGGTCGTCGATGTGCGTCGGGCCCGTCGCGAAGTGGCCACCTGCGCGTGTGGCGATCCACCCGCCGAGCGTCGAGAACTCGAACGACTGAGGGAAATGACGGAGCGTGAGGCCGTGCTCGGCGAGCTGGCGTTCGAGCGCCGGGCCGAACACGCCCGCCTCCACGCGCGCCAACCGTGAAACAGAATCGACCTCGAGCACGCGATCGAACTTCGAGAGATCGAGGCTCACCGTGCCGTTGCTGCCGGGCCCGAGCTTCGGCTCCACGCCACCGACCACACTGGAGCCACCACCGAAGGGCGTCACGGAGAGCTTCAGCTTCGCCGCAGCCTCGAACGTCGCGAGCAGCTCGGCTTCGTTCGCAGGCGTGGCGACGAGATCGGGCGCGCTGGAGAAGTCTCCGCGAAAGCCGCGCACCCGCTCGGGGTACGCCTTGCCCATCGCGTGACCGACGCGTGCTTCATCGGAGGCCGAGGCGAAGGCCTTCAACGCCTCCGGGACGGGCACACGCGGCGTCGGAAGACGAGGGGACGCTCCGGTGAGCTCGGCCGCTTCACCGAAGAACGGCTCGACCCGTGGGCGAACGTCGTCGAGCGCGAGCGCCTGCTCGGCGAGCCCCCAGCCCCACACGTGACGGGCCGTCATCGACGCGCCATCGCTTTCGCAGGAGCGACCAGCAGCTTCGCCAGCACGGAGGGATCGTCGGCGTCGGCCACCATCACCCAACGGTTCGCGTCGTACTGCGCGAGGCCTTCGATCTTCACCACCTGCTCGATGGGCGTCTGCCAGATGACCCGATTGCCCGAGAGCTCGCCGACGACCGAGCCGGTGCATTCCCCGTCGACGTAGGGATCATCGGTGTCTTCGGCCGCAGCGGAGAAACACACGCGCCCGTCCAGCGAGAGCGTCAGATCGGTCAGCGACAACGGCACGCCTTCGAGGCTGCCGAGCTCGAGCGGGTCGATGCCCTCGATGGCGACCGAGGGAAGCTCTCCTGCCGAAAAGCCCATCAACACCTCGTGCAGCCCGAGCCGAATGAGCGCGTTCTGTGAGTTGGGCCCGTTGCCGCGTTGCCCCAGCACGAGCTGATCTCCGACCACGACCGCGGCCTCGAGGTTGAGCGCGTCGAACTGCTGCTCGAGCACCACGAAGAGCGGCGTGCAATCGATGACGGTGGCGTGGCCGTTCTTCACCAGCGCGGCCCTTCGGCGTCGGGCCGTCGAACCGGAGCCGAGCGCGAACAGCGACCCATCGGGCAACGCGGCGAGCGCTTCGAAGTCGGGCTTCACGGCCTTGCGGGCCTTCGCGTCGGTGGGCAGCGCTCCGTGGAGCAGCCGCAGGCGTTCGACCCGCGCGCCTTCGATGGAGAAGCCCCACAGGTGCGGGTCGTCGTCGGCCACCACGTAGACACGGCCGTCCTTCACGACGCAGCCGCTCGCAGCCGACACCTCGAGCGTCGCGACGGACTCCAGAGAGAGGGGGTTCACGGGTGCACCACTATACCGGGCCGTTCTCTGGTGCGTCGCGCGAGGCGCGGTAGAACAGCGTCGTGACCAAGCGCATCTCCGTTCTCGATCTGTCGCACTACACGCGAGGAACCCCCGCCGAGCGTGAACGTTTCATTCAGGCCTGGGGTGAAGGCCTCACCGAGTTCGGCTTCGTGTCGATCGTCAACCACGGCGTCGACGACGAGCTCATTCGCCGCACCTACGCCGACGCCGAGCGCCTCTTCGCCCTGCCCAAAGACGTCAAGCAGAAGTACGTCATTCCGGGCGGCGGCGGGCAGCGCGGGTACACGCCCTTCGGCCAGGAGCACGCGAAGAACCGTAAGGTCGGCGACCTCAAGGAGTTCTGGCACGTCGGCCGCGACCTTCCGCCCAGCAATGCGAAGAAGTCGATCTACGGCGAGAACGTGTGGCCGGGCGAGCTGGCGACGTTCAAGCAGAACACGCTGCAGCTCTTCGGCGCGCTCGACGCCGCGGCGTCGGTGATGCTCCAGGCCCTCGCCGAGTTCTTCAAGCTGCCGCGCACCACGTTCTCGGACATGGCGACCGACGGCAACTCGGTGCTGCGAATCATTCACTACCCGCCGCTGAAGGACATGTTCATTCCCGGCGGCGTGCGCGCGGCCGAGCACGAAGACATCAACCTCATCACCCTGCTCTGCGAATCGACCTCGTCGGGCCTCGAGCTCTTCACGCGCCAGAAGGAATGGCTCGCCGTCGACTCGGTGAAGGGCCAGATCGTCGTCGACTCGGGAGACATGCTCTCGCGCGTGACGAACGAGGTGATTCCGTCGACGACCCACCGCGTGGTGAACCCGAAGAGCGCGGCCGAAGACGTGGTGCGCTACTCGATGCCGTTCTTCGTGCACCCGTTTCCCGAGTGTTCACTGCGCATTCTCGACGCGTGCGTCACGCCCGAGAACCCGCGCAAGTACCCCGACATCACCGCCGACGACTTCCTCCGTCAGCGCCTGCGTGAGATCGGTCTCATCAAGTAGGATGGCTGCGTGAACGCCGAGACCGTCGCGCTTCTCGAGATTTTCGAGCTGGGAACGAAGCAGGTCGAGCAGGGCAAGGTCAGGAACGCCCGCGAGGCCATCTCCGAACTTCGCGCCCTGCTCCGCGAGCCGCGGTGACGAAAGCCGTTCTGCTGTTGTTGCTCGCCGGGAGCGACGTGGACCGGCCGCGGCTCATCGGCAGCGTGCGCGTGTCGACGTTCACCGGCTTGCCCGACGTGCTCGGCGTGTCGGGCACGTTTCACCTCATTCCGTACGTCGATCTCGAAGGCGGCGCGTCGGCGTTCGTGTTCGCGCAGAGCTGGTACGCGCGCGGCGGCCCTCGCTGGCTCTTCGAAGACTGGCGTGACGAGTCGAACCGAGGCGTCACGCTGCGGCTGTCGGCGCTGGCGGGCGTGAAGTCGGTCGCGCTGCCGAACGAGCGGTTCCTCGGCTTTCACTTCGTCGGAGCGATGGAGCTCACGTACTGGTTCGTCTCGCACGCGGGGCTCACGTTTCAGCTCACGGGAGGAGGCACGGTGCGCACATGGCCCGCGTTCTTCCCCGAGCTGCGGCTCGCGTGGGGCGTCGCGTTCTGATCACTCGAGGGTGACGTCGGGGAACAGCGGCCTTCCATCGGCCGTCGTGCGCGCCGCGTCCATCGTCGCCACCAGCACCTCGAACTGAACCCCCGCCGCCGCGCTCACCAGCAAGCGGGAGCCTCCCCGCAGCGGCTCGAGCACCGTCTTGAGCGCGGGTTGATCCCACGCTCCGTTGCGGAGAGGAACGGTCGCCACCTGCTCTCCCTGGCGAATCACATAGCCCGACTCATCGATGACGACGGAGACGGGAGCGCCCGCACCGCTCCCCTGCCCCGAGGCGCGCGTCGCGTTGATCACCTTCATCGCACCGAGCCCCGTCATCGAGAGGATCATGAAGAGGATGAGGTTCATCAGAATGTCGAGGTACGGCACGAGCGTCAGCTCACCCGTCTCGGCCTCGACCTCGGCGCGCAGCTTCCGGTTCGTCATGGCGCTCCTGACACCGCGAGGTGGTTCGGGTTCCCGGCTACGGTGCGCGCCATGCGCTGGCTGCTGATCGTCTTCTTCGCGAGCTGCTCCTCGAAGCCCGTCCTGCCCGAGCGGAAGGTGCCTGCGCGCGCGCTGCTCACCGGTCGCGCCGTGCTGCCTGCGAACACGTTCGTCGACGGCCCTCCGAGTGGAGCGCGTGTCGAGGGTGGGCCGTACGCGACGCAGCCGGTGCAGGGGTTTTCGTCGCTGCAGCTCACGCCAACCGGTTTTCTCAGCATCAGCGACAACGGCTACGGCGTACCTGAGACCTCTGCCGATTTTCTGCTGCGCGCGTGGAAGCTCGAGCCCGATCTGACGACGGGGGTCCTGAAGGCGACGACGCTCTTCGTGCTGTCCGACCCTTCGCGGCGCCTGCCGTGGCCCATCGTCAACGAGAACACGACGACGCGCCTGCTCACCGGAGCCGATCTCGACCCCGAGTCGTTCGTTCGCGTGGCCGATGGAACGTTCTGGTTCGGCGATGAACACGGGCCGTTCCTCGTGCACGTCGACGACCAGGGCCGCGTGCTGGAGCCGCCCTTCGAAGTCCCCATCGATGGTGGCGCGCTGCTCGGGGCCGACTCGCCGTTCCTTCGCACGAACCTGATGTTGCGGAGCGCAGAGGCACTGAAGGTCGCGACCGGTACGCGCACGCTCTCTCCCGATCACCGCTGGCTCACGTCGGCTGACCAGGTGAAGGCGCTGCACACGGCCGGCTTCCGCGTCGTGCCGTGGACGGTGAACGAGCCCGCGCGCATCGATGAGCTGCTGCGGTGGAACGTCGACGGCGTCATCACCGACAGGCCCGATCTCGGCGCTGCCGTTCGCGACGCAGGGAAGGAACTGCACGGCCATCGCGGCGCGAGAGGACTGGCTCCTGAAGAGACGCCGCTCGCCTTCGCGCTGGGCCTCGACGCCGGCGCCACGGTGCTCGAGTTCGATCTCACGGCGACCGCCGACGACGAAGCGCTCGTCTGGCACGACCCATCGCTGGCGCCACCAAAGTGTCCGCGCGCTCCCGATGCGGGTCTGCTGATTCCCGCGACGAAGCTCGAGGTCTTGCGCCGGGTCGACTGCAACGGGCTGCTCGCCGAGTTTCCGCTCCAGCGGCGCGACGGCGGCTCGACCCGCCCGATGACGTTGACCGAGGCGCTGAAGCTTCCCGGGCGGCTCAACATCGAGACGAAGGTTCACGGCACCGGCCTGCCGCACGACGATGCGTCATGGCTCACGCGGCTGCTCATCAAGCGCGTGCAAGAGGCCGACGCCGGCGCGCGCGTCACGCTGCAGTCATTCGACTGGCGGTCACTTCAGATCGCACAGGCCGAGGCGCCCTGGCTCGAGACCATCGCGCTCTTTGGCGATCGGACCGTTCGTGCGTCGCCCGAGACGCGCCTGGGCTTCTCATGGCCCGAGCGGGTCGCCCCCATCACCGTTCACCGCAGCTCGGGCTTCGAGAACCTGAGCATGTCGGCCGACGGGAACTTCCTCATCGCGATGCTCGAGAAGCCGCTCCCTGGCGAATCAGACTGCCTCGCGTTCAGGTTCGACCTGCGCACGAAGCGCTGGGCGGGGCTCGCCTTTCGTTTTCCCCTCGACGAGCGCGCGAAGGCGGTCGGCGACCTCACGCTGGTGAACGAGCGCTTCGGCTACGCGCTCGAGCGTGACGACTCCGAGCGACGCAGCGACGGCTTCAAACGCCTCGTGCGCTTCAGGCTGCCCGAGGTGCTCGGCGCGCGGGTGACGAAGACGACCGCGGCCGATCTGCTCGATCTCGCGCTGCCCGATGGCGGCACGTTCACCTTCCCGTTCTGGACCATCGAAGGCGTCACCACCCTGCCCGATGGCCGCGTCGTCATCGTCAACGACAACAACTTCCCCTTCGGGCGCGGGCGCTCCGAAGCGACCCCGGACGACACCGAGCTCATCGTCGTTCAGCCGATGCCCTGACGCGCTGGTGGCTATGCTGCGCGCTCCAACCGTGGGGGAGCGCATGCAGCGATCGATCGCGACGTTCGTGTGGAAGACGGGTTCAGGAGATGCCCGCCTCGCGCTGCTGCAGCCGAGCGGCGCGCCCGATCGCTGGGTACTGCCCGGCGGCGACGTTCGGCCCGACGAACCGCTCCGTGACGCCGCCCGCCGGCTCGCCAACGAAGCGCTCGCGCAGCCCGTCGAGGTGCTGGGCTTCGTCGAGGCCAGCGCGCTGCCGCCGAACGGCAGGCTCTACTTCGACGCCGAGCTCACGCAGCGCACCGCCGACTCGTTCGAGACCGAGCAGGGCCGCGTCGCCTTCGTCACCCCGCGCGACGCCCTCTCGCTGCTCGCCGACGAGGCCGATCGCCGGCTGCTCGCGGGTCACCTCGGGCCCGCCACCCCGCAGCCGCTCCACCCGACGCCCTGGCAGTACGCCTCGCTCGTGTTCTCAGGGCAGCAGGTGTCGGCCCGACAGCTCACCCGCCACCTCGCGCAGGCGCTGGCCGATCAACGCGTGCTCGAGGCGGCTCCTTCGAACGTCACCATCGAGGCGCGCCGGCAGCTCGCCGAGGCGCAGCGCAACGTCTTCGAAGACCCCGAGCTGGGCTGGGCGATGCTCAAGAAGGCGCGCCGAACGCAGCTCGAGGCGATGCAGGGTGAAGCGCTCCGCGCCCGCTGGGAGGCCGTTCGCGAAGAAGCCGCCGAGAAGCTGCGCGGCTGGCGCGCGACGGCAGCGAAGGAGCTCATGGGCGAGAAGAGCCAGGTGCCCGGCGCGCACGCCATCGCCGGCGTCGCGAACCTGCTCGACGAACACCACGACGCCTACTTCGATCGTGCGCGGCTCGTGCAGCAGCGCATCGTGCTGCTCACCGCGCTCGGCCTCGCCGTGTTGACGCTCTTCGAGCTGACGGTCGAGCTCACGGGCTGGGCCGGGCTGCCTTCGGGCCTCGTCAGGCTCGCGCCGCTGATCGGCGTTCTGGGCGCCGTGTGCTCGGCGCTGCTGTCGTCGGTCACCACCAACGCCTCGAAACGCCCGCAGGTGATCGTCGACTCCACGTTGATTCTCGGCCGCATCGCGCTGGGAGCGACCTCGGGCCTCGGCATGGCGCTGCTGGTGAACACCACGCACCCGACGACCGAGCTGCTCACCGCGCTCGTCTTCATCGCGGGCTTCTCGGAGCGCGCCCTGCCCGCACAGATCGATCGCATGGTGGCGGCCGACGCCGAGAAGCAGGAGAAGTAGAGTCGACCTCGTCAGCTTCCACGAACTCCAAGCGACCCACCGCCATGCCGACGCCCCAAGACTTCGCCCGCGCTGCTGCGCTCTCCGACGAAGCGCTCCTGCTGGAGTGCGACGAGGCCTTCTTCATCGCCTCGGGGCCCGGCGGGCAGCACCGCAACAAGACCGAGACGGGCGTGCGCCTCGCCCACCGCCCCACCGGCATCACCGTCACCGCCACCGAGCGCCGCAGCCAGCTGCAGAACCGCGGCGAAGCCCTCGAGCGCCTGCGCGCCGTGCTGGTGAAGAAGTCGTACGTCGAGCCCAAACGCATCGCGACGAAGCCGGGCAAGGGCGCAAAACGCCGCCGCCTCGAGGGAAAACGGCACACCTCCGAGAAGAAGCAGAACCGCCGCGGCGGGTGGGACTGAAACGGCCGCTGCCGCGTTGATGCCTTCGACAGGGCCCCACCAGGCGGGCGTGTCGCGGGCTGTAGCGAGCTGGGCCTAAGTCGATTGGTCAGGCACCTGACCTTTTGACTTCGTGGGCAGCCAGCCGAGGTCTGTTACCTTCTTCTTCGACCATGGCGACGAAGCAACGGCCCGGAGCCGACGATGGCGACACGGGCGTCGCGACAGAGACGAGGAAGAAGGAGTCGCTGAAGAAGCCTCCGCGTTACGCGGTCGTCTTCCACAACGACAACTACACGACGATGGAGTTCGTCGTGTTCGTCCTTCGCACCGTGTTCCACAAGTCCGAGTCGGACTCGGTCACGATCATGCTCAACATCCACAAGAACGGCATGGGTGTGGCTGGCGTGTACACGCGCGAGGTCGCCGAGACGAAGGTTCAGAAGACGCACGCGCTCGCCAAAGAGCACGAGTACCCCCTCAAGCTCAGCATCGAACCAGAGGATCCCTGATGGCTTCCCCGATCATCGCCAAGGAACTGCAGGCCTCCATTCGCTTCGCGCTCGCCGAAGCCAAACGCCTGCGTCACGAGTACCTGACGCTCGAGCACCTGTTGCTGGGCCTGCTCCGCGACCCGCGCACCGTCGAAGTGCTCAAGGCCTGTGGCGCGCGGCCCGAGCGCGTCAAGGAGCGGCTCGACAAGTTCGTCACCGAGACGGTCGAGCAACTGCCCGAAGGCGTCGACGCCGAGCCGCAGCAGACGATGTCGGTCGAGCGCGTGCTCCAGCGCGCCGCGTACCACGCGCTGTCTGCCGAGCAGAAGGTGATGGACTCGGCCGACGTGCTCGTCGCGCTCTTCCGCGAGGTCGACAGCCAGGCGCTCTTCTTCATCAAGGAAGAGGGCATCACCCGGTACGACCTGCTCAACTACATCTCGCACGGCATCAAGAAAGACGGCGAAGGCGCGAGCGCAGGCTCGGGTGAAGAGCGCGAGTCGGCCGGTACCGGCGCTGGTGACGACGACGACGCCCCCGGCCCCGCGAAGAACCCCCTCGAGGCCTACTGCACCGATCTCAACGCCGAAGCGAAGGCCGGCCGCATCGACCCGCTCATCGGCCGAGAGCCCGAGCTCGAGCGCACGATTCAGGTGCTCTGCCGCCGCCGCAAGAACAACCCGCTCTACGTGGGTGACGCCGGCGTCGGGAAGACGGCCATCGCCGAGGGCCTCGCGCTCGCCATCTTCGAGCAGAAGGTGCCCGACGCGCTCTCGCACGCGAAGGTGTTCTCGCTCGACATGGGCGCGCTGCTCGCCGGCACCAAGTTTCGCGGCCAGTTCGAGGAGCGCCTCAAGGCCGTGCTGAAGGCCCTCTCGCAGCAGGACGACGCGGTGCTCTTCATCGACGAGATTCACACCATCGTCGGCGCGGGCGCGACCAGCGGCGGCTCGATGGATGCGTCGAACCTGCTCAAGCCCGCGCTCGCCTCGGGCCGCCTGCGCTGCATCGGCTCGACCACGTACCAGGAATACAAGGCCTCGTTCGAACGCGACCGCGCGCTCTCGCGCCGCTTCCAGAAGATCGACATCGGCGAGCCTTCGGTCGAAGACACGGTGAAGATCCTCGAGGGGCTCAAGAGCCGCTACGAGGAGCACCACGGCGTCACCTACGAGGCCGAAGCGCTCAAGGCCGCCGCCGAGCTCTCGGCCAAGTACATCAACGAGAAGTTCCTGCCCGACAAGGCCATCGACGTGATCGACGAGTCGGGCGCCATCGACAAGCTCCGCAAGCCGCGCACCGGCAAGGTGACGCTCGCCGACGTCGAGGCCGTCATCGCGAAGATGGCCCGCATTCCACCCAAGACCGTGGCCGTCGACGAGCGCAAGGCGCTGGCCAGCATCGAGAGCGATCTGAAGGGCGTCATCTTCGGCCAGGACCGCGCCATTCAGGAGATCTCGGCCGCCATCAAGCTGTCGCGCTCGGGCCTGCGCTCGCCCGAGAAGCCCATCGGCTCGTTCCTCTTCGCTGGCCCCACCGGCGTCGGCAAGACCGAGCTGGCCAAGCAGCTCGCCAAGGTGCTGGGCATCGAGTTTCTGCGCTTCGACATGTCGGAGTACGGCGAGCGGCACACGGTCTCGCGGCTCATCGGCGCGCCGCCGGGCTACGTCGGGTTCGATCAAGGCGGGCTGCTCACCGACGCCGTGCGAAAGCACCCGCACTCGCTGGTGCTGCTCGACGAGATCGAGAAGGCGCACCCCGAGCTCTTCAACATCCTCCTCCAGGTGATGGACCACGCCACGCTCACCGACAACAACGGGCGCAAGGCCGACTTCCGCAACGTCATCGTCATCATGACGACCAACGCCGGCGCGCGAGAGATGAAGACCAAGTCGGTCGGCTTCGGCGAGCGCCCGACGGTCGACCCGGCCCGCGCGAAAGACGCGCTCGAGCGCGCGTTCTCGCCCGAGTTCCGCAACCGGCTCGACGCGGTGGTGCCGTTCGGCGGCCTGTCGCGAGAGATCATCCTCAAGGTCGTCGACAAGGAAGTGAAGGCGCTCGACCTGTTGCTCGCCGAGAAGAACGTGAAGGTGGCGCTGTCGGAGGCCGCGCGGGAGTGGATGGCGGAGCACGGCTACGAGCCCGAGTTCGGCGCGCGCCCCATGGGTCGCCTCGTCGATCAGGCCATCAAGAAGCAGCTCGCCGAGGCGCTGCTGTTCGGAGCGCTCAAGAACGGCGGCACCGCGCACTTCGACGTGAAGGCCGACAAGTCGGGCATCGAGCCGACGTTCACCACCGCCCAGGCGTGAAGCTCAGTCGTCGCGACGGGCGGCGGCGCTCATCAACGCCACCGCGGCGGTGCCACGCAGCACCTGCTGCTCGGCCTTGCGTGACGCGCGGAACGTCGCCATCGGGTAGAGCCGCGCGATGTTCCGCAGGCGCTGCTCGACGAACTCGTCGATACCGCCAGACACGGTGACGCGCAGCCCGCCCTCTTCGAAGTGCCCCTCGACCAGCCCCGTCAGCCCACGGAGCGCGCTGCGGTAGTCGGCGAGCATCGGGCCCGGCAACCACCCGCCCACGACGCGAAGCTCACCGTTCACCACGCGCACCGCGAAGGCGCGACGGCCACGGCGGAGCCACAGCACGACGGCGATTCCGACGGCGAGAATGACGAGGGCGGTCCACATGACGTCTGGTGAACCCACACCCCGCCCCACAGGTGCAAACAGAAGTGGTCAGCGCCCGCTGCCGCGCAGGGTGAACGAGTCGGTCATGTCGGGCTGGGTGTTCATGTTCGTGTCGACCCACTCGTAGATGTACCAACTGTCGGGGTAATTCGTGCGGTTGGGCAGCATGACGTTGGCCCAGTACCAGGCGCCCGTCTGGGTGCCGTAGCCGCCCGAGCAGAGCCCGTAGCTGATGAGCGCCAGCGTGCCGCTCGTCGGGTCGGTGGTGAGCTCGACGAGGAAGACGTCGCGGTTCGGGCTGCAGTTCGCCTGCGCGAAGGTGACGACGTTCGAGCTGTCGGCGCGCTTGCGGAAGTAGAAGGTGTCGAGGTTGTTGGTGGCGAAGAACACCTTCGTCACCTGCCGCGTGCGCTCGAGCCACTGCACGGGCTTGTTGGGGAAGGGGCCTCCCGCGGTGACGACGGTCGAGCCTCCGCCCAGCAGCAGCGCGCCGTTCGTCTGATCGACCCACGAGGCGTTCGTCTGGGGGCCGTACTGAATCGTCGTCTGGCTCGAGCAGTTCGCCCGAATCGTGCTGGCGAGCACGTTGGTGGCCGCGTCATCGAGCGTGCGCCCGTCGGAGATGGCGTAGACGTTCCGGTTCGCGCAGAACTCGGGGAACGTCTGGTTGCGACAGACGGTGCCGTCGCAGAACTGATCGGCGCCGCAGCGAATGCCGCAGCCGCCGCAGTTGGTGAGCGAGTTCGTCGGCGTGCAGGCGTTGTTGCAGCAGGTGGAGTTGGCTCCGCACGCGACGCCGCAGGCGCCACAGTCGGTCGGCGTCGTGAGCGACTTGCACTGGCCCTGACAGCAGGCGCCCGAAGCGCCGCACGCCGTGCCACAGGTGCCGCAGTTCGCGCCGTCGTTGCGGGTGTCGACGCAGCGGCCGTTGCAGCAGTCACGACCCGAGCCACAGGCGTTGGTCGCGCTGCACGCCGCCGTGCAGGTGCCGTTGATGCACACGTTGCCGGCCGCGCACTGCGTGTCGAGCGTGCAGCTCTGGCAGGAGTGGTTCGGCAGGCACACCCCAGAGGGACAATCGGTGCCCGTCTTGCAGCCGCGCTCACAGGTGAAGTCGGTGCGGCAGTACTGGCCCATCGGGCACATGTCGGCGGCTCCCGGCAGGCACTGGACGCAGCGGTTGCTTGCGGTGTCGCACTTCGGCGTCACGCCGCCGCACTGCGCGTCGGTGGTGCACTGCACGCACTGGCCGGTCGCCGAACACACCTGCCCCATCGGGCACGGCTGGTTCGCGTTGCAGCCATTCACGCAGACGTTCGACTGGCAGACCTGGCCGCGCGGGCACTGCGGGTCGTTCACGCACGCCACACACGTCTTCGTCGCCGGGTTGCAGAACGGCTTGCCGGGCGTGGTGCAGTCTCCGTCCATCACGCAGCCGACGCAGGTGTTCGTCGCCGGGTTGCACACGGGCAGCCCGGGCAGGGTGCACTGCGCGTTCGTGGTGCAGGTGACACAGCGGCCTGCCGTCGCGTCGCACATGAGCCCCGACGGACAGACGGGGTGCTGGGCCGAGCAGCCGGGCACGCACGCGTTGTTCTGACAGAGCTGGCCGGGGCCGCAGTGGCTGTCGTTCGCGCACTCGACGCACGCCGCTCCTTCTTTGCAGTACTGGCCCAGCTCGCAGCGGCCGCGCTCGTCACGACAGCCCGGAGCACAGGCCCCCGATGGATCGCACACGAAGCCTGCACCGCACTGATCGTCCGAGACGCACTCGACGCAGGTCTGCAGCGCGGGCGCGCAGAACGGGCGATCGGTCGTGCAGTCGGTGGCCGACTGGCAGCGGGTGCCCGCCGTTCCACAGTCGCAGGCAGAGACGAACATCGCGAGCAGCAGCACTTCGATTCGAACGGAGAATTTCATGGGCACGCCAACCGGGAGGGTGTGGTGGGCATGTGCCTACATTTCCCTCCAGACGCAAGGTCAAGCCAGAACCCTTTGAAACTCCATGGTAATGAAGCGAAATGGATCCGGTCACCGCGTTCCTCTTCGCGACCGTCTTGATGATGCTGAACGGCGCGGTGCTTGGGGTGATGCACGGCGATCTGGCGCCAGCACTGCGGGCGCCTGCGTTCGGGTGGCGAGTGGGCACGCTGCTCATCGCCATCGGCTGTCTGGTGCTCGCGCTGCAGAAGTGGCTCCCTCCGTGGGTCGCGCTCCCGGTCGGCAACGCGCTGCTGCTGGCCGGGCTCGTCGCCTACTGGAACGCGGTCGAGCTCTTCGATGGCCGCCCCGCGTCGCACGTGCGCTGGCTCGGGCCCATCGCGCTGGCGGCAGGCATCGCGTGGTTCACGGTGGTGCGCGACGACTTCTCTCTTCGCGTCGTGCTCGCCTCCATCGCCTGGGTGACGACACTGACGGGCTCGGCGCGAGCGCTGTGGAGGGGCCGTCAGGCCGACGGCGCGTCGAGTCGGCTGGTGCTGGTGGCGTTGTTCGTCGGGCTGGCCATCGTGATGGTGCTCCGCGGCGCGTGGTTTGGCCTGCGCGCCGGGCCCGAGACGACGGTGGTCGACCCGGGGAGCTGGGTGAACGTGGTGACGCCCATGCTGGCCTCGACGCTACCCATCATCGGAACGACCGCGTTTCTGCTGATGTGCTCCGAACGGCTCCGGCGCGAGTGGGAGAACGCGGCGTCGACCGACGCGCTCACGGGCTTGTGGAATCGTCGCACGCTGATCTCGCGTGGCGCCTCGGCGCTCGAAGAGGCGCGGCAGCAGGGAAAAGGTCTGGCGGTCGCCGTCATCGACGTCGACCATTTCAAGTCGGTCAACGATCGGTTCGGGCACGAAGTCGGAGATCTCGCGCTCCAGCACGTGGCCCGCGGGCTGCGCGCCGGCTGCCGACGCAACGACCTCGCCGCACGTCACGGCGGGGAGGAGTTCGTCGTGCTCCTCAAAGACCTCGACGCCGCGAGCGGCGCAGAAGCCGCCGAGCGCCTGAGAGCTGCACTTGCCGCCGAGCCGCTGGTGCGGGCCGAGCTGCGCCTCGAGCTCACGGCCTCGTTCGGGGTGACTGCGCTCACGCGGGAGGATCGGGTCTTCGACGATCTGCTGCGCCGCGCCGACGCCGCGCTCTACCGGGCGAAACGTGAGGGTCGAAATCGCGTGGTCGTGGGGTGATGCGCCGCGGAGTGAAATGGCCGGGTCGTGCGTTTGCGGTGTGACAGCACTTCCATAAGCTGCTTTTCCGCCCTCCGATGCTCGCCACCGCCGTCCTCTTCATCCTGGCCGTGCCCGACGTGCCGATGCCGCCGCCCCCGCCGGGCATGCGGCTCGTCGCGCAGGTGACCGTCGAGGCTGATGCAGGAGCGTCGGCGGTCGACACGGCCCCTCCACCGCCTCTCGCAGCGCCCAAACCGGTCGACGACGAAGAAGACGACCCCGACGCCGAGCTCGACGCCATGAAGGCGCTCGAGGAGCAGTCGATCGAAGCACCCGCACAGGCCTCTGCCGACACCGCCGTTCGCACCACGGTGCAGCAGCTGGGCACCGGCTCGTTGCTCCGCGATCGGCTCGATCAGGCGCTCGAGCAGGCCGAGTGGAGCGGCGCCGAGCTGCCCTTCGAGCTGGGCGTCGTCGGCGACGTGTCGACCTTCGACGTCTCGCTGGTGCGCGACCGCTACGACATTCCCGTCGAGATGCACCCGCTGGTGGCCCAGTACATTCGCTTCTTCCAGGGGCCCGGCCGCAAGTGGTTCCGCCGGTGGATGAGCCGCAGCCACCGCTACATTCCGTTGATGCAGCCCATTCTCGAGTCGAAGGGCCTGCCGCGAGACACCGTGTACCTCGCGATGATCGAGAGCGGCTTCAACACGCAGGCGAAGTCGTGGGCGCGCGCCGTCGGGCCGTGGCAGTTCATTCCCGGCACCGCGAAGATGTTCCGCCTCAAAGAAGACTTCTGGGTCGACGAGCGCCGAGACCCGATCAAGGCGACGAACGCAGCCGCCGACTACCTCGCCCTGCTCTACCAGACGCTCGGGCACTGGTACCTCGCGTGGGCTGGCTACAACACCGGCGGCGGGCGCGTGCGCAACATGATCGAGCGCTCTGGCACGCGCGACTTCTGGGAGCTCTCCGAGATGAAGCACGGCTTCGCGAAGGAGACGAAGCACTATGTGCCCAAGCTGATCGCCTGTGCGCTGGTGGCGCGCCACCCAGAGGCGTTCGGGTTCTCGGCTGACGAGTTCGAGCCCGAGGGGCCGTTCGAGTTCGACGAGGTGTCGCTGACCGACTCGGTCGATCTCGAGGTGCTGGCGACGAGCGCGGGCGTGAGCCTCGACGCCTTGAGCGAGCTGAACCCCGAGCTCAAGCGGTGGTGCACGCCTCCCGCGACGCCAGAGCAGCCGTACGTGCTGCGCATTCCCAAAGGGAGGAAGGCCGCCTTCGACGAGACCTTCGGCAAGTACGCGCCGCAGGAGCGCCTGCACTTCAAGATTCACCGCGTCGAGAAGGGCGACACGCTGTCGAAGATCGCGCTCAAGCACCACTCCGCGCAGGAGGCGATCATGCGCATGAACGGGCTCACCAGCGCGCGCTCACTGCGGCTGGGAACCGACCTCGTGGTGCCCGTGCCGAGCGCGACCGCGATGAAGGCCGGCAAGGCTGACACTGCCCTGGAGCGACAGGTCGCGCGCGCACGACGCAGCGGCTTGTCGGCGGCGAGGCCCGAAGACGAGATTCCCGCGGGCACGCAGACCGGCTCGGGCAAGACGGTCACCGGCGGCACGGTGACGGTCGAGACCGAAGGCGGCAAGACGAAGGTGACGTACGGCGTGGCGAAGGGCGACTCGTTGTGGACGATCGCCCGCCGCTTCGACGTCCGCGTCGCCGAGATGAAGGCGTGGAACGAGGTGCTGACGAGCAACCGGCTGAAGGTCGGCCTCGCGCTCGTCATCTGGCCGGACCCGAAGGCGGACCTGACGAACAATGCAGCCGCGACGAGTGCGCCCGCTGCGACGGTGGCGAGCGCAGCGCCCCAGGCGCCCGTGAAGACCGAGACGCCGAAGGTCGTGGCGGCGAAGGGCACGAAGCACACGGTCGAGTCGGGTGATTCGTTGTGGTCGATCGCCCAGAAATACGGCGCGTCGGTGACCGACCTGAAGAGCTGGAACAACCTGGGCACGAGCAAGCTGAAGCGCGGCCAGGTGCTGGTCGTTGCGGCGCCGTGAAGTCGAGGTCGCGCTCCGAGCCGTTTCACACGAGCGCGAGCAGACGAGACACGGGTCGGAAGGTGACTCCGCTGACCCGGCCACCACGACTCGGCTGGATTCCGCGGAGTCCGTGTCGTCTCAGTCGCCGTACTTCTCGATGAGCGCATCGAGCGTGGCGTTCACCTGTGCGCACTCCGTGGGCGTGTCCATCGCCTGCATCCGAAGCATCACCGACTCCTCGGCCTTTTCGTAGCGCCTGAAGAGCCGGTCATCGTTCCGCCCTGCGACGGTGCGTTTGAGGCTGATGAGCTCGGCCTCGGCGGCGCGTCGCCACGCTGCGTCACACACGGCCGGTCTCGGCTTCTTCGATCGCTCCGCCTTCGATGCCGGCTGCGGAAGAACGACGGGCTCGAGCGCGCCTGGTGGAGCCACCTGTGAAACGGCTGCGGGCGGCGCGGCGGGCGCGCTGGGCGGCGTCACCGCGTCACCGCCCTGCCCCCGCTGCAGCACGACCAACCCGATGCCAACGCCGAGCACGAGCAGGCCGATGACGAGGAGCACTGCCGGAAGCCGACTGGGGCGGCGTGACGGCAGCAGCTCGGTCTCGGGAAAACGCGTGTTGCCCGCGCCGGGGAGCGGCAGCGTCTTCGCCTCCGACGGCAGCCTGGGGAGCACCGCCAACATCGCCGCCCGGCCATCGCTCGTCCGTGCGCGAGACAGCTCCCTCGTCGCGGGGCGCAGCGAGGTGGCCTCTTCGAGAAACACCTTCGCGGTCTGCCCGTCGTCGCCGCCGGCGGTGAGGCAGATGATGGCCTCCTGGCCGGTGTCGGGGTGGCGGGCGAGGTACAGCACGCCCGCGCGCCCCGAGCCGAGCGTCTCGGTGATGACGAAGCCGTTGACGCTCAGCCCCCGCATCGCGTCACGGGCAGGCAGCTGGCGAGGTGGAGTCAGCGAAGCCCGAGTTGCGGTTGTCACGCTGGTACTTCGGCCACGGCGCGAGCGGGTCGAGGCCGGGCGAGTCGACGATCACCGCCGTCACCGTCGCCACTCCAGCGGCAACCGTCGGCACGTACAACACGCCCAGCCCGCGCGAGCACTGCGCAGCGCCGGTCGCGTCACGCACCACGTCGAGCGCGGCCTGGCCGATGCCGTCGGCCGCCGAGACGAAGTCGTTCGCGCTCCAGAGCACGCTGTTCACCGAGCTCGAGAACTGCACGGCCTTCACGTTGCCCGCGCCGTTGACGGCATAGACGAGGCCGCCCTTGCCGAGCACCGGCGTCGACTTCGAGAGATCGCCAAGGCCCGTCACCTCGTCGCGCATGCCGGTGAGCAGGTTCGTGCTGCCGATCGCGAAGCGTCGAAGCGCTCCACCCGCGTTGCCGGCGTAGAGGAAGCCGGCGCCGACCGCGCTGGGGCCATATGGCGCTTCGGTCGTCGGCGAAGCGGTGGGCGCCTTCGAGGGCGACACGCTCGTGAGATCGGCCGCGACCGCGTTCAACGTGAGCATCACCATGCCGTCGTTCATGGCGCCGCCGCTGCCGCTCAAGAAGGTCGGGCCGGTCGCCAGGCTGACGACGCCGTAGATGCTCGTCGCCGAGAGCGTGTTGGTGCCGTTGCCGAGCCACGCGTTGTTGTAGGTGTACTTCGCGAGGTCGCTCGTACCGCCGCGGTTGATGAAGACCTCGACGCCGCCAGTCATTCCCGTGCGGGCCACGACGACCGGGGTACCGCTCGCCATCGAGGTCGCGCGACCCACCGTGGCCGGCCCGCAGGCGATGAGGTTGTTGGAGCCTTCACGCATGGCGATCGGAGTCTCGTACGTCATGCCCGACTGAATCGCGGGCGTGAGCGCGAAGTCGCCCTCGAAGCCGTTGCCTGCGCTGAAGACGGCGCGCTGCGCCTGGGGAGCACCCGCCAGCGAGAACGGCGACATCGCGACGTCGGCGCCGCTCTTCGTGCCAACCCACACCGAGGCGCCGACTGCGGGGCCCGTCGTCACCACGCCAGCGTCGCTCACCGCCCACAACACGGTGCCGTCGGAGGTCAACGCCGTGAGGCGCCCGTTCGACATGTCCGACGCGGCAGCGAACACGACGCCGCCATCACCGACCGCGACCGGCCGTGCGACGGCTCCGGGGAAGGTCCGAGCCCACTTGAAGCGGGTCACCGTGAAGCTCGGGCTGGTGCCGTTGCCGGCGTTCCCGGGGCCATCGAGGGCGCCCACGACGCCCACCGTCACGGGGCCACGCGCTCCAGCGATGGTCGCGCGCTCGAGGGGAACGCGGAAGCAGGTGCACCCGGTCTGGGCATTGCCAGTCGCGGGCGTGCAGCTCGTGCACGCGCCGGGCGCGGCAATCGCCGTCGAACCACCGGGCGCCATCACCATCGCGGGCGTCACGGGCTGCACGGGCGAGGTCGCGTCGGTCACCGTCACGGCGACCAGCGCCGACTCGTCCTTCTTCCACAGGTTCGGCGCCGTCGGGTCCTGCTCGTGCGCAGCGCGCGTCGGAGGCTGAACCACCACCGTCACCGTCGGAGGCGTCGAATCGAAGATGAGCGAGCGCTGCGCCGAGAAGCCAACGCCCGCGTCCCAGCCGGCGACGATCGTCTTCGTGCCGTCGGGCGTCGCAAGCGTGAGGCTCGCCGTGTACGTGCTCGAGGTGGCCGTGTCGCGCGAGGCGATCACCGCCATGCCGGGGCCGGCGACCGGCACCGACGAAGGCATGCCGCCATCGGCAGACGTGATGGTGACCTGCACCTGGAGCCCGGCGTCGTTCGTCGTGGTGCCGTCGGCCGCAGGCGTGGTGATGCTGACGGTCAGCGGCAAGGTCGCGCAGAACCCTCCGGCGGTGGTGCTGACACAACGCTGGAAGCCCTCACACGTCGCCGTGCACGAGACGAACGAGAGGTTGCGCTGCACCGACGGCCCGCCGTCCCACCCGACGCTGACGAGGCCGGCACCCGCAGTTGCAGCGCCAGTGATGGTGGTGGCAGTGCCGCTGAGCACCTGCGCCGTCTGCCCCCAGCTCGTGGTGGCAGGAATGCGCAGCACCGTCGGCCACGCCCCGCCATCAGGCAACACCAGCGACGCGAGCAGCGGCAGCGGCGCACCTGCGTCGTACGAGCCGCCTTCGACGGGCTCCACGACCGACAGAACGCCGTTCTCGCAGCGGCCCCCGACGATCGCGCCGTTGCACACGGCCCAGGTCTCGCAGCCACCGTCACAGAGCGGAGCCGACATTCCACCTGCCGAGCCACCTGCCGCCATGCCGCCCGCCGTCATGCCACCGGCCGAACCACCCGCGGTCGTGCCACCCGCAGTCATGCCTCCCGCTGAACCACCCGCCGTGACCTGACCGCCGGCGCTCCCACCGGCCGTCACCTGGCCTCCAGCAGAGCCACCTCCAGCGGCCGTGCACTTCCCCGCGACGCACGTGAGCCCCGAACCACACGCGGGCAACCCCGTTCCACACTCATCGGTGACCGGAGGTGGACAGGCGGACAACACGAGAGCGGCGAAGGCGATGGTCTTGCGAATCACGGAGTACCCCCCAGGGCGTTGAGGGTCGCCGCTCTATCGCGTCTTCAGCCACCCGCCCAATTCCAAACCGACTAACGCACCTCGCGCACGGTGACGCCGAAGGGCATGAGGGCCAGCATCGCGAGCTTCACGTGCTGCAGCGCAAAGGGAATGCCGATGATGCTGACCGCGAGGCCGAGCGCGAGCGTCAGATGCGTGATGCAGATCCACACGCCGGCGAGCAGGAACCAGATGATGTTGAGCGGCAGGTTCGTCACGCCGCGCGGCCTCGAATCGTCGAAGTCCTTCCCGAACGGGAACAGCGCGAGCCCGGCGAGCTTGAAGCACTGAAGCCCGAAAGGAATGCCGACGATGGTGAGGCACAACACCAGGCCCGCGAGCACGTACTCGAGCGCCGTCACGATTCCACCACCGAGCACCGCCCACAGCAGGTTGAGCAGAGGCCGCATGACTCCTTCTACGCGCTCCTTGACGGGTGATTGCTGCGCGTCTGGAACTTCCCGACACCCCGCGGCGTCCTGCGCATAGACTTCGGGCGCTTCAGCTCGAGGGGAACCACCATGACCCAACCACTCCGCGGCGCGGTGCGCAAAGGGCCGCTCATCGCCTTCGCCATCATCGGCCTCGTTCTCGCCGTCATCGCCTCGCGCACGTGCCTGTCGACGGGCTTCGCGCACGGCCTGTGGCTCGACGAGTGCCCCGATGGAGAGCTTCGCCAGCTCGTGCAGCTCAACACCGGCTCGCTCGTGCGCGGCGCCGAAGGCACGGTCACGGTCGAGGTCTTCGCCGCGTACACCGTAGGCCCGTCTGATCTGCAGCAGACCGCCTCGATGTCGCGCTTCACGCCGCAGGTGTCGCTGGTCGGCCCCTCGGGTGAGCAGGTGCTGACGCCGAAAGACGGCTGGAAAGAGGCCGGCGCCATGCGCACCGCGACCGTGACCATTCCCACGGTGAACGACGGCGACTACCTGCTGCGCACCAAGGTGAACTCGTCGCTCGGCGAGACCTCGGTCGACGCGGCGCTTCCCCTCTTCGCGCCTGCACGCATTCACGTGCTGACCGATCGCCCGCTGTTCGAGCCTGGAAACACGGTGCAGTTCCGCGCGCTGGTGCTGCACGCCGGCACGCTCGCGCCGCTCGATGGCCGCCCCGGCGTCTGGCGCGTCACCGACCCGAACGGAGAAGTGCTGCTCGAAGAGAAGGCGCCCGCCGGTGAGTGGGGCGTGGTGCGCGGCAGCTTCCCGCTCGACTCGCAGGCGCAGAGCGGCACGTGGAACGTGAGCTGGAGCAGCGGCCCGGCCTCGGAGTCGCGCTCGTTCACCGTGAAGCCCTTCACCCTGCCCCGCTTCCGCGTCGAGGCGTCGACCTCGAAGCCGTACTACCGCCGCAACGAGCGGCCCGAGCTGCGTGGCGAGGTGAAGTACAGCTCTGGCGCTCCGGTCGCGAACGCGAAGATCGAGCTGCAGTGGAGCACCTCGGGCGCATGGCCCGCGCCGACGTCGTGGGTCGATGGCTCGGCGCTCCCGAAGCAGGCCGAGACGGACAAGTCGGGCTCGTTCTCGGTCGACCTGCCCGCGATTCCCGAAGACCTGCAGGGCGAAGCGCACCTCACCGCGGCGATCTCGGCAGTCGATCCATCTGGAGACAGGGTCGAAGGCTCGGCCGACGTGATGCTGAGCGAAGACGCCATCGCCGTCACCGCCGTGAGCGAGCTGCGTGATGGGCTCGTCGAGGGGTTCAACAACCGCCTCTACCTGCGCGCCACGACCGCCGACGGCCGCGTGCTCTCGAACACCGACCTGCTCGTGAAGCGCCTCTGGGAGCCGACCGACAAGGGCGTCGTCGCCACCTCGGACGAAGACGGCGTTGCCACGCTGCAGCTCGACCCCGGCCCTGCGGTGAACGTCATCATTCCCGCCCTGCCCTTTCGCCCGCCGCCCAAAGCCGACCCCGTCACCCGCACCGACCTGAACGATCGCCTCGCCGAAGACGAAGTGAGCCTGGCCGATCGCCTCACGTTCGATCGCGCCGAGACCGCGCTCGCCAGCTGCACGCGCTACGTCGGTGAAGAAGGTGGTGGCGTCTCGTACGGCCTGCACGTGCGCGCGTCGGGAGCGATCGCCGGAATCGCCGGCGCGCCGTCTCGCTTGAGCGAGTGTGTCGAGAAGGTGCTGCGCGGCCTCAAGTTCGCGCCCGCAGAAGAGCGCCTCTTCGGCGTCAGCTTTCAGTTCAACGACGAAGATCTGCCGCGCCTCAACGAGAGCTCACAGGGCGTGCCCAACGTTCCGCCGCTGCTCGATCAGGCGCTCGCCGACGGCATGCTCGACGTGCGTGACTGTCTGCCTTCGACGATTCAGTCCGGCACGCTGCAGCGCACCGCGTTCTGGCAGTACCAGCCCGGTGACAAGGAAGTCAGCCTCACCTGGGTCCCCGAGAAGAACGGCGGTCGCGTGCCCGACGCTGCCATCTCGTGCATCACCTCGCGGCTCACGAAGGTGAAGTTGAAGCGCCCGGTGACGAACGCTGACGAAGAGGCAGGCAACGACTTCGCAGCGGTCGGCTTCGTCTCGTTCGATGTCGACGCGCCCGAGAAGTACGAAGCCGAGCGCCCGCAGGAGACGATCATGGAGGGCTACGAGTTCTCGGTCGTCGCGAAGGCCGGCAACGAAGTGCTCGGCTCCACGAAGCTGCGCATGCGCCCGGGGACGATTCCCGACATTCGGCTGCGCGCCTCGAGCCAGCTCGTGAACCCGGGTGAGAAGGTGACGGTGCAGTTGCTCCGCGGCCCGAACTGGAGCGGCACGCTGCCCGAGAAGCTGTGGCTGCGACAGGGCGCGCGCACGTGGGAGTCGAAGTTCGACGACAAGGAGAAGTCGGCCAGCTTCGACCTGCCGACCGACGTCGAGGGCTGGTTCTCGGTGCAGTTCGAGAGCGCCGAGGTCTTCATCTACTCGCGACCCCGCAACGTGCTGGGCGTGACGGTGAAGCCCGAGAAGGAACGCTACGCGCCCGGCCAGCTCGCGCACCTCGACATCGAGACGCGTATCGGTGGTGTGGGTGGAACCGCGGCCGTCGGGCTCTTCGGTGTCGACGACAGCCTCTCGCAACTCGTTCCCCTGCCAGGCACGGGCGAGCTCGATGGGCTGCGCCCGAAGGTGACGGGAGAGATGGCCTTCCCTGGGATCGACGCGCAGGCGCTCTCGCAGGGCCGCGTGCGTGGCAAGAACGCGCAGGCCGCGACGCTGCTGAAGGTGTCGCAGCTGCCGCCGCCCCCCGAGATCGACACGCCCGTCGTCGCCAACGCGCGCACCGTCATCGACCCGAACGAGACGCTGGTCGATCGCTTCTACGTCGCGTTGTCCGAGCTGCACGTGCAGACCCGTGAGTGGGAAGCCAGCGCGCCAGCGAGCGAGAAGATGACGCCGCGGGTGATGGCGACGCTGTGGAAGAAGTCGCTCGACGCGATGGAGCAGCGCAAGGAATCGAACCGCGACTTCTGGGGCCGGCGCCTGCGCCTGCACCGCCTGCCGATGGATCTGCTGGCCCTCACCGAGCCGCGACAGGTCGTCGTCGATGGCACGCGGCTGCCGGAAGACTCCGAGAACTGGAACCTGTGGGTCGCGAAGGAGAAGCCATGAAGAAGGTCCTCGTCCTCCTGGGAACAGGGTTCGCGATTCTCGTGCTGTTCTTCCTGAGCGCGAAGGGCTCGTCGAGACGCCCCATGAGCGTCGCCAGCTCGGTCGACTCCTACGCCTCCGACAAGCGCAGGGGTGACGAAGGCGAAATGAAGGAGGAGGCCTACGACATGCCGAGCGCGCCGCCTCCCCCGAGCGCCGCTCCGTCGACGGCCATGGGCAACATGTTCGGAGCTGCCGCTGGAGACGCGGTCGGTATCGGAGGCATCGGGACCAGAGGGCGCGGTGGCGGCGCAGGTGGCTACGGCTCGGGCATGGGCTCGCTCGGGGTCGCGAAGAAGGCGGCTGCGCCCAAGATGGTCTTGAAGAATGCAGAGGAGAAGCCGGCTGACGGCAAGGATCAGGACGGCGAAGGTGGTTCTCCGGCCGCGACGCGCGCCTGGTTCCCCGAGACGTTCCTCTTCGAACCGCTCGTGGTGACCGACGGCAACGGCCACGCGACGGTGCCGGTGAAGGTGCCCGATCGTCTCACCACGTGGCGGGTGCTCGCGCTCGCGCACTCCCGACAGGGCGGCCAGGCCGGCGCGGCGACGAGCTTCCTCGGAACGCTGCCCACGTACGTCGAGCCTGTCGTCCCTCCGATGCTCTACGCAGGCGATCAGGTCGTGCTGCCGATTCAGGTCGTGAACACGACGGAGCGCGAAGTCTCGAGCCCACTGCGGCTCGAATCGACCGGCGTGCTGAGCTCGAGCGGCAGCACCGTCAAGGTCGCGGCTGGCGGCAACGTCGTGCAGAACGTCTCGCTCACCGCACCGCGTCCCGGGCCGCTCACGCTCAAGGCGACGCTCGGCAGCACCGACGCCGTGGAGCGCGTCATCGACGTGAAGCCCGCGGGCCAGCGCGAGACCATCGCGCACGGTGGAACGCTCGCCGCGCCCCGCACCTTCTCGCTCTCAGGCCCCGCCAACGCCCTGCCCGGCAGTGAGCAGGTCGTGCTGCGCGTCTTCCCGGGAGCGCTCGGTCTCGTGCGCTCCGAGCTCTCGGCCGCGCCGGGTCGTGGCGGCGTCGCTGAAGATGCCTACCTGCTCCAGCTGCTCGGCAGTGCGCCTGCGCTGCTTCGCGCGCTCGGTGAAGAGCCGAACCTGCCGGTCATTCGAGATCTCTCGGTGCTCGCGACCCAGCGCGTGATGCGTCACTCGCGCGCGCCGTCGGTCGACGCGGCCACCCTGCTCGCCGAAGCCGCCCTCGCCCACCCCGAGAACCCCGTGCTCTCGCGTCTCGGAGAACGCCTCGCGGCGCAGGTCGCTCAGGCCCAGCGCCCCGATGGAACCTGTCAGGGCGCCGACGGGTGGACCCTGCAGCGTTTGTTGGTGACGACGGGTGACTGCGTTCGTGCGGTGAAGGCCTCGCAGGGTTCGCCTCGTGCGAAGCAGCGCTTCACGGCGGTCTCGTTGAAAGCCGCTGGCGCGTACGAGCGCAACCTGGGCCGCATCAATGATCCCTACACGGCGGCTGCGGCGCTCGCGTCGGGCGCGGTGTCTGGCGCGGTCGCAGACAAGCTCAAGGCCATCGTGATCGCGGGCATCTCGTCAGGTGCCGAGGGCGCGTCGCTCACCGTTCCTTCCGGCGTGGTGCGCGCTGACGGCCTCGTGCCCTCCTCCATCGAAGCGACCGCGCTGGCGGTGCTCGCGCTCGAAGGCGATGCCAAGGCGCCGATGGCCGATCTCGGCACGACCCTGCTCGGGGCCTACGACCCGTTCATGGGCTGGGGCGATGGCCGCACGAACCTGCTCGCGCTGCGCGCCATCACCACCATCTTCAAGGACAAGGTGCCGCCCGGTGTGAAGATCTCCCTCTCGCGTGACGGCAAGGTGCTTGCGACGGGCGAGCTCACGCCCGAGACGCTCAAGAGCGTGCTGGTGCTCGAGGCCGAAGCGACTGGCTCGTCGGGCGAACACTCGTGGAGCGTCACCGCGGAGCCGCCCGTGCCTGGCCTCGGCTACACGCTGGGCCTCGTCGCGTACGTGCCGTGGAAGCCGTCGAGCGAGGCAGGCCTCGAGCTCGAGACCACGCTCCCCGAGCAGCTCACCGTCGGCAAGGCCGCCGAGCTCTCGATGACGGCCGCCTACCCGGGCAGCACGACGATGAAGCTGCGCCTCGGTCTGCCTGCGGGCGTGCAACACGACACGCCGTCGCTCGACGCGCTCGTCACCGCTGGAACCATCAGCCGCTACGAGACCGAAGACGGCGCCATCACCCTGCACCTGCCGCAGGTCGCGAGCGGCGACCCGTGGGCCGGCAAGCTCAAGGTGATTCCGACGCTCGCCGGAAAGCTCCAGGCGCAGCCGACGACGCTCTCGGTCGAGTACCGCACCGATCGCGCGAAGACCTTCGTGCCGAAGGCGTGGGTCATTCGCTGACCGACCTCACGGGCTGCGCTGAAAGGCGAGCCCGTGGCCGGAGCACTGCACCGAGACGCGCCGCTTCCCATCGGCGCTGGCGGCGGTGATCGAAAGCGAGAGCGACGCCTGCGACGCGGTCGCCTCCCACTCGAAGGTGCCGCCGATCACCCGCACGCGTCGCCGTTCAGCTGAGGCCATTCCTTCGGGTGTCGGCACGGGCTTCTCGTAGCGCTCCGAGAAGATGCCCGAGATCGCCGCCGGCCCTCCGTCCGAGGCCCCAAGCTCGACCGCCGCCTTGCCCGGTCCCTTCAGGAGCTCCCAGTCGACCGCCAGGCTGAGCGAAGGCGCGCGGTTCGAGTTCACCTGCAGGTAGAGCCTGAGCGGCCCCTCGGTGCTCGACACGAAGATCAAAGGCGCCTTCGTCTTCCACGGAGCTCCGTCGAGCGTGCACTCGACAGAACCAGCGGCCGCAGCGGTCGCCGTGAGCAGGCACCACGGAAAGACCGCGGGCCTCACCGCTCCTCGAGCAGCACCTTGAGTTCACGAATGCGGCGGGTCACCTCGTCGCGCTCGAGCTTCTGGAAGTTCTCGGGCAGCAGCTCGCGGCTCGTGCACTCCTGCACGGCGACCAGGTTCTGCAGCTCGATCTCCAGCGGGTAGCTGGGCGGCACGAAGTCCTTCACCACCGCCTCGACGTCGGCTGGCGTCACCTGATCGCGCGAGTCGGTCGCGGCCTTGAACTTCGAGCGAATGAGAATCGCCTCGATGTCGGCGCCAGAGAACGGGTGCCCGTTGGTGAGCTTCGAGAAGTCGGGCACGTCGACCTGCACCTTCGTCTTCTTCTGCATCGCCTTGAACAGCTCGTCCCGCTCGGCGTCGGTCTGCGGGTAGAACAGCGCGAGGTGCTCTTCGGCGCGGCCCTGGCGCTTCAAGTCGATGGGCAGCAAATCGGGCCGGCACGTCAGCAGGAACCAGACGATCTTCCCGCGGAACTCGGTGTTGCCCATGAAGCTCGCGATGGAGCCGAAGATGCGGCTCGACGTGCCCGAGTCTCCGCCCGCGTCACGATCGCCGAGAAACGCGTCGGCCTCGTCGATCATCACCGCCACCGGCCACAGCGCCTTGAGCAGGTTGAAGATCTTCTCGAGGTTCGACTCCGTCACGCCCTGCCACTGGCTGCGGAAGTTGAGGAACTTCACGCAGGGAATGCCGATCTCTCCGGCGAAGCACGTCACCAGAAACGTCTTGCCCGTGCCGACGGGTCCCGACACGAGGTAGCCCATGGGCATCACCTCGATGCGGCCCTTCTTCAGCATCGTCGAGGCGTCGCGCAGCATCTTCTTCGCCTTCGCGTGCCCGGCCACCACGTCGAGCGTCCACGCGGGCTCGATGAACTCGAGCAGGCCGTGACACTCGGCCTGAATGATCTCCTTCTTCTTGTCCTTCAGCGTCTCGGGCGTGATGCGGTGCCCGGCTTCGATCGCCTCGGTCAGCACGCGGTCGAGGTTGATGCGCGAGAGGCCGGCCGTCATCTTCGCCAGCGCCTGCACGCCGACGTCGGAGACCGACGACAGCTTCTTGCCCTCGAGCTTCCACTTCACGAAGTCGAGGCGCTCTTCTTCACCGGGCAGCGTGATCTCGATGTTCGCGACGTAGGGGTTGCGTGAGAGGCGCGCCGAGATGTCGGCCAGGTTCTCGACGACGAGCACGATCGACAAGTCGCCCTGGAGAAACTGGGGGTCTTGCGACCACTTGATGAGCGTCGCGAGCGTGAACCGATCTTCTGCCGACAACGAGCCCATGTCGCCGGCCGGAGCGATCGTCTCGGCGAAGTCGATCACCAGCGCCAACGACTTGCCGTCGCTCACCCGCAGCCGCAGGTAGTTCTCGATGATCTGCAGCGCGCGGCCTGGGTCTCTCGGCATCACACGCGCGAAGTCGGTGCCGTACATCGCGTCGTACGACGCCATCGCCCGCGAGAAGTCCTGCTGCGTCTCGGGGGCCTGCGACCGAATGCCCGACGAGCGATCGTAATAGATGACGTGATCGCGGCCGCCGAAGAGCTCGGCCCCGAGGAACGTCTTCAGGTTCGCGAAGTCGCGGCCGCCGTCGTCCTTCGTGACGGGCTGCAGATCTCTGACTGCGCCGTAGACCACGAAGGTCGACACGGTGCGCGTGTAGTACCGCTGGGCGAGTTTCTGCGCCCACGCCGGCAACCCGGCGAGGGGATCATCGGTCTTCCTGGTCTTGGCCATGGTCTTTCAGGAGCGCGCGAGCGTCACTCGCCGCTCTTCTTCTTGGGGGAGCCCTTGAGACCGCTGGGCTCGTTGCCTTCGACGACGGTGACGGTCTCGGTGAGCGTCTCGTAGCCGGGGATCTTGAGCATCACCATGTGTTTGCCCGCGGGCACTTCACGCACCTGCGGCCAGTCTTTGATCGGGGAGCCGTCACCCTCGGTCAGATCCTTGCCGTCGATGCTGACGCGAATCGTGCCGCTCGCGCCGTTGGGCACGTCGATGATCAAGAGCCCCTTGGGCCCCGGCCTGAACGCGACGGCGAGGCCGATGAGCGTGGCGACGACCAGCACACCCGCGCCGAGAATGGCGAACGCCGTCTTGTTGCTCGAACCGCCGACCTGGGGAAGCTGCGCGCTGCTGGAGCTCGGGCTGTACGCAGCGAGCTGCGGCGAGGTGTCGCCGGTGGGCTGGAGCGCGGGCAGTGACGGGTTCGACAGCCCCGCGTTCTCGACCATCATCGGCGCGGCCATTCGCGGCGGCAGGGGCTGGCTGCCGTTCGTCGGACGTCGCGCATTCGGCGGCAGCCCGTCGTTCATCAGCACCGGCGGGCCCGGGCGGCCCATGCCCTGCCCCATCTGCGTCATCGCGTCGGGGCCGGCCATGTTCGGCACCATGCCTCCGCGCTGCAGCACGGGCCGGCCAGGGTCGGTCGCCGGGTCGTTGGCCTCGGGCCGGTTGCGAACGTCGATGGCCTTCGTCGAGTCCTGGCCGGGGTTCGTCGCGTCGTCGCTGAGGCCGTCGGCCAGCACTGTGGCTTCGTGTTCTTCTTTGCCGACGGTGTGCACCGCTTGAGCCGCCGTGAGCCGCGGCAGGCTGGGCGAGCGCGCAGGCATCGGAACGGTGGTGGGCGACACCTGCGGGGCGAGCGTCGGCGGCATCGGGCGGACGATCTGTGGCAGGCCCATCTGCGACTGGGCGGGCGCGACCGACGGAGGCGCCATCGTCGGCATCGCCGTCACCGCGCTCGCGTTCAGCGCCATGCCCGGGCTGCTGGGAACGTGGCCGACGCCAAAGCCCATCTCGGCCGCAGCCAGCATGCCCTCGGGCGGCTTGATGTCGTTGTACTCCTGAAGGCGCGCGCGCTCCTTGTCGACGTCTTCGGCGAACGTCGCCTTCATGAAGGCCGCGAGGTCTTTGCGGCCGAAGGAGTAGCCCGACGTGTAGAGGAACTTGCGCAGGTCTTCGCCGAGCTCGCTGCCGTACGAGTAGCGCTCGTCGACGTCCTTCGCGAGCGCCTTCATGACGATCTTCTCGAGCGCGTCGGGGATCTTGCGGTTGAAGTGCGACGGCGGCAGCACCTCGACCTTGCGCACCTTCTCGAGCACCGAGAAGTCGGAGTCGCCGACGAACAACCGCTCGCCCGTCAGCATCTCGTACAGACACACGCCGATGGCGAAGACGTCGCTGCGGCGATCGAGCGGCAGGCCACGAATCTGTTCGGGGCTCATGTAGCCGAACTTGCCCTTGAGAATGCCGGCCTGCGTCTTCGTCGCCTTGCCCGCGGCCTTGGCGATACCGAAGTCGATGACCTTGACCTCGCCCTCGTAGCTGACGAGCGCGTTCTGCGGCGAGACGTCACGGTGCACGATGCCCATCGGCCGGCCGTTCTTGTCGTTGGCGCGGTGGGCGTAGTCGAGCCCTTCACAGCACTGGGCGATGAGGTAGCAGCTGAGCGGAATCGGCGCGGGCTCTCCACGCTTGCGGCAGCGATCGAAGACCGCGCGCATGTCCTTGCCCGACACGTACTCCATGGCGATGAAGTACGAGTTCGCGATCGACGACAGCTCGTAGATCTGCGCGATGTTCGCGTGGTTCAGCTGAACCGTGATCTTCGCTTCATCGATGAACATCGTGATGAACTCTTCATCCTCCGCGATGTTCGGAAGAATGCGCTTGATGGCGACCAGGCGCTCGAAGCCACCGGCGCCGAACGTCTTGGCGCGCCACACTTCGGCCATACCGCCGATGTTGATGCGGTCGAGCAGCAGGTACTTCCCGAACGGAATCGGCTGGCGTTTCGGAGCGGTAGTCACGGAGTCCTTCGACGTCGATGCACGCTGAAAACCCCGCGAGCGTACCCGACCGATTCCAGAACCGTGCAACGAACCGCATCACCCATTCTCCCGATGTGGGAGCGGGTGTGGAGAAGAGCGCTTCAGCCGGCCAGCACCCGAACGGGAGCGGTGCGTGAGGCGTGGCGTGCAGGCAGGAAGGCACCGGCGACGGCGGCCAGCACCCCCAGCACCACGCCTCCGCCCATCAGCCACAGCGGCCGCTCGAACCAGGTCTCGGGCTTGAAAGGAAACTCGGGCACGAAACGCACGGCTGCCACGTCGAGACCATAGCCCGCGAGGAGGGCCAGGGCGGTTCCGATGACGCCACCGAGCAGGCCGAGGAGCAGGGCCTCGACGAGCACGAGGCGGAAGAGCGCCGAGCGGCTCGCTCCGACGGCGCGCATCACGCCGAGCTCCTTCTCTCTCGCCCGCACCGACGCCGAGAAGGCGTGGGCGATGTTGAAGGCAGCCAGCAGGCAGATGAGCACCGACAGCAGCGCGAGGCTCGAGGTGCTGATGGCCACGGCGGCTCCGGCGTTCTCGGCCATGCGGCGATCCTGATCGTCGACGCGCAGGCCCATGGCCTTCACGGCAGCGACGAGCTGCGGCACCTGCGAGGGGTCGGTGGCCGCGAGCGTGACGGCCGTGAAGGTCTTCGCGTCTTTGTTGGCGGCGGCGTTGAGCCGGCGCGCGGCGTCGAGGGGAATGGTGATGCCCGCGAGCATCGCGCGGTCGGAGACTCCGACGAGCTGGGCCTGCGAAGGAATCGCCGATTCGTTCGGGTTCGTGCTGGTGACGAACGAGCGGTTGAAGTCGACCGGGAAGATAAAGCCCGCGAGCATCTGGCCCGAGAGCTGCGGCAACGAGCGCTGGGGCGCGAAGCTCTTGTTGTAGATCTCGAGCAGCCGCGTCGACGCGATGGCGGGAATCGGCTTGTCCGGGCCCGGGTCGGCGAAGTCTCCGAGCATGAGATCGCTCTTGATGAAGTCGGGCTCGACGCCGACGGCGAGAATCTCGAGGCCCATGTGCAGCGGGCGGCCGAAGAAGTCTCCGCGGTAGATGGTGACCGCCGGAGCCCGCACGTTCATCTTCTTGTACGCGCGCTTCACACCGGGCAGCGCTTCGAGTCGCGCGACCGTGGGCTCGTCCAGCGTGCCGCCTCCGAGCAGGCCGAACGAGAGCTGCGCCGGCACGACCTCGACGAGGCTGGTGTCGACGGGGAAGACCTTCTCGCGAACGATGCGCCCGACACCGAGGCCGAGTGAGACGAAGAAGACGAGCGAGGCGACACCGATGGCGAGGCCGAAGGTCGACGAGATCGCGCTGCGGCGATCGCGCGAGAGCGACAGCTTCACCAGCGGCCAGAGCGAGCCGCTCATGGGCACACCGCCGAAGCAGGCATCCACCGGCTCGCCGCGCGCGCGACAGCGCCGTCGTGGAGCGCAGCGCCGTCGTGGAACGCAGCGCCGCCGTGGAACGCAGCGCCGTCGTGGAACGCAACGCCGTCGTGAAACGCAGCGCCGTCGTGAAACGCAGCGCCGTCGTGGAGCGCAGCGCCGTCGTGGAGCCCAGCGTCGTCGTGGAGCGCAGCGCCGTCGTGGAACGCAGCGCCGTCGTGGGACGCCGCGGTCATGACAGCACGCCCTTCGACAGCGTCAGCACCCGGCTCGCGGCACCACGAAGCCGGTCCTCGTGTGTGACCGCGACGATGGTGAGCCCAGAGGCGTTGAGCTGCTTGAACAACGCGACCACGCCGTCGGCCGTCTCGGCGTCGAGATTTCCCGTCGGCTCGTCACACAGCAGCACCTTCGGAGACGAGAACAATGCGCGCGCGATGGCGACCCGCTGCCGTTCACCACCCGAGAGCTGGCCCGGATTGCGCGCGGCATGACTCGTCAACCCGACGCGATCGAGCGCCGCCTTTGCGCGCCCCTCGAGATCCGTCACCGGCGTCGCCGAGAACCGCGCAGGCAACAGCACGTTCTCGAGCGCCGACACGCCCGACATCAGGTGAAACGACTGAAAGACGAAGCCCACCGTCTCGTTGCGAAACCGGCTGAGCGCGGCATCGGGCAGTCCATCGAGCCGCGTGCCTGCGACCGTCACCTGCCCGCGAAAGTCGGTGTCGAGCCCGCCCAGCACGTGAAGGAGCGTCGACTTTCCGCTGCCCGAGCGCCCGACGATCGCGACGAACTCGCCCTGCGCCACCGACAGCGACACGCCGTCGAGCACCTTGAGCCGCCCCTTCGCGCCGTCGTCGTACTCACGGCTGATGTCCTTCGCTTCGATCACGGCTCACTGCACCTTCGGAGCGGGCGCGGCGATCGCGAGCGACAACTTCACCGTCGTCAGCACTTTGCCGTCCTTCGCGCCAGCGGTGACGGTGAGGCCCTTCAAGTCGTCGGTCGCATCGAGCCAGCGCACGGTCGTCGGCTTGAGCGCGAACCCACCCAGGCCCCACGCGCTCTCGGGCAACCCACGCACCGAGTTGGCGAGCTTCGTGAAATCGACCGACATCGTGAACGCATCGCTCGTGGCAGCCGCAGGCTTCGGAGCCGCCTCCGACGCCAGCACCGCATCGAGCCGCTGCACCGGAGAAGCAAACGCCACGAGCGAACCCTTCGGCGCGAAGTGCACGCCTTGCCCCTGCGCCCACGTCGTGAAGAAGAGATCTTTCCCCTCGCGCTGTTGCTTCTCGAGCTTCGCGCCGAACCGCGGAGCCACCTCGGCCACCTTCGTGAGCGTCGGCATGATTAGCTCGGCAGACGACACGGGAGCGACACCCGACAGGTGCGCGTACGCGAACGGGTTGGTCTGCCGAATGTCGAACGACGGCACGCCACGATCCATCGGCGGACGATCGGCGAGCGAGAGCGACAACACGGTCCCCGGCTGCAGGCGGTCGAGCACCTCGGTCTTCAGCTCGAACCCGCCGGCCTCGAAGGCGCGAGCCAGGTTTGGCCCGATGAGCTGTCGCGAGATGACACCGAGCCCCTTCGCGTCACCGGTGTACCGAGCCGTGAGGAAGGCGTCGGCTGGCAGCACTCCCGAGAAGTCTTGCGCGCTCTGCGGCGTGAGCGCGGCGAGCAGCTCGGGCTTGTCCTTCCACTGCCCCGAGATGCGCGCCTCGAGCGCCGTGTTCGACAACGAGACCGTCACGAACGCGTTGAGCAGCGGCGTCGTCTGCAACACGGGGCTCCCACTGCCGAGCCAGGCGTAGAGATCGTGCGAGCCCGCCGTCTTCAGTGCCTCGGCCAGCTGTTCGTCCTTCGAGAGGCGATCGGTCTCTCCCAGCGAAGCCGCCTGACCGAGCTTGGGAATCATCGAGTCGCGGCCGACGAAGGCCCAGCCGTTCGCGATGGCATAGCCGAGCCGCGCAGGCTGGCCCTGCTGCGTCGAGAACGTCTTCACCGTGATGTCACCCTGCTTCTGCTCGGCGCCTGCGCCCGCTCCGAAGCGGTTCACCGAGATGCCCTCGAGCCGCGCGTTCAGCGCCGAGGCGTCTTTCACCGGCAGCACCAGGTACACGTCACCCGTCAGCAGCACGGCCGCGCCCATCGCGCGCGCGGGATCGAGCCCGACCTTCTCCATCTCGGCCGGGCTGCGCACGTCGACGCCGAGCTGGCGAACGACCTCGTCGGCAAACGCCTTCGCGCTCGCGAACCCCTGAAGCGGCGCCACGAAGCCCGCGACCTTCACCTGCTCGAGCAGCGTCAGCTTCGCCCCCGAGTCCTTCAGCGACGGCACCACCACGACCGCAATCGCGCCGCGCGGGAGCACCTGCTCGATGCCACCCTTCGCCGCTTCGGGTTTCTTCCCGCACTTCGAGCAGCCCGCGAGCGCGAGCAGCACCAGCACCAACACCCGCCTCGTCATGAGCGCACCTTCACGGCCTGCGAACCCGGCGTCGACGAGAGCTCTTCGGTGACCACCATGAACGACTCCATGTCGCGCACGGTCTCTTCGGTGGCGGCCACCTCGGCCGAGAGCGCATCGAGCTGCCGCGTCACGGTCTGCGGGTCTCTGATGGCGATGGACTGTTCGTGGGTCAGGCGCAAGAGGTCCTCGATGCTCGCGAGTTGGTGGCTCACCACTTCCCGGCTCTCTTCGGCCTGGACGAAGCGGGCCAACCGTTTCTTCAGGATGTCGACGCGCCGGCTCTTCACCTCTTTGAGCCGCTCGTTCTTCTCCGTCTCCACCTCGGCCACCAGCTCGTGGAGTTCGCGCTCGACGGCCTGACGGTCAGCGGCATTCAAGAACTTGCGATAGCTGTTGAGCGTCGTGACGAGCCGGAGGAACGATGTCAGCAACGTGTCGAGGCGCTGCTCGCTCGAGGCCTGCAGCACGCCACCGCCGGGCAGCTTGCCGTACTCGTCGAGAATGCGTTGCTTGAGGGCGCGAAGCTGCTCGTAGTGCTCGCGTTGGCTCGGGGCGAGCTCGGCCAGCAGGGCCTGCTCTTCTTCGGGGCTGGCGACCTCGGCCGACGTCTGCGCTTCGGAGTTCGCGCGAACGGCCCGTCGAAACGACGGCATGGTGGAGAGGAACGCGAGGTACGCCGCCGAAGCCCCACCCGCCGCGGCGAGCGGCACCCAGTCACCCATGATGAGCGACGCGACTCCGCCCGCGGCGAGCGCGAACAGGTTGGCCGGCATCAACAGCGCGGCCCTCAGGTAGTTGGGAGATCGTTTGCTCACGGGCGCTGCGTCGCCGAAACGTACTTCAGCGCTCCGAGGTCCGCAGTCTCTTCGGCGCTCGGCGCACTGCCCGGCCCGGTGAGCTTCTGCGAGAGAGACACGGCCGACTGGTACAGCTCGGAGTACGTCACCGGCGCTTCTCCCGAGAGCCCGAAGAAGGCCAGGTTCTCACGCATGGTGGCAGGCGGCGCCGCGAGAATGGCCTCGGTCGGGTCGCCCAGCTCGGGCGCGAACGTGCCCAGCACCCGCGCCGCTTCTTCCGGCGCCTTCACGACCTGAGCGCTCGCGTCGAGGGAGCCCCGAATCAAGCGGCGCACGGCGTCGGGGTAGCGCGCCGCGAACTCACCACGGGCGACCAGCACGGTGGCCAGCAGATGCGGCGCGTCGGCCGTCGTCGACACCAGCGAGCCGCCCAGCTCTCGAACCATCGGGTGCACGTCTCCCACGAACCCTGCGACGACGTCGGCCTTCCCCGCTTGCAGCGCCGCACCTGCCTGAAGCGACGATTCCAGCGGCACCCACGTCACGTCACGCATCGAGAGGCCCGCGCGCGAGAGCACCCAGAGCGTGAAGTAGTGCCCGGGGCTCCGCGGCTCGGTGGCGACGCGTTTGCCGGCGAGCTGCGCGGGAACGAGCGAGCCGCTGCGCGTGCCCAGCACGTCTTGCCCGCGGCTGCGGCCCAGCAACATCACCGTGCGTGGCGCGGCATCTCGCAGTGGCGTCGACACCATGCCGAGCGTCGAGACCGAGAGCGCCGCGAGATCGACGCCTCCGTTGTCGGCCCCTTTCACGAGCGCCCGACGGAGCGCGTCTTCAGACTCGAAGCGCACCACCTTCACGTCGAGGGCGTAGGCCGAGCGGAAGAGCCCCGGCCTGGCTTCGTCTCCTGCGGCCCAGACCAGCGGCGCAACCGTTCCACGCGGCACCACGCCAACCAGCACTGGCCGCGTGGGAATCGAAGCGACGTCGTCGACCGGCGCCGTGACGCCTGCGGGAAAATCGCCGGCCGTCAGCTTCGGCGCGCGGCCCTGCACGCGATCTCGAAGGCGGTCGACATAACCAAGCCTCAGCGCCAGCAATGCGCCGGCACCGAGGCTCAGGAACAACAGCGTGGCGATGAAGCGACGGCCGCGCATGGGCCCGTCACTTCACCTCGACCTTCTTGCCGATGGTCTTCTCACCCGTCGCCGAGACGTCCGACACGGGCGCGGGGCTGTCGAGGCCCATCTCCATCTTGAACTGCTTCACGAGCTCGGCAGCCTGGAGCTGCTCGGCCTCTTCTTCGATCTTGATGCGCTCGTGATCGACCGACTCGAGCGCCATCTGCATGCGCGCCTCGTTCACGGCGGTCTGCTCCTCGACCTTGCGGAGCATCTCGTCGTGGGTCGCGTCGATGCCGGCGACCTCGAACGACTCCATCGCGTCGGCGACCTTCGACTGCCACTTGGCGCGGCGCGCGTCGCGAATGGCCGCCATCGCCTCGGCGGTCTTCTTGTCCTTCTCGCGCATGAACGCCTTCTTCACGTTCAAGGCCTTGTCGTAGGCGGCGCGGGCCGTCTGCAGCTGCGCGTCGTTGCGGGCCAGCGCGCTCTTCTCCATCTGCAGGCGCGTCGCGTACTGGGCGGCGAGATCGTCACGCCCACCCGAGATGGCGGCCTTCACCTTCGCGGTGAGATCACCCACCTCGGTCTTGTACTTGGCGTTCTCTTTCTCGAGCAGCGTCACGTTCGCCCGAACCATGGCGATCGACTCGTTCATCTTGGGCACCTGATCGTTCAGGTCCCTGATGTTCTGCTCGAGGATCAGCTCTGGGTCTTCGATGGTGCTGACGAAGAACCCGACGAAGCTGCGCATCGCCCGCTTGAAGCGTTGCCACATGATGGCTCGATCTCCCTGATCTGTCGGGCCATTGAGCGGCCCGACCACCGACGCACTGTACCGCCCTTCGCTCAACACGTCTTGCGCTGGAGTGCGATTGCGTCTCCAGCCTTCAAGGCACGAACACCGGGCGCTTGTCCGGCGTTCCCGAGCAGCAAAGCCCTGAAAGCAGGCGTCACTGACTGGCGAGTGGAGGTGCGTCTGGGCTGCCGGCGTGCAGCTTGGGCCCGAACGGCGCCGCGCCCCAGGCCGTGCCTTCGACGCCGCCGCGGTTGATCACGAAGTCGACCTTGTAGTCACCGGGAGGCACGCGCATGCGGTAGTTCGGCCCGCCGCCGCTGAAGCCCCACTCGTACATGCGGCCGTCGTAGCGCTCCATGCGCACGCCGACCTCTTCGCCACCGATGAGCTTCTGAACGACCTGGCCGCCGACGCGAATCGGGCCTGTCACGAGCACCGTGTTGTACTCGATGTTGTCGTTGATCATCTCCGACTGGCGAATGAGCAACTGTGTGGCCGTCAGCCGCCAGCCCGCCGCGTACTCGGGGTAGAGATCGCGATCGATGATGAAGAAGACGTCGTAGTCGCCGACCGGCAACCGAATGCGGAACTGGCCGTCTTCGGCCGTGACGAGGCGGCGGCGGAAGAAGCTGTTGCGGTACTCGGGCGCGCGGTTGGCGAAGAAGAAGGTGCCCGACGCCTGGCCTGCCGGAGGCGGCTTGCCGTCGATGAGCACCTTGCCGCTGTAGTAGCCGGTCTTGATGTCGATCGGCATGCGGGTCGGCCCCTGCACCTGCTTGAACCGGTCGACCACGAACCAGCCGTCGACGAGATCTTCGGCGAACTCATCGGAGAGCTGCAGCACCGTGTAGTAGTTGCCGGCGAACGCGCGCAGCTGGAACGAGGCCGACTCGAGCGGCACGCGGTACTCGAGGAAGCTCTGCGAGTTCGCGGTGCCGGCGAACCCGTACATGAACATGTTCCAGTTGTAGTTGGGCCGCGGGCGCACCGGCACGCCGTCGATGCTGATGCTGCCTTCGATGAACTCGGTGCCGAGGTTCGCGGTCAGGCGGCCGTCGCGCCGAAGATCGAGCGCGCCCACGAGCGGCACTGCGTAGATCTCCGCCGGGTACGTCTTGTCGGGCGTGCCGACGAGGCTCAGGGTGATGCCGTACTCCGCCTTCGGCACCATGCCAGTGATGGTGCGGTAGCCGCCTTCGTGGTGCGTGAGCACCGTGGCCTCGCGCTCTCCGGGAATCGTGTAGTTCAACGAGAAGTCGGTGCCCTGGCGGCGATCGGGCAGCGGCATGTTGTCGATGGTGATCTCGCCCTCGAGCGTGGCCGTCGGAATGTCGATGTCGAGCGCCTGATCGTGGTCGAAGACGAGCTGCGTCGGGTACGCCATGAAGCGGCGCAGCTCGGTGCCGTAGAGCGCCGCGGGCGGAGCGTTCAGGTACACCGCGAACTGGCCCTCGAGCAGCTTGAGCTCGTACGAACCGGCCTGGCTCTGCGTGCTGACGCGCTGAGCCGCCGCGTAGCCCAGGCGCGACGCGCCGTAGACCTCGAGGCCCGTGTCGTTCGGCAGCCGCGTCGGCGTGAAGGGCAACCCTCCGAAGAGCGCCGAGCCCGCGAGGGTGTGGGTGCGGCCCTCGAGCTTGCGGCTCTGGTTCTCGCGCAGGTCGACGCGACCGAAGTCGATCAACCCTTCGTGCGTCGCGAAGACCCCGGCCGGCTGGTAGTAGAAGATGTCGTAGTTGCTGCGCAGCACCTTCACGTCGTACTGCCCCGTCGGCGGCAGCAGCTTCTCGTACTCGCCGTTCGCGCTCGCGCCTTTGAACTGCAGCTTGAACCCGCTCGCAGGCCGGCCATCGAGCAGCGCCTGACCCGAGACCGTACGCACCGCCGCGCAGAGGCCGAAGACGATCGCTCCATCGGGCGTGTCTTCGACCCCGCCATCGTCGAACACGAGCCGACCGAACGACTCCGGAGGACAGGGCTCTCCAGCCACCCAATCAGGCTCGGCCGGACCCGCGTCAGGCACCACCATGACGGGCCGCCCGGCATCTCGCGTCGTCCCTGCGATGGTGATCTCGTAGGCGGGGTCGGGCACCGCGGTCGACGCCGGAGGGCACGCCACGAACACAGCGGCCGCCGACACCACCAGCACCATCGCGCTCGACGTTCGGTTCACCACGGTCTGCTCCCGGGTCGATGAGGCAACAAGCAGCCGCATCAGATGCGGCGCCGATCAAGCAAACGCAACGCCATCGCGCAAGGGCCCGTCGTTCTTATGAAAACTCTCGGCCGCCGAGAGAAAAGAGGGGCAGCGATAGGAAAATACCGCCGCGATTCTCGCGGTTTGCGGGGCAGCCTGGAGCCCGGGCGTTCGGCCTCAGTCGAGCTGCTTCAGGAGGCGTGCGGCGTGAGTAGCAGCGCTCTTTCGCACGGCTTCGGGGTTCATCGTCTGGGGAACCCGATCGCGCAACACGACCTGGCCATCGATGATCACGTGGCGAACGTCTCGCGACTGCGCCGAGTAGACGATGGTGGCGACGGGGTCGTTGGAGATGGGCGTGAGGTGCGTGCCCGAGACGTCGACGAGGGTGAGGTCTGCCTTCTTCCCCACCTCGATGGAGCCGATCTCCTTCTCGAGCCCCAGCGCCTTCGAGCCGTTCACGGTGGCGAGCTCGAGGGCCTGCATCGCCGAGAAACCGGTCGGCCCCACGCGCGGCAGGTGAATGAGCGCCGCGAGCCGCAGCTCGTGGAAGATGTCGAGCGTGTTGTTACAGGGCGCGCCGTCGGCGCCGAGGCCCACGGTGATGCCCTGCTGCACGAGCTCGGGAATCTTCGCGACGCCCGACGCCAGCTTGAAGTTCGCGCTCGGGCAGTGACAGACGCAGGTGCGCGTCTCACGCAGCACCCGCTGCTCCTCCGCCGTCACCCAGACGCAGTGCGCGAGCGTGGTCTGGGGGCCCAGCATCCCCAGCGAGTTGAAGTACGAGACGTTGTCGAGGCCCGTCTTCTCGCGAACGAGGTCGCACTCCGTCGGGTTCTCGGAGGCGTGGGTGTGAATTCGAACGCCGCGCGCCTTCGCGAGCTCGCCGACCTGACGCATCAACGCTTCGGTGCACGAGAGCACGAAGCGCGGCGCGAACGCGTAGGTGAGGCGCCCGTTCTCGGCGCCGTGCCACTTCTCGAGCAGGCGAACACTCTCGGCGAGGCTGGCTTCGGTCGTCTCGCGCAGCCCGGCCGGTACGCCCTGCCCTGCATCCATCATGCACTTGCCGCCGACGAGCCTCAGGCCCGCGTCACGCGCCGCCTCGAAGACGGCGTCGTAGTGACGCACCGACCCCATGTCGAGACACGCGGTCGCGCCCGAGGTGATGAGCTCGAGGAAGGTGAGGTCGGCCGAGGCGCGCATCGACGCGGCGTCGTGCGAGGCCTCGAATGGCCAGATGCGCTCACGGAGCCAGTCGAGCAGCTCCAGCCCATCGGCGTGGTTGCGACAGAGCGTCTGGCACGCATGCAGGTGCGAGTGAATGAGGCCGGGCAACACCACCAGGCCCTTCCCCTCGATGACCCGGGTGGCCAGGCGGCGGCGGGCGCGCGAGTGCGGGCCGACCGAGACGATGCGATCGCCATCGATCAACACGTCGGCGTCGCGCAACACCTCGCGCGAGGCGTTCATGGTGACGACGGCAGCGTTGCGAATGAGCAGCTCCACGGCGGGCGAGCATGTTGGCTCACGCCGTGACAGAGGTACACTTTTGAAACCGTGCTGACGCTCCGCGCCCTGACGTTGCTCATCGACCTGCCCGGCCAGGCCCCCGACTACGTACGCCCGCCGAGCGCGACGAGCCCCCGCTACATCGAGCTGCTCGAGAACAACACGCACCTCGTCTACCCGGCGCTGGCCGTGCTGGTGCTGCTGCTGATCGTCCTCGGCATCCTCCAGGCGTGGCGCTCGGAAGACATGGACGGCCTTCAGAAGGCCGAGCTCAAGCGCGACATCATCAAGGAGCTTCGCCGCGAGGTGCACGGCCTCACCGCCGACACCATCTCGAAGGCCGTCGGCATTCCGTCACTCAAGCTGCTGCGCATTCTCGAAGAGATGCAGAAGGACAACATTCTCGAGTCGCGCACCGACACGCGGCGCATCACCACGTGGAAGATGAAGGGCATCTGACCCGACGACGACACCGCCCTTACTGGGCGATGGCGCGCAGGTTCGAGATCACGCAGCTGCCGGTCGTCGGGTACGGGCACGGCGAGCCGT
>JAACJQ010000421.1 GCA_016879935.1 Archangiaceae bacterium | reverse complement strand
TCGGCTCTACCGCGGCGAGACCGAGGAGCGGGGCAGGCCCGACCTGAAGGTGAACAGCTACCACCTGCAGGCGCCGGTCTGCGTCGCAGGCGAGACGCGACCGACGGAGGCCGCGCTGCTCGAGCGCATCCTGACCTCGAACCCGGAGAAGACGACGCTTCGCGAAAAGGCCGGCTACCAACATGCGCACCGTGAGCTCCGGGCGGTCGACCTGGCGCTGTTCGCTCCGCGGTACATCCAGTTCTGTCTTGGGCGCGACTTCGAGGCCGACCTCGAGCTCGCGCGTTCAGTGACGCAGACGCTGCTCGGCGACCGGAAGGTGCCGATCCGCATCGTCGAGAACCTCAACGCGATGCTGCTCGGCGTTCACCTGTTCGAGGAGTTCGCGACGGCCTGCGGCTGCGAACTCCCCGACGACCTTGGAGTTGCGGCCGCGATCGATGCCGTCATTGCCGACGTGTTGGAGACCGACCACGGAGTGAAGAACGCGCTCGACCACTTCCTCGAGATGCTGGGCGTGATGGCGGTGCAGGGACACCTGAAGCACAGGGTCCACTACGTCTTCGACGAGGGGCGCCTCGCGGTACACCTTGAGAGTTCGTACGACGCGTTTCGAGCGCACTGCAAACGCATCGACTACCAGGGCGAGGTCGTCGACCTGAAGGCCCTGCGCCGGCTCATCACTGAGAACAAGAAGCAGGGCGGCTTCATCGTCACCGAGAGCGAGCGCGTCACGTTCGACGGCCGCGATTCACGTCGACGCGCAGTTCTCCTCGACCTGAAGAAGAACATCAGCGTCAGCGCCGACGACTTCCCGCAGAACGAAGGCGCAGAGCGTAGCGGGTACCGCGAGAACTACATCCCTCGCGCGCCCTGGAGTGAGCCATCCTAAGCCGGCTCCCGAATCCTGTTGCCGCAACCAATCCAGTTCGGTTGCCTCCAGCCATGGCAAACGCGAAGAGCAGGCTGCGCCGATACCACGTGTTCAAGTACGAGGTCACCCGGGTCAATCAGCTCTATTGGGTGACCGGCTACTCGTACGACCGGACGAGAGCCATTCTTCGGGCGATCGCCGAGACGGGCGATACCGCTGTCCCTCGGGTCGACCATCTCTGGCCATCAGTCAATAAAGGCCAGGCTCGCCAAACAACCGTCCCCCTTCCGGAGTTCATCGGGAACTTCGACCAGAATCTGGAATCTCTGCGGCTGAGTTCTGTCTTGTACCTCTGCTCAGCTTTCGAAAACGCGTTGTCGGGATACTTCGTCCTCTGCTGTCTCTACCGACCCAAGCAACTCGACGCCAGTTGGACTCACGCAGCGTGCCCGGCGCTGACGGCGACCCCGACCGAATTCAGCACGCTGGTAAGGCGGTCTGCCGACGCGGCCGGAGCCAGCCTTAGTAAGAGCAAGTTGCGCGGGCCGTACAGCGAGCGACTCAAGAAGATGGAGTCGATGTTCGGGCTTGGCCTCCCTCTTTCGAGTCTGCCCGCGAGCGCACTCGATGCTCACTACAAGGTGCGCCACCAGATCGCTCACGACCAGGGATTGACAGCGGCGGACGACCCGACGCTCTCGATCGACGAGGTCTTGGCGGGCTCGGCGAGCGTCTCGGAGGCAGTGTGGAAGGCTATGAATGCTGAGTTCCTCAAGACGGTCGAAGAAGTCGATTCCGCAGTACGGAAATCTGTCGTCGGCGACCACGGCGCGTGTCTTGCGGTCATGCGCATCCTGACGAGGAGCCCGTCGAGTGGGAGCGGCCTGTCGGTCGGGCAACTGCGCGACATGGCGTCGAAAGAGTGGAAGGTTGAGTTCAGCTACGCCGATGTAGTTTCGGCGCTCGCCAGTTTGGGGCGCTCGACGTCCACCGAAAAGGCAGTTTTTCGCAGGGTGATTCGCTGATCAGGTCTTCTCGTCAGACATCAGTCGACGATAGTCACTCCGCAATACGGTGGCGTTCTTCAGGCCATCTGCCTGCTTCGGGGTGGCCTTGGACTTGGCCCCAGTCTTTGTCCTCGTGGTGGTCGGCGCGATGAACTCGAGCGAGGCGAGGGACAAGTCGAACTCGATGTTCTCAGGAGGCACGCCGAGGCGCAGCTGTCCTTTGTGCGCACGAATGAGTGCTCGCCGCTCGTCCTCCGACAGGCCGGGAACGTCGTAGGTCACCAACTCCTCACGCATCCGCTCGAGGGCGCGGTCCTTGTCGTCGCCGTCTCGGAGGCGCGACTTGTCGATCCACCCATCGTTCGCCCCGTTCTTCCTCGCCGCCGCCAGCAGCAACATGCGGAGGAACTTCACGTCGCTCTTCCGGACTCCACCGAAGTCGTGGCCGTTGATCTCGAGCACATGGCGATCGCCGGGGCTCGTCGCGAAGCGGAGGTGGACGTAGTCGAGGTCGAGGGTCGGGTCGTCGAGCACGCGTTCGCGGTAGTTCGGGGTCAGGCGCTCCAGGCCACTGAGGAGGCCAAGTCGCGTGGTCTCTTCGTGGGGAAGCGCGACCACCTCGAATCCCTCGGTGCGCTCATTCCCGATCGGCGACGGGACGACGATCAGCAGCGGGCGGCTAAGCGAAGCTGAGAGACCTCGTCCCAGGACCTGCAGCATCGGACTGGCAGCGCGACACCACACGACGGCGATGTCGAGCCCGCGCCGCAGCAAACGGCCGACGGGCACGAAGGGACCAGGCACATCGCCCTCAAGCGGCAGCAACGCATTGGTGCCGGCACACGCTCCGAACACTGACTGCGCGTCGGTACGCAGGTGCTCGTGATCGCCCCTTCGGACCCACTGCCATCCGCGCGAGCACGACGGCGAACCCGCGCACGCGAGCCCCACCAACCCCTCCGCGGCGCTCGTCTGGAAGTCGAACGCGGGCGCGACGCTGCACTCGCAGTCAGCGCGCTCCGCGTCGAACCCGGCATAGGTGAACGCACCACCGGCGATGAGCTCATCGGGCTCGAGGCCGAGCTCGCGAACCTCGGCGAACGAGAACCGTGGGCAGTCAGTGCGCTGCAGCCTCGAGAGGGCCCGCGCCCACAGCCTGTCGACGGGAGTTTGCATCGAAGCCCCAGACCTTCAGGTGCCGACGGATGACGCGATCACGAGGCGTGTCGCACAGGTTCGTCGAGTTCGGATTGAACAGGCTCACGGTCCTGGTCCGCGAGCGCCCGCTTCCTTCGAAGACGAACCGCAGGTGGACACCATCGATGGTGTCTCCCGGCACGCGAAGCCCGTGCGCCAGGAGCCCCGCGCGAACCTGCTCGAGCGCGGGCGTCCCTTTGAACTCGAGCGTGACGCGCCGAACGTCACCATCGGCGGGATGAACGACGACCTTCTGCACACTCACCGCGACCACCTCACTCCCCGCGATGGGCGTGAACTGGAACCGCGGGTCGGCGATGCGCCCGAAGGCGTAGCGGGGAGCCGAGTACGCATCGATGAAGTACAGCGGGTCCTGCATCACGTGCTCGGCGAAGAGGTCTCGCAGTTGCTCGCGCTCCTCGCGGTGTGCCGCCTTCACCGACAGCACGCTGGTCTCGTAGTCGAACACCGCCGCGAGCCGGACCACTTCGCGCTCCCACACGGACTCGAGGTCCTCGCTCTCGGTGAACTTGTCGGTCGGCTTGAGCTCGTCCTCGAGGAACACGAAGAGCGCGAACTTCTCCTGGTTCGCGAAGTCCTCGACGTGGCAGCGCGGTCCGAACGCCGTGCGCTGAAGGTACGCGCGCAACGCATCCTTGAGCTCCGCCTTCGCTCGCGCGCTGGGCTTCGGCCGCAGCGGGTACCGGCCGGCGTACTCCTTCATGTGTTGGAGCGAGTCGACCACCCACCCCTGGTGGAGCTGCTGGAACGCTCCCGGCGACGCCAGAAAGAGACGGAGCGCGAGGTCCTGCGAACTCCACGAGCGGCTGTCCTCGGCCAGTTGCCCGCGCGGCCACACTGCGGCGGCGAGTTCGGTGAGGCGGGGCCGAGCCTCAGGCACGGACAGGTCGTTGACCGGGAGCAACGACGACTCGAGCTTCATCCGCACGTCGGGCTGAAGGCGCGCCCAGGCGCGGTAGAGCTGTTCCCAGGGCTTCCCCGGACCCTCGGGCCGAAGGTCGGACGCCCACGCGCACAGCTCGATCAGCGCGGTCGGGCTGAGATGACGGAAGAACGGCTTCGGACTCCATTCGCTGTGGTGCATCGAGGTCTCGTGGCGTTGGGGTTTCAGTGAACGT
>JAACJQ010000420.1 GCA_016879935.1 Archangiaceae bacterium | reverse complement strand
CTCGCCCACGTGTCGGGCTGGAGAAGGAGGCAGGCGCTAAGCCATTCGGGCCGTAGTCAGACGCTCATCAACTGGCGCGCACCGCAATGGAACGCGGTGGTGCTTCGACAGCACGCAGCCCACACCCACGCTCGCTCATTCGCACAGTCATCCTCTTCGTCCAACTCCCATCGGAGCACCCAGGATCATGATCTGTTTGGATTCTTCTGCTCCGCAGCTTCCGCAGTCGAGACCCTTCACTTCGCGCTCTACGCAGCGGCAGCCCTGCGTTGGCCAGCAGAATTCCGGCTGCACGATGACAGGACCCTCAGAAGGGTGTCCCAAACCTCCGTTCGGCGACGCCTCGAAACCAAGCCCGCGGGACGGGAGCTCGGCAGCGTGATGGCGCAGGTCGAGAATGACATGTCGTTCATCAACGACATGCGCCGGGTGTTGTTTCACCGAGGTTCGCCGCCGAGGCAGTCATTTCTGAGCAACGTGCCGGGTGCCGACCAGCCCTCAACGATTCCTGCGAACATGACCGAGCCCGCAGATGCGTGGGACTATGCCTTCAAGCTCGCCCCCGACTGCCTCGTGCCAAGCGAACGAGTTCTGGACACGAGTGTTCGTGTCCTCGTTGTGGCGGCCGCCGACTTCGCGTCGCTCAACCTGTGATTGTCGGCTTGGGTTGAAGTGAAACGCCGACTTAGCTGTGTGGGCTAAGTCGGCGTCGTTCTTCAGAGTTGCGGGGGCAGGATTTGAACCTGCGACCTTCGGGTTATGAGCCCGACGAGCTACCTGGCTGCTCCACCCCGCGAGATGTACGGGCTCACTACGTGAGTTCCGCCCGCGCCGTCAAGGAAGGAAATCATGGCCGTTTCCTGACGCCGACGTACCCTGCCCTCATGACCGGGAGCCCCCGAGCCATCGGCATCGCCGGACTCCTTGGAGTCCTCCTCAACGTCATCGCCGTCGTCGCGTTGCAGCCGTTCGTCTCGCCCTACTCGCCCGCCGACATTCCCGGCTGGCTGGCCAGCTGCGCGCAGTACCCCATTCGCACGGCAGTCTCGTCGTTCGCCTTCACCTTCGGCCTCGTCGCGCTCGCGGCCTTCGCGGCCGGGTTCGCCGCCCGCCTGCGCACCGGAGCCGCCATCGTCACCGGCGTCTTCATCGGCCTCGGCGCGCTCCTCGACGCCGCCGGCACGCCCGCGCCCCTCGTCGCGCTCAACACCGAGCCCGCCATCGGCCAGGCCTTCCTGCGCTTCACCCTGCTCCTCGACGCCACCTTCAACGGCTGCCTCGCCATCGGCCTGCTCGCCGCCTTCGTCGCCCAGACCGGCAAGCTCCGCTGGCTCGCGCTCGCCGGTGGCCTGCTCAGCGTGCCCGTCGCCTTCCAGTGGGCCTCCGCCGACGCCGCGAAATTGCTCGCGATTGCCGGCCCGGTCTGGCTCGCGTGGATCACTGCAACTTCCTTCACCCTGCTCCGTACGGAGCAGTGATGACCCGGGAGCCCCTCCTCCGCCGCCTCGCCCGCCGCGCCCTCACCGTGCCCGCGGTGTGCGTCGGCTTCGTGCTCGCGCTGGCCCTCTTTCCGCTCCTCGCGCTGGTCGCCCTCGCCGTCGACCTCGCCCGCGGCACCCTGCGCTCCCTCGCCACCACCCGCCTCATCACCTTTTTCCTCGCGTACCTCTTCACCGAGACCTTCGGCCTGCTCCAGCTCTTCGCCCTCTGGGTGCGCTGCCTCGGCAACGCGGAGCGCCTCGAGCGCCACACCTGGCCCGTGCAGCGCCGCTACGTCGCGATGCACTTTTTCTTCGTGCGCGCCATCTACCGCCTCGACTTCCAGGTCGAGAGTGACGCGCTCGTCGGCAAGGGCCCGCTGCTCGTGCTCATTCGCCACTCGAGCATCGTCGACACCCTCATTCCCGGCGTCTTCCTCGCCAACCGCCACCTGCTCGAGCTGCGCTACGTGCTCAAGAAGGAGCTCCTCGTCGACCCCTGCCTCGACGTCGCCGGCCACTGGCTGCCCAACCACTTCGTCTCGCGTGACGGCTCCGATTCGTCGAAAGAGATCGACGCCGTGCGCGCCCTCAAAGCCAACCTGCGCGAGAACCAGGGCGTGCTCCTGTACCCCGAGGGCACCCGCTTCACGGCCGCCAAACGCGCCCGCTCCCTCGAGCGGCTGAAGAACGACCCCGTCGCCTTCGAGCGCGCCAGCCGCCTCCAGCACCTGCTCCTCCCCCGCCCCGGCGGCACGCTCGCGCTCCTCGACGCCGCCCCCGCCTGCGACGTGCTCTTCGTCGGCCACACCGGCCTCGAAGGCTTCTCCACCTTCAAAGACATCTGGAGCGGCGGCCTCGTCGGCCGAACCATTCACCTGCGCTTCTGGCGCGAGAGCGCCGCCTCGATTCCCAGGAGCGACGACGCCCGCCTCGAGTGGCTCCAACACTGCTGGGAGCGCATGGACGCGTGGCTCTCGAAGACCGAGCCCGTCAGCGAAGCTCCCCTCCGGGCGACGGGATGGACGCCTTCCTCGTCAGCGCCGGCGTCATCTCGGGCTGCATGGTGCTGCTCTGGCTGCTCTCGCTGCGTCTGCGCGACTCGAGCATCGTCGATCTCTTCTGGGGCTTCGGCTTCGTCGTCATCGGCTGGGTGACGCTCGCCGTTGAGGGCCCATCGCTCCGCGGCTGGCTGGTCTGCGCGCTCGTCTCGCTCTGGGGCCTGCGCCTCGCCCTCTACCTGACCTGGCGAAACCACGGCCGCGGTGAAGACCCGCGCTACACCGCCATGCGCAACCGGCATGGAGCGGCGTGGCCCTTCCGCTCCCTGTTCATCGTCTTCGGCCTGCAGGGCGCGTTGATGCTGTTCATCGTGCTCCCCGTGCAGTTCGCCATTCGTGGCAAGACAGAGCTGAACCCGCTCGACGTGGTGGGAACGCTCCTCGTGCTCACCGGCGTCGCCTTCGAGTCCCTCGGAGACCTGCAGCTCGCGCGCTTCAAAGCCAATACAGCCAACAAGGGCCGCGTGATGAACGTGGGCCTCTGGCGCTACACGAGACACCCGAACTACTTCGGTGACGCGGTCGTCTGGTGGGGCTTCGCCTGCTTCGGCCTCGCCGTCGGCGCCTGGTGGACGGTTGCCTCCGCCGCCCTCATGACCTTCCTGCTCGTGCGCGTCTCGGGCGTGGCGATGCTCGAGTCAGCCATGAAGCATCGGCCCGGCTACGCCGAGTACGTCGCCTCGACGAGCGCCTTCATTCCGATGCCGCCGCGAACGGCTCAGCTGAAGTAGTCGCGCTTCACGCGGTCGAGCTGCGCCGACGACACCCCGTACTGGCTCATCGCCACCTGACGAATCTGCGCCTCGGTCGCGCCAGGGTTCGCCGCGATGTACGCGCGCACGCCGTCGGCCACCTGGGCATCGGTGTAGGCAGGCGAGCTCGGCGTCGTGGTCGTGGGTTGGGTGGTCGTCGGCTGCGTGACGGGCGCCGGAGTCGAGGGGAAGTAGTCGCGCTTCACGCGATCGAGCTGCGCGCTCGACACGCCGTACTGGCTCGTCGCCACCTGCCGAATCTGCGCCTCGGTCGCGCCAGGGTTCGCCGCGATGTACGCCCGCACGCCGTCAGCCACCTCGCGGTCGGCGTACGTACGCGGCGCCGGAGTCGTGGTGGTGGGCGCTGGCGTCGCGGGGAAGAAGTCGCGCTTCACGCGATCGAGCTGCGCGCTCGACACGCCGTACTGGCTCGTCGCCACCTGCCGAATCTGCGCTTCCGTCGCGTTCGGGTTCGCCGCGATGTACGCCCGAACGCCGTCGGCCACTTCGCGGTCGGTATACGTGCGCGGCGCCGGAGTCGCTGACGTCGAGGGGAAGTAGTCGCGCTTCACGCGATCGAGCTGGTTGCTCGACACGCCGTACTGGCTCGTCGCCACCTGCCGAATCTGCGCCTCCGTCGCGTTCGGGTTCGCCTGCAGGTACGCGCGCACGCCGTCGGCGATCTCCCGGTCGGTGAAGCGCTCGGGCACCGACGCCGTCAGCTCGCCCGGCGTGATCGTCGCGAACTTCGTCTTCAGCTTCGTGAACTCGCTCTCGTTCACCGACATGTTCGCCGACAGGTACGTCCACTTCTGAAGTTCGTTCCTCGAGGGCGGCCGGCCGAGCAGGCGCTGGTACTCCGAGGTGATGAACTGCTTCTGCTCACGGCCCAGCTCGTAGAAGCGCGGGTTGTAGATCGCGCCGCTGATGAACATGTTCTGCACGTAGCCAGACTGGTACCCGGTGTTGAACGACCTGGGCGCGTCGCCGGTCAGCTCCTGCTGGAACGCGCGGAACTTCTCGAGCGCCGCCAGCTGGCCCTCGACGGGCGTGTGATCGACCGACATGCGCTGCTTCCACGCTGCGGTCGTCGTCGCGTCCCACTCGTTGGTCCAGATCGGCAACCGATCGAGGCCCTGCGGCGTGGCCCCGGGCGTCGTGGTCACCCCATCATTGCCGCCGATGTGAATCACCAGCCCGCTGATGCCCATCGTCGAGGGCTGCTCGCTCTCGAGCTGCTCGCGGATCTTGTTCTTGTAGAACGACACCGCGTTCGGGTGCATCGACTGCCAGATCGGCAGGCGATCGATGTCGGCGGCGCTGCGAATGTTGGCGCCACCATCGGCGCTGCACAGGTCGGCGGGAATCTCAGCGCGGCCGGTCGCGGTGGCCGGCGACGTGCCCGTCGTCGTCGGGGTGCCGGTCGGCCCGCTGGTTCCAGCCGTTCCACTGCCAGGCCAGCTCGGCCAGGTCTCGGGCGTGGAGCCCGTCGACGGCGTGGTGGACGACGTGGAGTCAGGCCGGGGGCTCGCGTCACCCGGCTCGACGACGTACTGCCGGCCGTCGCCAGTGACCTGCTCACCGATCTTCGGCTGCTGGCCGTCCATCGACCCGAGCAGCTTCTCGAGCACCGCCGCGAGGATCAGCTCGAGCAGGTTGCCCTGAATCTTCTGACCGCCCACGTCGATGGTGAAGTTGAACGCGGCGTCGAGCGAACTGGTCGAGCTGGTCGGCCGCTGCGGCTCCGTCGTCGTGCGCTCGAAGCCGTCGGCGCGCACGGCCCTGCTGCCGTTGCGACCTGCAGGCCTGGGCTCGTACTCGGTGTGGCGCTCCGTGTGGGCACCGTGACGAACCTGCACATTCGGACGAATCGACGTCATGACGCGACCTCGGGGGAAGAAGAGACCAACCGCAGCAACCGGGAAGAGCCGGGGACCTTCAGAGAGCCGGAGAAGCAGTCGCCCGCACGCGTGACGCCGCGATAGCTGCCGTCAGCGCGAAGCCACCCGATGACTGTCTGGCCCTCGTGAATCGCGCCTTCGAACGCGCGGTACGTCGCGCCGCCAACCGTGATGGAGCCCGAGCTGCCCGGCCCGCCCAGCCAGACCGCGCCCGGCGTCTGGTGCATGTTGCCGCTGCAGGCCCGCCCCCGAAGCGTGACGGCGTACGTGCCCTGCGCGTCGACCGTGCCGATGCGCTGGCGCTCGAAGAAGACGACGCCCAAGACGACCTCGAGCGTGTCGAGGTGCAACCGCAGCTTGCCGGAGGGGCCCTTCGCCTTCGCCCGCGCCTCGAGCAGCGCCGCCACCGAGCCACCGTGCTGCCGGCCCGCCTCGTCGACCAGCTGCCAGGTCGTCTTCGTCAACGTGCCAACCTTCTTGCCGTTTCGAAGAATGTTCGACTGCTTCAGCGAGTACCCAGCGAGCGTCTCCATGAAAAGGAGATGCAGCGATTGTCAGAAACGTGCGCATTTCACCCACGCAACTCCAGACGAGCGCACTCGATGCGCCTCCCCGGCTCGAGCGCCCCGTGGGGAGCCACTGGCGTGGCGGGTGCAGCGTGACGGGCCGGAGGGTCCCATGACTTGGCTCATCGCCCTGCTGCTCGCTGCGCCCCCACCACCCCAACAGCTGAAGCCCTCGATGCAGGCCGCGATGACGAGCGTGGTCACCCTTCAGCCGCTCCTCGTCAGCCCCACCCAGTTCCGCGACCCGGCCAACGCCGACAGAATTCGCACCAGCCTCGACACGCTCACGCCCCTCGATCACTTCTTCTCGTCGGGCGTCTCGAGCCCCATCGCCTCGCTCTTCGCGGCCGAGGTCGCCAAACCGAAGACCGAGTTCGCCTCCCGCGACACCGAGACCGCTCGCGCGCGCCTGCGCTCCATCTCGTCGCTGTGCTTCGCGTGTCATCTGAGACAGCCGACCGCGAAAGACATCGCGCCTGCGACCGGCTCCGACGCCCTCACGCCCATGGAGCGCGCGTCGTTCTACGCCACCACCCGCCAGTTCGAGCGCGCGCTCGCCGAGTGGAAACGCCTCTTCGCCACCGAGCCCACGAACGACGTCGAGGCCTTCGAGCAGACCCAGGCGCTGCGCACCGCGCTCTCTGTGCTCGTGCAGGGCAAAGACGACCCCGACGCCGTCATCGCGCTGCTCGAGCAGAACCGCACCCGCAAGGCGCTCCCCGGCTTCGTCACCCGGCAGATGGAGCGCTGGCTCGTCGAAGCGAAGGCCTGGCAGGCCGAGAAGTTCGTCGTCTCGAAGGCCACGCCCGCGGTGCTCGTCACGCGCGCGAAGGCCCTCGTCGAGATGACCGGCATCGCGAAGCAGGTCACCACCGACGACGCGCGGTTGATCAGCCACCTGCGCGCCTCGGGCTATCTGCTCGAAGCGCTCCGCCGTGAGCCCAATGCCAGCTTCCGCGCGGAAGCCCTCTGGCTGCTCGGTGTCGTCAGCGCGGCCACGACCGACCCTGCGCTGTGGCGGCTCGAGTGGCTCACGCTCGAGTCGTGCATTCGTGAGAACCCGAAGACCGAGCTCGCCCGCCAGTGCGCCGACCGCCTCACCGAGCGCACGTACTTCACGTACACCGGCCGCGACGGCCTCGAGCTGCCAGCCCACCTGCTGTCAGAGCTGGGCGCCCTCAACGCGCTGGCGCGCTGATCAGAACGAGATCGACGCGCTGACGTTGCCCGCGCCGATGCCCACTGCCACGGGCGTCGACTCGGCGCCGAGCGTGAAGAACACCACCGCGCCCGCCGCCAGCACGCCGGCCGCGATGAACGCCGCGTTCGCCACCGTCGCCATCAGGCGCGCGCGCGCATCGAGCCGGCTCGCTTCGAGCTGCGTCATGCCGATGACCACGTTCTGCTCGTCACGCGCGGCCGTGCTGATGCGCGTTCGATCGCCCGACGAGATCAGCGCGGCGGCCACGCCACCACCCGCCACGACCCCTGCGCCAATCGCCGTCACCCACCCCACCGTCCGCGCCCAGCGGAGCGATGGCGCAGTGGACACGACCGGCGGCGGCGCCTTCACGATGGGCGGCGGCGGCGGCGGTGCTTCGGCCTTCGTCGCTTCGCCCTGCACGTCGGCCAGCACGCCGCGATCGCCGAACAGCTCGACCCGCCACTTCGTGCCCTGTGGACTCACCGCGACCGAGGCCTTGCCGTTCTCCAGCCGCAGCGGCTCCTGCTCGGGCGCGCCACCTGCCGGCGTCAAGGTGATGCGCGCCGACTTCACCCGCAGCAGCTCGTTGTCGGTGACGACGATGTCGAGCGACACCAACCGCCCTTCGGCCACGAACGGCGTCACCTTCGCGGCCACCGGCGTCGTCTGCGAGAGCCAGCTCTTCGCTTCGAAGAACGGCGTGCGCATGCGCGGCGGCAGATCGTTCGACAGCTCGAAGTCGGGCTTGAGCGAGAGCAGGTACTGAAACGACTCCTTCGCCTTCGCCGGTTTGTCGAGCGCGGCCCACGAGATGCCCGCGACCTGGAACAGGCCCACCAGCGTCTCGTGATCGATGTCGGCTTGCAGCAACCCCGCTTCCGCCGCGCGCGCCGCCTTGTCGTAGTGCAGCTCGTCCATGTGCCGACGCGCGTCTGCCAACCGCTGCGACGCCGTGAGTGGAGCCGCGCTGATCAGCGCGCTGACGACAACGATGCTGAGGCTCATGACGCGTCGACCCCGATTGACTTCGAAGACCCCTGAAGGACACTGCACGCCGTGTCGGCTCAGAGCCCGTGGCTGCCCAGAAGAATGGTAGGTCGCTACGAGCTGCTGACGCCACTCGCATCTGGCGGCATGGCGGAGATCTGGCTCGCCCGGCAGCCGGCGCTCCGCGGGTTCGAGAAGCTCGTCGTCATCAAGCGCATGATGGGCGCGCTCGAAGAAGACCCCGACCACGTCGAGATGTTCCTCGCCGAAGCGCGCCTCGCCGCCGGGCTCACGCACCCGCACATCGTGCAGATCTACGAGCTCGGCGACTCAGAGGGCTCGTTCTTCATCGTGATGGAGTTCGTCGACGGCGAGACGTTGTCGACCGTCGCGCGCGAGGCCCGCAAGCGCGGCTACGGCCTCAGCGACGCGCTCGCCTGCCGGTTGATCGCCTGGGCCGCCGAAGGGCTGCATCACGCGCACACCCGCGTCGACGAGCACGGCGCCCTGCAGTGCATCGTTCACCGCGACGTGAGCCCGCAGAACCTGCTCGTCACGATGGACGGGTCGATCAAGGTCGTCGACTTCGGCATCGCGAAGGTGGCCTCGCAGGCCACGTCGAGCGGCAAGCTCAAGGGCAAGCTCGCGTACATGGCGCCCGAGCAGGCGCGCTCCGAGCCGGTCGACGCACGCTCCGACGTCTTCGCGCTCGGCGTCTGCCTGTTCGAGCTGCTCAGCCGAAGCCGCCTCTTCCCCGCGATGGAAGAGCTCGAGCTGCTCAAGCAGCTGGTGGTGATCGACCAGTTCCCGCGCGTCTCGGAGCGACGGCCCGACATCGCGCCCGAGCTCGACGCCATCGTCAGCAAGGCCATGGCTGCGAAGCCCGAGCACCGCTTTCAGAGCGCGCGCGAGTTTCAGCTCGCCCTCGAAGACTGGCTCGTCTCGGGCAGCTCGCGCACCTCGGCCGCCGACGTCTCGGAGTTCATGAAGAGCCTGTTCGCCGAGCGCATCGCCGCGCGCAAACAGCTCATCGACCAGGCCCGCAAAGGCGAGCTCCCCGCCTCGCAGCTGGCCTTCGAGGCCTCGGGCACGCCGTCGTCTCCGAGCGGGGCACCGAAGGTCACCAACTCGTTCGAGCGCAGCATTCGCCGTGACTTCGCAGAACAGGGCGCCGCGAAGGGCCAGGTCGAGCCAGCGCCCGTTCAGACCTCGACGAAGATCGAACCGCTGCCCCTCGCGCCGCCGCCCTCGCGGCTGCCACTCGTGCTGGGCGTCGTCGTGCTGCTCGTGGTGCTCGTCGGTGTTGGCGTGGTGCTGGCGCCCGGTCGAGCCGTGACGCCCGCCGAAGTCGACGCAGGCGTCGCCGTGCCCGTCGCGCCCGTCACGGGCACGCTCGTCGTCGAGGTCACGCCGCCGTCTGCGACGCGCGCCCTCGACGGTGTCGACGTTCCAGCCGGGCCCATCACCGCGAGCCCTGGCACCCACGAGCTCTCGCTCTCGGCGCCCGGCTTCGTGCCGCTCAAGCGCACCATCGACGTCGTCGCCGGTGAACGCAGCACGCTCGTGCTGAAGCTCGACGAAGAAGCGCCGCCCGTCGTCGATGCAGGAGTGAAGCTGGTGAAGGCCGGCCCGCGAAAAGGCACCCTGCGCCTCGACACGAAGCCCTGGTCGACCGTCTTTCTCGGGGGCCGCAAGCTGGGCGAAACGCCACTGCTGGGCACCTCGTTGCCCGTGGGCCGGCACCTGCTGCACCTGGTGAACGCCGAGGCTGGGGTGGACCAGACCATCGAGGTCGAGATCCTTCCCAACGAAGAGACGGTGAAGAAGCTACGCTTGAAGTAGTCGGGGAGCCCTTCATGCGCGTCTTCATCTTCACCCTGCTGCTCGTCGGGGCTGGTTGCACCTGCGACACCGACTTCGGCCGGCTCACCTACGCGTGCACCAGCAGCGCCGACTGTGCTCCGGGCTTCTCGTGCGTGAGCGGAGTGTGTCGAACGGGCAGCGCGGCGGGCGGAGAGTCGGGCACCGACGGGGGCGAGACGGCAGGCGGCAGCGCGGGCGGCGGCTCGGCGGGAGGCGACAGTGCGGGTGGCGCTGCAGGTGGCGGGAGCGCGACGGCCTGTGGGCCGCTCTCGTGTGGCGGCTGCTGCAACGGCACCTTCTGCGCACCGGGTGTGTTGGGCGACGCCTGCGGCACCGGCGGCCTCTCGTGTCAGACGTGCGGCCAGGGCCTCTGCTCGAGCGGCGCGTGCACCGGCTGTGACGCGCAGACCTGCCCCGGTGGCTGCTGCTTCAACGGCCAATGTCAGGCGCCTGGAACTTCGATGTGCGGCATGGGCGGCGCGGTCTGCGTCGACTGTCGAACCGCCACCACCGACAGCTGCGTGGCGGGCGCGTGTGGCTGTGGAACCGGGCCTGCGTGCGCGGCCGGCCAGCGGTGCCAGAACGGGCTCTGTCTCTGTGACGCCACCTCGTGCGCGAGCGGCTGCTGCAACGGCCGAAACTGCGTCTCGCCCACCCTCGGCCAGTGTGGAACCGGCGGCGCGGCGTGCGCAGCGTGCGATCCCGTTCGCGCCGACACCTGCGGGCCCTCGGGCTGCGCGTGCGGAAGAACCGGCGTGTGCTCCGCCGGCCAGGAGTGCGTGTCAGGCCTCTGCGTGTGCACTGCCGCCAGCTGCCCCACCGGGTGCTGCGACGCGAACGGTGCCTGCCAGGCGGGCAGCGCGGCCACCGCGTGCGGCACCGGCGGCGTGGCGTGCCAGACGTGCCCGTCGACCTGCACCCCGGCGAAGACGTGCTCGGGCTGCGACGCGACCACCTGCCCCACGGGCTGCTGCCTCGCCGGCACCTGCCGACAGAACGCGACGGCGACGTGCGGCACCGCGGGCGCGACCTGCGCTGCGGGTGGCGCGCCATCGTCCGACACCTGCCGCAACGGCGCCTGCGCGTGTGGAACCGGCCCTGCGTGCGGCTCGGGCCAGCGCTGTGTGGGTGGCGCCTGCGTGTGCGACGCGACGAGCTGCCCGAACGGCTGCTGCGCCGGCAACGTCTGTACGCCCACGAGCGCGACGGCGTGTGGCGCGGCCGGTGGCGCGTGTACGAGCTGCGGGCTCACGGGCGATCGCTGCACGTCGGGAGCCTGTCGCTGCGGCACCGGCGCCGCGTGTGGAGCGGGCCTTCGCTGCGTCGGTGGCGCGTGCGTGTGTGACGCGACGAGCTGCCCCACCGGGTGTTGCAGCGCGGGCGCGTGCATTCAGCAGGCGGCACAGACGGCTGCGGCCTGTGGAACCGGAGGCGCGGCGTGCGCAGCCTGCACCGGCGCCACCAACGCCTGCACCACGGGCGCGTGCCGCTGTGGCACCGGCGCCGCGTGCGCGCCCGGGCAGGTCTGCGCCAACGGCACCTGCACCTGCACGGCAGCCAGCTGTGCCACCGGCTGCTGCTCGGGCAACACCTGCGTCAGCGCCGCGGCGCAATCGACGACGGCGTGCGGCGCGTCGGGCATGAGCTGCGCGGCGTGCGACGCGAGATCCGACCGCTGCACCTCGGGCGCCTGCGCGTGCGGTGCAGGGGCGGCCTGCCAGATGGGCCAGCGGTGCTCGGGCGGCGCGTGCGTCTGTGACGCGACCAGCTGCCCGTCGGGCTGTTGTGACGCCATGGGGCGTTGCCAGGCAGGCACCACGGCGGCGCAGTGCGGGCGAATGGGCGCGGCCTGCTCCACCTGCGCCTCGACGTGCTCCAACCAGGCCTGTGACGGCTGCTCGGCGGCGACCTGCGCGAGCGGCTGCTGCACGGGCGGCACCTGTGCCACCCCATCACTGGGCCAGTGTGGCACCAACGGCGCTGCGTGCGTCGCGTGCGAACCGGCGCGGGCAGACTCGTGCACCGGCGGCGGCTGTCGCTGTGGCGCGAACGGAATGTGTGTCGTGGGCCAGCGCTGCGTCGGCGGCGTCTGCGTCTGCAACGCGGCGAGCTGCCCGAGCGGTTGCTGCAACGGCGCCACCTGCGTCTCGCCACCGACGGCCACCAGCTGCGGCGCGGGCGGGGCGGCGTGCACGATGTGTGAAACCGCGAAGGCCGACAACTGTAGCGGAGGCAGCTGCAAGTGCGGCGCTTCGGCGGCCTGCGGGCCCGGCCTCAGGTGTCAGGCCGGCACCTGCGTCTGCGACACGGCGACCTGCGCCGGCTGCTGCAGCGGCAACACCTGCGTGACGACGACGACGACGGCCGCGTGTGGTGCGCCCGGTACGACCTGCTCGGCCTGCAGCGCGACGCAGGCGAACCTCTGCACCGCCGGAGTCTGCCGCTGCGGCTCGGGCCCGGCATGCACCGGCGCCTCCACCTGCATCGGAACGGGCCCGGCGGCCACCTGCTCGTGCACGCCGACGAGCGCGACCGAGACGACCTGCAGCGACGGCATCGACAACGACTGCGACGGCACCATCGACTGCGCCGACACCGACTGTCTGCACAAGGCCTGCAACGGGAGCGGCACGGCGTGCTGCTCCACCGGGCCCAACGCCACGTCGTGCAAGAACCTGTCGAACGACCCGGCCAACTGCGGCGTCTGCGGCGTCACCTGCTCGAGCGGCATGTGCACGCCCGTGAGCGGTGGCGGGCTGACGTCTGGCTCCTGCACCTGCATGGCGAGCACGGACTGCCCGATGCCCGGCGGGGTCACGCGGCAGACGTGTTCGTCGCTGCGCTGCACGTGTGGCGACGACAACGATCGCTGCGGCGGCTCGTCGACGGGCTCGACCTGCTACCCGAGCGCGACGCCCAACTTCTGCCGCTACTGAGCGCGCGGGGTCCCCGGGGGCGCGCTACTCGAACGAGATCTTCACCTTCAGCACTTCACCGGGCTCGACGTGCACGACCTTCGTCTGCGACTTGCCGAGCTCGGCGTTGGTGAAGGTGCACTTGTAGTCACCCGCCGGCATCGCCTTGTCGCCGAAGGGCGTGTCACCGAACTTGTATGGCGGGCACTCCACCGTCGCGTACGGGTTCACGATGAAGCGCACGGTGCCCGAGCCGACGGCCCGCACCTCGGGCTCCTTCTTCGGCACCACGACGGCCACCACAGGGTCCTTCTTCGGAGGGTCTTTCTTGCCGACGGCGACCTTCTCGACTGCCTTGAGCGTGAACGTGCGCGCGACCTCGGGCTGCTCGACCGGTACGTCGAGGCGCTCCGAGAGGCCCTGGTAGCCGTCGAGCTCGAGGGTGAGCGCGGGCGTCGAGCCCGGCGCCAGCTTCACCGTGATCGGCGTGAGGCCACGCTTGCTGCCATCGATGGTCACCGTCGCCCCGGCGGGCTCGGTGGTGAGCGTCACCGCCACGTCCTGCGTCTTCGCGGCCACAGGAGCAGTGGTCTCGGTCGCCTTGTCGAGCGCGAAGGGAATGGTGCGCTCTCCGGTCGAGGGCACCACGACACGCGTCGTGAGCGGCTGAAAACCAGTCTTCGTCAGCTCGAGCGGGTACTCGCCTTCACCCATCGTCGGCAGCGTGCACGGCGTGCGGCAGTCGATGGCGCGCCCGTCGAACTTCACGGCGGCCCCGGGGGGATCGGAGGTGACCACCACGTTCGCCTTCGCTGGGCGCAGCGCGACGAAAGCGCCAAGGCCCACCGCGATGGAGACGACGGCCCCGAGCGCGATGAGCGGGCCGTTGCTCCGGCGACCCTGCTGCGTCGGCAGGCTGTTCTCGGTCGGGGCCGGTTTGACGTCGGCGCCCAGCGGCAGGTCGTTGGGCCGTGAGATGGGCCCCGAGCGGCCCGCCTCGGCGCGCGTCGCCTCTTTGCGCGAGTTCGACTTTCCACCCACGCTCTGCCGCGACATTGTCGGCGTGCGCAGCGACTTCGTCGGCCGGTTCGGCGTCGCCTTCTCGAGCTGCTCGCTCGCCGACAAGTCCGCGCTCGACTCGGTGAAGAGCAGGCGCCCTTCCTCCGCTTCGCGCGCGAGCCGCTCGGCGTAGATGTCCTGCATGAAGGCGGCGAGGTGCACCGCGCCCGAGGGCAGCTTGTTCTTGAGCACCCAGTCTTCGAGGGCCTGCTGCATCTCGCGCGCGTCGGCGTACCGGGCGTCACGATCTTTCGTGAGCGCCTTCATCACGATGGCGTCGAGATCTTTGGGCAGGCGCGAGTCGATGTTCGACGGCGGCTCCACCTTGCACTCGGTGACCGCGTTCAGCGTCTGAATGTCGTTGGCGCGCTTGAAGAGGCGGGCGCCGGTGAGCAATTCGTACAGCACCACACCGAGCGCGAAGACGTCGGTGCGCGCGTCGACGGGCCGGCCCTGCGCCTGCTCGGGCGACATGTACGAGTACTTGCCCTTGAGCACGCCCGACTTCGTCACCGTCGCCTGATCAGCCGCCTTCGCGATGCCGAAGTCGACCACCTTCACGCCGCCCTCGAAGCTCACGAGGATGTTCTGCGGCGAGATGTCACGGTGAACGATGTTGAGGGGCCGCCCACCCGGGTCGGTCTTCTTGTGCGCGTAGTCGAGGCCCGCGCAGGCATCGATGACGATGCGGCAGATCAGGGGAATGGGAATCGCCGTGCCCTGCCGCTCCGCCTGCTTCCACACCTTTCGAACGTCTTCGCCGTGGATGTACTCCATGGCGATGTAGAAGGTGTCGTCCTGCTGGCCGAGGTCGAAGATCTGCACGACGTTCGGGTGATTGAGGCGCGCAGCGATGCGGGCCTCGTCGAGGAACATGGTGATGAAGTCTTCGTTCTCGGCGAGGTGCGGCAGAATGCGCTTCACCACCAGCATCTTCTCGAAGCCCTGCACGCCGAGCTGCTTGGCCAGATAGATCTGGGCCATGCCGCCGGTCGCGAGCTTCTTGATCAGCTGATAGCGGCCGTAGGTTTCGAGCGACACGGTCTCCCCGGGAGAGCCAATGGTAGGCCCCCCCAGCGAGGTGAGCAAACGAGCGACCCGAAAAGTTCCCCGCGGTTGGGCAGGGAGCTGATCAGCGGGCGGCGATGATCTGCGGGGCCACCGTTCGGCAGAAGGTGATTCGCTCCACCGCGTGAACGCGCGGGCCAGAGACGCCCCGTGGGTGCAGCCACCGCGGAGACGCGCTGGTGTACTCGTCGTCACCCGCCTTCACGGTGAACTTCACGTCGCCGGGCAGGTGGGCCGCGAACCCCACGACCTCGGTGGAGTGTTCGTCGGCAACGCTCCACTCGGCGAAGGCGATCGTCTCGTCTCCGAGCGCCACGTTCAGCGGCAGCTGGCCGAGCGCCGCCCCATCGACCGACGCGCAGGTGGTGACGGGCGCAGGAGCCTCGAGCGCGCGTGTCTGGGCAACAGGGCGGTCACAGCCAACGACAGCAACGGCAGTGAGGATGAGGAACCGCATGCGCGACCTCCCTGTGGGTGAACCTGCCAACGTGATGCAGCAGGCCCGCAGGGTGTGCATTCGTCGCGCCGACTGGCTTCGAGCGGAAGATCAACGAGTTGGGGTGTAGCGCGCCATCACCCTGAGGCCGCCTGTACGCACCACGTGAGCATTGCGGTGATCAGCGCGGCTGTAGGTCGATTCCGCCATCGCCGAGGTGCACCTCGATGGTCAGCGGCTCGTCGTCGAGGCGCGTCAGCATCCGGCGCTCAGGGATCCACCAGGGAGGGTCGACGCGAAGCTCGAAGACGGGGTCACCAGGCGGCAGGTGAGCCACGGGGAACGTGAAGCGCCCGTCAGGCGAGGTGACGGTGCTGGTGTGTGATGGCCACGTCGCCTCGAACTCGGACAGGGTGACGCCGATGCCGCTCAGCGTCTGGCCCGAGGCGTCGACGACTCTTCCTCCGATCGGCCGCTGACGCGCTGACTTCAGATCGAGCGTGAGCACTTCACCAGCCTTCACCGTCACCTCGCCGGCTCCTCGAACCAGACCACGGGAGTCACGCGCTCTGACCGTTGCGCGAATCACTCCGGTGGGCACGAGCACCGGCATGCCGAAGTCGTAGAAGGTGCCAACCACTTCGAAGCCGCGCTCGAGTCTCAGCCAGCCCGGGTGCCTGCCTGCCCACCCTTCGACGCCCACGGTCAGCGTCCCCGCAGGCTCGAGGCGCAGCTCGAGCTCGGGCGCCACCTTCACCACGCGTGAGACGGCGATGGCCGTGGTGGTCGACGCACCAATCGTCAGGCGCTCCGCACGCGTCTCACGGTGAACCGTTCCATCGAGGCCGGCGATGACTTCGTCGTCGTCGATGGTGACCCTCGCGCCCGGCGCGGGAACACCGGCTTCGTCGACCACCCGAATCGTGAAGGGCCGCGGCGAGGTGAGCTTCAACGTCACGCGCAGGGCTTCGTCCTTCAGCTCGATCGTTCGCGCTGTTTCCATCGGCTCCGTCAGCTCCCACGCGCCGGGCGCGAGCTCGAAGCGGGCAAACCCCATGACGTCGGCTGGGCGCGAGACCAGGGTGCGGTCCTCCTTCCGCATCAGCTCGACGAGCTGGCCGGCGGCGTGTCTGCCGTCGAGGAACACCTCGACCTCGAGCGAGGTGAGCGAGCCTGCATCCGACGGGGGAAGAACCGCTGCTGGTGGTGGGGTGACGGGCTCCGCCATCGCTGCGACGCCGGTTCCGATCACCTCCTGGAGCGGCGCGGGGCCTGCGAACGGGAGCGACGGCCTGACCTCATCGTCCGTTCGTGAACGCCACGCGACGGCGATGAGCAGGGCGACGATCGCGGTGCCGATGAGCCAACGCATCGACGACCGTGAACGTTCGACCGTCACGCCGCTTGCTCAGGGCAGGTTCGGGTTCGCGGGCGGAAACCGCGGCGCCGACGGCTTGGGCGGCGTGGGCCGCGACGGTCTCGGCGCTTCGACCGCGTCGACCTGCGACAGCTCGTCACGCGCGTAGGCCTTGATGACCTCGGCCACCACGGGGTGCCGAACGACGTCGACATCGGTGAAGTGCGCGAACGCGATGCCCTCCACGTTCTGCAGAATGCGCCTGGCGTGCACCAGACCCGACTGTTTGCCGGTGGGAAGGTCGATCTGCGTCACGTCGCCCGTCACCACGGCGCGCGAGTGGTACCCGATGCGGGTGAGGAACATCTTCATCTGCTCGACGGTGGTGTTCTGCGCCTCGTCGAGAATCGCGAAGCAGTCGTTCAGGGTGCGGCCGCGCATGAACGCGAGCGGAGCCACCTCGATGACGTTCTGCTCGATCAACGCCGCGGCACGCTCGGGGTCCATCATGTCGTTGAGCGCGTCGTAGAGCGGCCGCAGGTACGGGTTCACCTTCTCGGCGAGGTCGCCCGGCAGAAAGCCGAGCTTCTCTCCGGCCTCGACCGCGGGCCGCGCCAGCACGATGCGCTTCACCTTGCGCTCGGTGAGGGCCTGCACCGCCATGGCCATCGCGAGGTACGTCTTGCCGGTCCCCGCAGGCCCGAGGCCGAAGACGACGTCGCTGGTGCGAATGAGCTCGACGTACTTCTGCTGTGCGAGGGAGCGCGGCGTCACGTGCCGGCCGCTCTTCTGCGTGAGAATCGGAGACAACGTCAGCGCGCGCAGGCTCTCGTCACCGCCCTGCCCCATGGCCTTGAGCGCCTGCTCGACGTCTTCGCGGTACACGGAGCGGCCACCTTTCAGCGCGCTCGCGAGCCCTTCGATGAGCTTCACCGCGGTGCTGACGGCCGCCTCGGGACCCGACAGGTGCAGCTCGGTGCCGCGCTGACCGACACGAACGCCGAGGCGTCGCTCCACCAGCTTGAGGTTTTCGTTCTGCGCCCCCGCGAGCGTTCTGGCGACATCGGTGTCGGCCAGGTCGACGTGCATGGACTTCATCTCGGTGGAGCGGCTCCTGTCGAAGAGAGGAGGCGACGGGTAACGCATCGGCTCAGGTGCATGCAAGTCGGGCATGCCCGCCTGACGGCCCCCGCCCCCCGGTCTGACCGTTCAGCGCAGCGGCGGCAGCAGCACGAAGGCCGCGCCGTCACGCCGGTAGTAGTAGTCGTCGCGCCACGGGTACCGCACGTCGTCGGCGTTCACGATGCCGGCTTCGACCAGCTGCGAGAGCGAGTCTGGCAGCTGCCCCTTCTCGAGCCGGTACACCTCGAGCGCCGTCGACAGCCGCGTCATCTGCGCGGCCGAGGCGAAGCGTTGCGCCGCCGGGTCGGTGTACGTCGTGCCGCCCGAGCCACCGAGGCGGAAGCTGCCGAAGTCGACGCGGGTGAAGATGAGCAGCAGCGCTCCGACGACGAGCATCGAGACGGCGATGCGCGCGAACCCGCCGAGCAGGCCCTTGAGCCGCGACGGCTTGCCGCTGTCGACGGCCACCCCCGCCGGCGCGATGCCCTTCGTGTACTCGAGGTTGATCAGGTTGCAGAGCGCCTTCGAGGTCTCGAACTCGCCCAGCATCGACAGCTCGATGATGCGCGTCACCGTGCGGCCGGGAGCGATCACCTCGTACACCCGGCGCTCGTTGTCGCCGACCGACTGGAACTCGCCCTTGTTGATCTCCTTCTTCTCTTCGGCGAACGCGTCGTCGAGGGCCGCGTCGAAGTCGTCCTTCTCGAGGGCGGGCGGCGGCAGCTCCTTGATCTTCTCGAACGTCATCGCGTCCGAGGTGATGCGCTTCTTCACCACCGGCCACTCGTCGACGCGACGGAAGCCCTCCATCAGCACCGACTCGGCGCGCAGCGGCGTGAAGGCGGTCTCGGCCTCGACGTCGTTCGCCTCGAAGGCGTAGGTGCCCGACTTCCACCCGAAGAGCTTGAAGAGCGTCTCGCTCGTCTGCAGCGCCACCATGCTGCGGAACTTCTCGAGCGTGACGCTGCCCTGGCCGACGAGCACGTCTCCCAGCCGCTGCAGCGTGCGCTTCTGCGTCTCGAGCGCGAACTCGAGCTGCGCCTCGGTGATCAGGTTCGCCGCCACCAGCATCGTGCCGATCAGATCCTTGCGGTTGCGCGAGGTCGACTCGGCCCGAACGATGTTGCCGTCTTTGAACGAGACGTTGACGCTCTCACCCTTGTTGGTGAGCGAGAGCACGCCCGTCTTCTGCTGCTGCCCGATGAGCTGGAGAATGTCGGCGATGCCGAAGTCTTTGAGGGTGCCCTTGAGCGCCACGCGTCACCCACCCTGCTTCTTGCGCAGCCCGCGCAGGGTGAAGACGTAGAGCAGCACCAGCGCCAGACCGATCGGCACCATGCGCAGCACCAGGGGCAACGGCTCGAAGGGAGCCCGGAGCACGCCGTTGCGCAGCACGATGGCCGTCAGGAGCGTGATGAAGAAGAAGCCGTACAGCGTGCCGCGCGCGGGGAAGCCGGCGAACACGTGACCCATGCCCGAGCAGACGATGCCGAGGATCGAGCTCGTGCGCTCGATGCGGCTCTGGTACCGCGCGACCTCGAGCTGCTTGCGAACCTTGAGCGAAGGCGCGGCGACGTTCTTCTTCGCGAACACGTTCACGCACTGCGTGCACATGAGGCTGCCGACCGAGACGTAGGGGTCTCCGCGCTTGCTGACCGGGCGCCCACACTTGTTGCAGCTGCGCGCGGCCTGAATCGTCGTCGAGAGAAAGCCGAAGGCCAGCACCAGCAGCGCGAGCAGGCCCGGGTACACCATCGCCAGCGTCTCGTTCACCTCACCCATCAGCAGCTGCAGCACCTGGCTCTTCACGCGGCGCGCGGCCTCGGGCGCCCTGGCGTCGACGAGAATCTCTTCGAGCGGCAGCGGCACCGACTGCAGGTACACGTTTGCAGCCAACGAGCGCGGCGTGCCTTCGATGTCTTTCGAGAGCTGCGCGTAGGCCGGCACCAGCGTGCGGGCCGTGAAGAGCGCCTGCGAGATGCGATCGACCTCACCCGAGACCTTGTCGCCGTAGAGCGCCACGCGCCGTTGGTAGAGCCGGCCCAGATTGTACGAAGCCTCGGCCATCGTCGGCGCCGCCTTGCCTGCCTCTTCGAACAGGGCGCGCGGGTTCTCGAGGTCGCCCGTGATGACCAGCGCCATGCCGAGGTTCACGCGCGCCGCAGGGTCGTTCGGCCGAATGGTGAGGGCCTTGCGGAAGCTCTTCGCCGCCGCCTCGGCCTGCCCGCGGCGCAGCTCGTAGCGCCCCAGCGCGAACAGCTCGGCGTACGACGCCTTGTCCTCCTGCGACAGTGTCCGCAGCTGGGCCACGAACGGCTCCATGCCGGGGCCTCCGCGCTCGACGAGGAAGAGCTCCTCGGCCCGCGTCCCCGGGAACGCGAGGTGCTCGACCGTCAGCTCGGCGATCGACGGAACGACGCCCAGCAGCCCGATGAGCACCGCCACGACCACCCGCTCCGCCACCGTCAGGTAGAGCGCCAGCGCGAAGAAGGCCGTCAGCAGCACCGGCACGAGCCCCAGGCGGAACACGATCGGCAGGGACAACAGCACGAACGCGAGCGCGCCCGTCTGCCAGCGCGAAGCGACGCGCGGGAAGAGGAAGTGGAAGTCGTAGAGCGCATAGAAGCCGCGCCGAATCGCGAGCACGAGCAGCAGCACGACGGTGGTGATCACGAGCGCGAACAGGAGCACGGTGATCAGATCGGCCAGCGCGCTGCGGCCGTACCGAACGTCGGTGACCTGCGTGACGACGGCGTTCTTGAGCGCTCCGAAGACCCGGCCGACGTCTGACGGGTCTCCGCGGAAGTACACCCGCGCGAGCGCGACCCACGTCGAAGGCAGGTCGGGCGCGAGCTGCGTCGCCGACAGCGCAATCTCCACCGCGCCGCCAGAGTCACCGGCCACCTCGTGCGCTTCTGCCGCGCGCAGGAGCCCGATGGCCCACGTGTCCATGTTCGAGGCGCCGATCTCCTCTTTGATGGTCAGCAGCCGCTGCCGGGCGATCTGCTCGGCCTTCATGTCGCTCGACGATTTCTCGTTCGCCTCGCGCCACACCTTCCATGCGAGATCGAGGTCGGCGTCGCTGACCTCGTGCGAGTCGATGTCTGGAGGGCGGGTGGGCTCGGCCGGCGGTGGCGTCGCCTTGAGGTCCTTCGCGACCGGCGCGGGCACGCCTGCGTCAGGTTTCCTGGGCCCTGGCACCACGCCCGCCTTCGGCGTCGAAGGTTGCCTTCGCGTGGGCGTGTCTTCTTCGTCTTCGGGCGCCGGCTGATCGCTCGGGTCGACGTCTTCGATCGGCTTCTTCTTCTGCGTGCGCACCGCTGGCGCGTCGGGATCGACCAGCTCGACCTGGGCAAAGGCGGTGGCAGCGACCACCAGCATGCAGGCGCAGGCAAAAGCTCTCATGCAGTGGAGGGAATCTAGCCCAGCAACCGGGAGTCACTGCGTTTTTCGTCGCTCCGACATGACCCGACCCTCGTGCTACAGCCCGCGCCATGTCGGACATCGGAACCGCCGTCGAGCGGCTGGCTGAGGTGATGCGTCGTCTTCGCGCCCCCGACGGCTGCCCGTGGGACAAGGAGCAAGACCTGCGCAGCCTGCGGCCCTACCTCGTCGAAGAGACCTACGAGGTGCTCGACGAGATGGACCGCGTGGCCTACGGCGGGTCATGGAAACCCCTGGCCGAGGAGCTCGGCGATCTGCTGTTCCAGATCGTCTTTCACGCGCACCTCGCCAGCGAGAAGGGTGAGTTCACCCTCGCCGACGTGGCCAACGCCATCGCCGAGAAGCTCGAGCGACGGCACCCGCACGTGTTCGGTGAAGAGCAGGTCGCCGGCGCCGAACAGGTGATTCAGAACTGGGCGAAGTTGAAGGCCGACGAGCGCAAGGCGAAGACGGGAAAAGCCGGCAGCGTGCTCGACGGGGTGCCCTCGGCCGCGCCCGCGCTCCAACGCGCCGAGCGCCTCACCGAGAAGGCCTCGCGCATCGGCTTCGACTGGCCTGACGTGTCGGGGGCGCGCGCGAAGGTCGACGAAGAGCTGAAAGAACTCGACGAGGCCATCGCCTCGAATGATCGCGACGCCATCGAGCACGAGCTGGGTGACGTGCTGTTCGCCCTCGCGAACGTCGGCCGCAAGGTGAACTGCCCGCCCGAAGACGCCCTGCGCATGACGAACAAGCGCTTCACCTCGCGGTTCCACTTCGTCGAAGAGAAGCTCCAGGCCGCCGGCATCGGGTTCGGAGAGGCCACCCTGAAGCAGATGGACCTCTTCTGGGACGAGGCCAAGGCGGTGGAGAAGGCCGCGAAGGCGGCGAACCGGTCTTGACCGCCTGCGGCGTGGCCGGTAAGGGGCCCGCCTCTCATTTGTTTTTGAAGGAGCAGCAACCGTGGCCAACACCGTCTCCGCAGCCAAGCGTCACCGCCAGTCCCTCAAGCGCAAGGCGCGCAACACCCATGTGAAGTCCGAGTTCCGCGCTGCCCTCAAGGCCGCTCGTGAGGCGACTGCCTCGGGCGACGCCGCCAAGGCCAAGGAAGCCGTTCGCGTGGCGACCCGCCTCATCGATCGCGCCGCCTCGAAGGGCGTCGTTCACGCCGCGACCGCCAGCCGCCTCGTGGCGCGCATGGGTCACAACCTGAGCACCGCTGGCAAGAAGCCCGCCGCGGCTCCGGCGAAGTAACAGACTCACACATCCAGCTTTGCACTGGCCGACGGGGCTTCCACGGAGCCTCGCCGGCCGTCGTGTTTTCCGAGCGCGTGTTCGACGTGGGTTTGTGACTTGACTCGTGTGACTCCGCCACCGAAACGCCCGGCATCGTGAGCTTGCCCTCGCTTCTCGTGACCGGCGCCTCTGGCTTCATCGGGCGTCATGTCGTCGCGGCCTTTCAGCGTCACTTTCGGGTTCACGCCTTCGGCCGCAGAACGGCGGCTGAAGCGCGCGCGCCGGAGGGGCCCAACATCACCTGGCACCAGGTCGATCTCGGTGTGCCCGAGACGATGGACGCGGTCTTCAAGCGCATCGCCGACGACGGCGGCATCGACGCGGTGCTGCACCTCGCCGCGCACTACGACTTCGCAGGGCACGACGACCCCGAATACCAGCGCACCAACATCGACGGCCTGAAGGCGGTGCTCGAGCGCAGCAGGGCGCTGAAGCCGAAGCTCTTCATCTTCGCCAGCTCGCTCGCGGCGTGTTCGTTCCCCGAGCCGGGAACGGTGCTGACCGAGCGCAGCCCTGTCGACGGCAAACACCCGTACGCACGCTCGAAGGCCGCTGGCGAGGCGATGCTGGCGAAGTACGCGGCTGAGGTGCCGTCGGTCATCGTTCGGCTTGGCGCGGTCTACTCCGACTGGGGCGAGTTCACGCCGCTCTACACGCTGATGCGTACCTGGTTCAGCAGCTCGTGGCGCTCGCGCATTCTCGCAGGCACGGGCTCGGCCGCCCTGCCCTACATTCACGTGCGCGACGTGGTCTCGTTCTTCGCCCGGGTGCTCGAGCGGCAGGACGACCTGGGCAACGGCGAGGTGCTCATCTGCAGCCCCGATCACGCGACCTCGCACCGTCAGCTCTTCGAGGCGAGCATGGAGGCCATCTCGGGCCAGCGCCCCGAGCCGACCCTGATGCCGAAGGTCTTCATCAGGCCGGGGCTGTGGGCGCTCAACCTGCTGGGCACGATGCTTGGCGAGCGGCCCTTCGAACAACCGTGGATGGCGGACTACGTCGACAAGGCGATGCCCGTCGACGCGAGCCTCACGAGGCAACGCCTCGGCTGGGAGCCCAACGAGCGCTTCTCACTGCTGCGACGCATGCCCTTCCTCGCCGAGAACCTGAAGACGCAGCCCGTCGAGTGGGAGCGCCGAAACCTCGCGGCGATGCGCCAGGTGAAGACGCCCGTGCACCTGCACATCTGCCAGCTCATCGAGCAGCACGAGGCCGACCTGGTGAAGCACGCCGTCGAGACGTGCGTGTCGATTGGTACCCGCGAGCGCTTCCCCAACTACCAGCTGTTCTCGGTCGACGAGCTGACCGCCTCGGCGCAGCAGACGTACGCCCAGCTCAAGAACGCCATTCGCACGCGAGAGAAGGCCATCTTCAAGGAGCACTGCGAAGCGCTCGCCCGGCGCCGGTTCGCCCGCGGCTTCACCGTGAACGAGGTGGTGGCCATCAACGAGGTGAAGCGCGACGCCTGCCTGCGGGTGCTGCTGCGAGATCCCCGCGCGCGGGGGTTCGAGGCGGCGCTCCTCGAGAGCGTCAACGGCACCTTCCGCTTCGGCATCGATCAGCTCTACGACACGTTCGACGAGCTCACGGGGCGGTTCGTGGCGGTCGAGCCTCCAGGGTGACGGAGTTGTGCCTCGGCCCTCACCACCCGGTCGCGAGCCGCTCGGCACCTTCACGCATCAACGACTCCGACAAGCGGCGCAGCGCGGTTCCACGATTCGTCTCGCTCGACAGCACGTCGGCGCCCGGTGGGTAGTCTTCTCCACCCGTCACCTGCACCGTGTTGAGCGCGACGCCGTTCTTCACGAGCGTGAGCTTCACGGTCGCCTGGAACCGGTAGTTCGGCAGGCGGTTGGGGCTCGGCGTGACGAGAGGAAATGACGCCACGCTCAGCAGCACACCTTCGATGCGCCCGGGAGCCTCGGCGCCGCCCAGCCGCCCTGCCCTCAGGTAGTTCTCGCGCAACGCCTGGGTGAAGAACGCTTCGGCGCCGGGCTCCGACGTCTGGTTGGTGAAGACCGGCACGTGCACCGACGACAACCCGCCTGGCAGCTCGCTCACTGGCGCGACGACGCGATAGCCACACGCCGTCGTCACCAGCAGCACGAGCGCCAGCCGTCGCATCAGCCCACCACGAAGTTCACGAGCCGCTTCGGCACGAAGACGAACTTCTTCACCGTCTTCCCCTCGAGCCACGGCTTCATCTTCGGGTCGGCCTCGGCCATCGCACGAACTTCGGCTTCGGTCGCGTTGATCGGCGCCTGAATCTCGGTGCGCAGCTTGCCGAGCACCTGCACCGCGTACGTGACGGTGTCGTCGACCACGAGCGAGGCGTCGAACTTCGGCCACGGCGCGATCGACACGAGCCCTTCACCGCCAAGCCGGCTCCACAGCTCTTCCGCCAGGTGCGGCGCGTACGGAGCCAGCACGGTTATGAACGTGCGCGCGATGGCCTTCGGCAACGTCTTCGTCTTCATCGCCTCGTTGGTGAAAGTCATCATGTGACTGATGGCCGTGTTGAACCTCATCGCGAGCGTGTCACGCTCGACCGCCTGAAGGCACCGATGGAGCGCCTTGTTGAGCTCTGGCTCGGACTCGGGGCCGGCCTCGACGAGCTTCTGGTTCGGCTGGCCGCTTTCTTCATCGACGCACAGTCTCCAAACGCGTTCGAGAAAGCGCAGACAGCCCTCGACGTTCTTCATCTCCCAGGGCTTCACTTGCTCGAGCGGGCCCATGAACAGTTCATACAGCCGCAAGGTGTCCGCGCCGTAGTCGTTGATCACGTCGTCGGGGTTCACGACGTTGAACCGGCTCTTCGACATCTTTTCGATCTGTTTGAAGACTCGCTCGCCAGTTGACTTGAGGAACGCTCCCTCTTCGCCACGATCGTCGATGTCCTTCAGCTCGTGGTATTTCTGCATCGGCAGCTGATACGAATGAGCGAGGATCATTCCCTGGTTGAAGAGCTTCTGGAACGGCTCCTTCGTCGACACGAGGCCGCAGTCGAACAGCACCTTGTGCCAGAAGCGCGCGTACAGGAGATGAAGCACGGCGTGCTCGACGCCGCCGACGTACAGGTCGACGGGCATCCAGTACTTCTCGATCTCGGGGTTCCACGCCTGCGTACCGTTCTTCGCGTCGAGGTAGCGCAGGTAGTACCAGCACGAGCCCGCCCACTGCGGCATCGTGTTCACCTCGCGCACGCCCTTGCGACCATCGGGCAGCGTCACGCCGAGCCACGCGTCTCCAGCGCGCGCGAGCGGCGGACGACCATCGGCCGTGGGCTTGTACTCGTCGACGTGCGGGAGCTCGACCGGCAGCTGTGACTCGGGCACCGTCGCGATGGAGCCGTCTTCGAGGTGAATGATGGGGAACGGCTCGCCCCAGTAGCGCTGACGCGAGAACAGCCAGTCGCGCAGCTGGTACTGCACGCGCTTCTTGCCGAGGCCCTTCTCTTCGAGCCACGCCGTCATCTTCTTCTTGGCCTCGAGCGTCTTGAGCCCGTCGAGCTGGCCGGAGTTCACCGCCACGCCCTCTTCGACGAACGCCTCGGCCTGCACGTCTTTGCCGCCCTGCACGACCTCGATGATGGGCAGCCCGAACGTCTTCGCGAACTCGTGGTCACGAACGTCGTGCGCCGGCACCGCCATGATCGCGCCCGTGCCGTAGCTCGCGAGCACATAGTCGGCGATCCACACCGGCACCGGCTTGCCCGTCGCGGGGTTGATGGCGTGAGCGCCCGTGAAGACGCCCGTCTTCTTCTTCGCCTCTTCTTTGCGAACGAGCTCGCTCTTGTTCTTCGCCTCGGCGACGTACGCGTCGACGGCGGCCTTCTGCGCGGGCGTGGTGATCTTCGCGACCAGCGCGTGCTCGGGCGCGAGCGTGCAGTAGGTGGCTCCGAAGAGCGTGTCGGGGCGCGTGGTGAACACGACGAACGACTCGTTCGTGCCCTGCACCTGGAACGTGACCTCGGCGCCTTCCGACTTGCCGATCCAGTTGCGCTGCATCTCCTTGATGCCTTCGGGCCAGTCGAGGCCGTCGAGATCTTCGAGGAGGCGATCGCCGTACGCGGTGATCTTCAGCATCCACTGCTTCATCAGGCGACGCTCGACCGGGTCACCCGTCTCGACGTACTTGCCGTCCTTCACCTCTTCGTTGGCGAGCACGGTGCCGAGCGCAGGGCCCCAGTTCACCGGCACCTCGGCCATGTACGCGAGGCCCTTCTCGTAGAGCTTCAGGAAGATCCACTGCGTCCACCGGTAGTAGTCGGCGGCACTGGTGTCGACCTCGCGGTCCCAGTCGTACGAGAAGCCGAGGCGTTTGATCTGCCGACGGAAGTTGTCGACGTTGCGCTTGGTGATGACGGCCGGGTGAATGCCGTCACGAACGGCCGCGCGCTCGGCGGGCAGACCGAACGCGTCCCAGCCCATCGGGTGCAGCACGTTGAAGCCCTGCTGACGCTTGAGCCGCGCGACGACGTCTGTCGCCGTGTAGCCCTCGGGGTGGCCGACATGCAGGCCCGCGCCCGACGGGTACGGGAACATGTCGAGCACGTAGTACTTCGGCTTCTTCTTCAGCTCGGCGAGATCGGTGGGCGTCTTGAAGGGCTTCTTCGTTTCCCACTCGTTCTGCCACTTCGGCTCGATGACGGACGGCTCGTAACGGGACATGTGGCGCGCGCTTGTAGGGGACGAGTCGCACTGACGCAACGAGTCGTCGACGACTGACCTTCACGCCGCCAGCGGAGCCGTCTTCGGAGCCGTCACGACGGCCTTCTTCTCTCGCACGGCGAAGTACCCACCGAGCGCCAGAATCGCCACGCTCACCAGCGTCCACAGCAGCGCCCAGACGATCGCAGGCACGATGGTCACGTTCGAGAGCAGCTGCGCATCGCTCATCGAGCGAATCTGCGAGTTCCAGAGATCGTCCTTCAGATCCATCGCGGCGTAGAGCGCCGTGAACGTCGCGATGAAGAGGTTCAGGCCGCCGACGAGCTCGACGGGCAGCCACTTCGCTCCAGCCGCGAAGAGCACCGCCATGCCGATGCAGAAGCCGAGCGTGAAGAGATCGCGCCCGTAGAAGAGCGCCATCACCACGAGCCACACCGCCGCCGCGCCGAGCATGTAGCGCCGCGCGTTGAACCGGTACGTGAGCAGCAGCAACAGCACCGCGATGATGGCGCTGCCGACGTAGCCGCCCGAGTACACGAGCACCTTCGCGAAGAACCCATCGGGAATCGACGAGAGGCACTCGCCCGATTGGTTGAGCCGCACCGTCACCTGGTTCACGTCACCGCCCACCAGCTTCGCGGCGATCGCGTGGCCGGTCTCGTGGCCCATCACGGCGAGCAGCTTGAACGGCGTGAGCACCGGCGAGTCCCACAGGAACACCGACACCACGACGATGCCGATGAGCGCGGCCAGACGGCCCAGGTGGAGCTCGCTGCGGTTCATGACGTCGAAGCTGAACACACGATGCTCCGTACGTGTTCCTCACCCTCTCGGCCGGTTCCGATGCGCCACGAAGCGCTCGAGCATGCCCAGCTGAAAGTACGGGTTCTGCTCACGCTCCCGCGCGAGCGACGAGACGGTGACGTCGCCGTAGTCGTGGCCCGGGTACAGAATCGTCTCGGCCGGCAGCGAGCCCAGCACGCGATGGAGCGAATCGAACATCTGCTCGGCGCTGCCTCCTGGAAAGTCGCAGCGGCCGCACGCGTTCACGAACACGGTATCGCCCGAGACGAGCGCTCCGCGGCAGAGCAGGCACTGCGAGCCCGGCGTGTGCCCCGGTGTGTGCACGCACGTCACCTCGAGCGCACCGACCTTCACCACCTCGCCAGGGCTGACGCGACGCACGGCGCTCCCGAACTTCTGCACCGCCTCGGCGAAGTCGATCTCTGCGCCCTGCACGTACACGGGAACGTCGTGCGCCTTCAGGAGCGCCGGCACACCGTTGATGTGATCGTGGTGGTGGTGGGTGAGGAACACCGCCGCCAGGCGCTTTCCATCAGCCTCGACCGCGCGCTGAATCGCCGGCACGTCCCACGCGGGGTCGATGACCGCCACGTCGGAACTCCCGGTCGCGCCGATCAGATAGACGAAGTTCTTCATCGGCCCCAGCGCTAGCTGGCGTGCGTACAGCCCTTCTGCTTTCGTTTGGTCCATGCTCCGCCCGTTGGTCGTCGTGGTCGCGCTTCTGGCGTCGACTGTTTTCGCCGAGAAGCCTGCCATCACCTACAAGCCGCCGCCTCCTGGAGAAGAAGACAGGCCGCTGATCACCGAGATCGTCGTGGGGCCGCAGGGCACCGACTACGCGTTCAAGATCGAGTTCAACAAGGAGCCCTGGGGCGACGCGTGCGGCAACCGCTGCGCGAACGCCACCCTCTTCCTCGACACCGACAACAACAAGGCGACCGGGCTGAAGCTGAAAGACCCGAAAGCCGTCGAGAGCGGCGCCGATCTCTCCATCACGATTCAGGGCACGAAGGTCTACCGAGAGGCCTCGAGCCGCTCGGTGCTCAAGGTGAAGGTGCGCCAGTTCGCCGAAGACTCGACCGAGATCGATCAGGGCCGGCAGCTCGCCGAGCTCGACCCCGTGCAAGACCAGGAGCGCGTGCTCGCGCAGGGCACCAGCGTCTACCTGCTCATCGACGCGAACATCGGAGACCTGCCCGCCGGCTCGAAGTTGCGCGTCGTGTACCACCCGCCTGACTCCAAGGCGCTCGTGGGCAACGCGCAAGGCCTCTCGGCGCCGGGCGGCTCACGCGTCGAGCTCTTCAAGGACGGCAAGCTGTCGAACCCGGTGAAGAAGAAGAAGAAGACCGACTACGAGAAGTTCTGAAAGGCGCATGCTCTTCACCAGACCCGATGGAACGAAGTGCACCGACCTCGCGCCGACCCGATCGATCATTCCCTTCCTCATGCCGACGCGCACCGAGTCGGCCGTGTACTTCGAGCAGTGGATCGATCTGACGAAGACGCTCGTGTTCCTCGAGCAGTGGAACGCCGCCAACCCTGAACGAAAGGCGTCGGTGTTTCACGTCTTCCTCTGGGCGGCGGTGTACGGCTTCGAGCAGCGGCCGCGACTGAACCGCTTCATCATGGGCAGCCGCATCTGGCAGCGGCACGGCATCTACCTGAGCTACGCCGCCAAGAAGCGCCTCGAAGACGGAGCGCCGCTCGTCGTGCTCAAGCGCCGGTTCGACCCGTCGCACTCCTTCGCGCAGCTCGTCGACTTCGTGTACGGCGACGTGAAGGAGGGCCGCAGCGACAAGAAGAGCAAGGCCGACAAAGAGCTGAACATCTTCCTGCGCATTCCAGCGCCGCTCCTTCGCCTCGGCATCGCCGCCCTCAAGTGGCTCGACTCGTGGAACCTGGTGCCCGCGAGCTTCATCGAGGGCGACCCGCTCTACTGCAGCATGTTCATCGCGAACCTTGGCAGCCTGAAGCTCGACTCGGCGTATCACCACCTCTACGAGTACGGGAATTGCCCCTTCTTCGCTGCCATCGGCCGAACGCAGACCGTGGTGACGCCCGAGGGCAACAAGCAGATGTGCTCCATCAAATACACGTTCGATGAGCGCATCGAAGACGGGCTCTACTGCGCGAAGGGCCTCGAGCTGCTCAAGGCCCGGCTGGAAGATCCCGCTGCGGCTGCAACACCAACCTGACCGGCGTCAAAGTCGCAAGCCCGCGTCATGACACTGAGATGACAAAACCGGGCGAGACTGGCAGACGTACCCATCGAGTCAGTCCGGGGGATCGGAAAGTCATGAGCGACCAGAACCTGAACCTGAAGATGCATGACGCGAAGACGCTCGCCGCCGGGTACCACTCGTGGTGGCGCTACGTGGAGATCTTCTCGATCTTCGCGTTCTTCACGCTCATCGCCCTCATCGTTCGCCGCACGTGGTCGGTCAGCGAGGGCCGCGGCTTCCTCATCGCGTCGGCGTTCATGACTGGCTACGTGATGGCCGACTTCATCTCGGGCTTCGTGCACTGGCTCGCCGACACGTGGGGCTCGACCAAGCTGCCGCTCATCGGGCCCGGCCTCATTCGTCCCTTCCGAGAGCACCACGTCGACCCGAAAGCGATGACCCGTCACGACGCCATCGAGACCAACGGCAACAACTGCCTCATCTCGTTGTGGGTCGGCTGCATCTGCATCTTCATGCCGCTCGACGTCGAGGGCTATCAGTCGCTGCTCATCTTCATCATGGTCGCGCTCGGCTCGATGATCTTCTGGGTGATGATGACGAACCAGTTCCACAAGTGGTCGCACCTCGAGGCGCACGAACTCCCGGGCTTCATCCGCTTTCTGCAGCGCGCGCACCTGATTCTGCCGGTGGGTCACCACGACGTTCACCACACCGCGCCGTTCGACAAGTACTACTGCATCACCACCGGCTGGCTGAACTGGCCGCTCACGAAGATCGGGTTCTTCAAGACGCTCGAGAAGCTCGTGACGATGACGACCGGCATCATTCCGCGCGCCGATGACATCGGCCTCGACGCGGCGATCAAGGTGGCTCCGGTGGTCGTCGAGCCGCAGGCGCAGCCCGAGCCGAACGCGACGCGCAGCTGATCAGCGCGCCTGCACGAAGTCCTTCCAGTACGGCTCGAGTGACGACGGCGTGAGCCCCGCGCCTCGCACGAACGCGTCATCGGCCGTCACGGCGTGCGTCGAGAGCAGCCTCACGAGCTCACGCGCGGCCGTCGGCCCACGCTGCGCCTGGATGAAGTCGACCATGCGCGCGCTCTGGTAGTACGCGGCCAGCGCGAACTTCTCGTCGGCCGTGTGCGGGAACGCGTAGACCATCGCGTCGAAGGGCAGCCGGTGCTCGCGCAGCCACCGTGCGAAGTCGAGGCGGCTGTCTTGAAACCACGTCTCTTCGGCGACGCGCATCGCGAGCCCTTCGTGCAGCCACATGGGCTTGGGAATCGACAACGTGTTGAGCGCGAAGTGCACGTACTCGTGAATTACCGTCTGCCCGACCATCGTCTCCGAAAGTGAGGCGTCGGCGCTGATGTGGAGCCGACCGTCGAAGTAGCCGATGGTCTGAGCGCTGACGCAGGCGACCGACTGCAGCTGCGCGGTGTCGAAGTAGACGATGGTCGCCGGCGGCGGAACGTTCGGGAGCCAGTCGATCCACTGCGCAGTGACGGCACGCGCGGTGACGAGCCGATCGGCCACCAGCGCGACGACCCGAGCGTCGAGCCGTGGGTCGAACGCGATGGTCGCTTCTCCGAACGCTCGCGTCGGAAAGCTCGAGAGCAGCGACTCACGCTCGGCCCGCATCGCCGAGAGGCGCTTCGAGCCGCACTGCCCTTCGTCGCCCCAACGAACCTGAAACCGGGCGTCGTCTTCCCTTTCTCGTGGAGCGGCCTCGACAGGCGGTTCGACGGTGGCGACGTGGCTGCCTGCGTCTTCCAACTCGGCGAACGCAGCACCCGCGTCGACCATGACTTCGGGTTCGCTGGCAGGCGCTGGGACGGCCGCGTCGGCACCACCACGCGGAGCCGGTGTGGGCTCGCTCGGCAGTGCCTCGGCCCGAGCGACCGGTGCGATGAACAGTGGAGCCGTCGCAGGCGCAGCCTGCGGGGGTCGCGGAGCAACGGCGTCGACGACCTCAGGTGAACTGGGAGCCGGCTCGACCTCGCGCGACGTCGACCACCAGAGGCCGACGACCAGCAGCACCGCCAACGCTCCGCCGACGATTCGAGCGCGCACCTCAGCCCTTGAGCTTGAGATCGATCTGCCGCGCACCCGAGATGGAGTGGCCGAGGAAACGGGCTCCGACCTCGATGAAGCGGTTGGGCGTGTCGGTCACGAGGTAGTGCCGTTCGGTCGCCAGCCGTTCACGTTTGAGCAGGTCGCGCTCCTGGAGCACCTCGGCCACACGATCGGCCGTCGCATGCGCAGAGTCGACCAGCGTCACGGCCGGCCCGGCCACCTGCTGAATGATGGTCGAGAGCAGCGGGTAGTGCGTGCAGCCCAGCACGAGCGTGTCGACGCCGCGCGAGAGCAGCCCGCCGCTCAGGTACTTCTCGGCCACCATGCGCGGCACCTCACCCTCCACCCACCCTTCTTCCGCGAGCGGCACGAACAGCGGGCAGGCCTGCGTGTGCACCTCGAGGTCGGTGCGAATCGACGCGAGCGCCTGCTGATACGCGCCCGAGGCGATGGTGCCGGGTGTCCCGATGACCGCGATCTTGCCGGTCTTCGTGGCATGTGCGGCCACGGTCGCGCCCGGGGTGATGACGCCGACCACGGGAATCGGGAGCGCCTCGCGCAGCGCTGGCAACGCCGCCGCCGACGCCGTGTTGCACGCCACCACGAGCAGCTTCACGCCGTACTCGAGCAGCACCTCGGCGTTCGCCAGGCTGTACTTGGTGACGACCTCGGGCGACTTCGTGCCGTAGGGAACGCGCGCCGTGTCTCCGAGGTAGACGGTCGACTCGAGGGGCAGCCGTTCGATGAGCGCCTTGAGCACCGTGAGGCCTCCGACGCCGGAGTCGAAGACGCCGATGGGGCTGTGTCTGTCGTGCCGCATGACGGGAGCGGTTAGCACACGGCGCGCCACCGAAACGACTCGGGCGTGGAGCCCGAAGAGGGGATCCACGCCCGCGAGTACGACTCGTCAGTGCGCGAGGGTTACTGGAGCACCAGCTGCTGCCCCATCGCCTCCGACTGCGCGAACACGCCGGCCTGCACCTGAATCGCGGGGATCGTGCCCGTCTGCGGCGTCTTGTAGGTGTACGCGCCACCGGTGATCGGCGCCTGCACGAAGACGTCGTAAGTGCCCGCCGAGAAGTACGGCCAGAAGGTGCCCTGAATGTTGTTCGTGCTCACACAGGGGATCGCGGGGCCCGCCATGTTGTTGTCGCTGAACACGAGCTGCTGCGTCTGCTGGTTGCGGAAGTTCACGTAGACCTGCGTCACCTGCGCCTGCTGGCAGGTGATGGTCACGCCCTGGTTCAGGAACGTCCACCGGAGGGGAAGGCTGCCGACGACCCACTGCAGCTGGAGCGTGTTCGCAGCCGCGCCACCGACCATCGCCGTGATGGTGTTCGTCGCGCGCAGGTAGGGGAAGTTCGAGCTGTCCATCGCGATGACGTCGATGACGTGCGACCCGGTCAGGTTGTCGATGGTGATGGCGGCCGACGGGTTCGCCGCAGTGGGGTTGCCGCGCGCGCAGTCGACGATGGTGGGCGTCGCGTTGTCGATGCTGACGCTCATGCGCGAGACGGGGCGGCCACCGGCGACGTCACCGACCTGCGCGCAGGCGAGGTTGTTCGGAAACACCCACGAGATGATCGCCGAACCCGTCGCGCCCTGCTGCGGCGTGAGGTTCACGCTCACCGAGACGTTGCCGTCGACGACCGCCGAGGTGGTGCCGCGGTAGACGACCCGCCCGGCCGAGTCGAGGCCCTCGACCGTGATGTTGTACGTGCCGCCGCGGAAGTTGAGCAGCGTGATGCCCGCGACGTTGTTCGTCATGCACGGGTAGATGCCGTTGTTCTGGAGCTGCGCGCCGGGAATCGTCACGCGCACGCTCTGAACCTGGGGAACGAACAGGCAGGTCTGGCCGTTGAACGACCACACCACGGTGATGTCACCTGCGAGCTTGTTGTTGCCGACGATGATGCAGCCTGACGCCAGCAACGAGATCACTGCTGCGGTCGCGACACTCAGGAAGGAACGGTTCATGGGCTCTCCAGACGGGAACCTGCCGATTGTATTCACCGACAATTTGGCAAATCCATGATTCTCCAGTGGTTTGTTGCCGCACCCGGTCGGCTCTGGTAGCCCGCACCCTCCATGCTGGCCGCGATCAACTACCTGGATGTGCTCAAGAGCGCCTCGGCTGTCGAGCTGCTCGTGCTGCTGCTGCTCGGCGCTGCGTCTGCCTACTCGTGGGCCCTCATCGGCATGAAGTTCATGCAGCTGAGGAAGGCGCGCATCGAGTCGGTCACCTTCCTCGACACCTTCTGGAAGTCGAACCGTCTCGACGCCATCTACACGACGGCGCAGAAGCTCGAGGCCAGCCCACTCTCGCGCGTGTTCCGCGCCGGCTACGAAGAGCTCTCGAAGCTCGCGCAGCAGAAGCAGAGCGCCGAGGGCGCGATGAGCGAGCGGCTCGGTGGCATCGAGAACGTGGAGCGGGCGCTCCAGCGCGCGTCGCTGCAGGAGATCACCACCCTCGAGGCGCACGTGCCGTTCCTCGGCACCGTCGGCAGCACCGGCCCCTTCATCGGGCTCTTCGGCACGGTCATGGGCATTCTCGGCGCGTTCAACGAGATCGCCGAGAAGGGCAACGCCACCATCACCACCGTCGCGGCGCCCATCGGCAACGCGCTCCTCGCGACTGCAGCCGGCCTCTTCGCCGCCATTCCCGCCGTCGTCGCGTACAACTCGTTCCTCTCGAAGATCAAAATCTTCGACACCGAGATGTCGAACTTCTCGAACGACTTCCTCAACATCGTGAAGCGCCACTTCTTCAAGTGAGGGCACCGTCATGGGCATGAGCTCAGGCAAAGGCGGCGGCCGCACGACGATGGCCGAGATCAACGTCACGCCGATGGTCGACGTGATGCTGGTGCTGCTCATCATCTTCATGGTCACCGCGCCGCTCATTCAGCAGGGCGTGAAGGTGAACCTGCCGACCACGAAGGCGCAGCCGGTGGAGGCCGCCGACAAGAAGCTCGTGCTCTCCATCGACATCAACAAGAAGGTCTTCATCGGAGAGGTCGAGATTCCCCTCGCCGAGCTCGAAGAGAAGCTGAAGGCGAACGCGAAGCTGCAGGCCGAGAAGGAGCTGTACCTGCACGCCGATCGTGACCTGCCCTACGGCATCGTCGTCGACGTGATGGCGGCGGCCCAGAAGGCGGGCGTGACGAACCTCGGTATGGTGACGGACCCGATGGGGACTCCCAAAGCGTCCGACAAGAAATGACGACCGCTCGCACCGAGAGCCTGCTCCAACCGCGCCCGACGCCCATCGTCGCGTTCGTGTCGATCTCGCTCGTCGTGCACGTGCTGTTCGCCGCGTTCCTCACCATCTTCTCGTGGCTGTTCTCGCCGCCGCGCCTCTCGATGGATCCCGAGCCGATCAAGGCCTCGCTGGTGCGCCTCGGAAAGAAGCGCGACGAGAAGCTGCTGCCGCGCAAAGAAGAGCCGCCGCCTCCGCCCCCGCCTGCAGAGAAGGCCGCACCTGCGCCCGTCGCTGCGCCGCCCGACAAGGCCGTCGCCCTGCCCTCGAAGGACGCGAAGGTCGAGCCGAAGAAAGACACGGCGAAAGAGCCCGCGAAGGACACGAAGAAGAGCCTCTTCGACGCGTTCAACAAGACCGGCCGCGCAGCGTCACAGGAGGCGCCCGAAGGTGACGAAGCGGGCGACAAGGACGGCGACTCGGCGAAGCAGGAGGGCGAGCGCTACTACGGCCTGCTGAGCGCGGTGGTGAAGCGCAACTACGACGTCTCCGACACGATCCCCGAGAATGAACGGCGCACGCTCAAGGCAACCGTCGTCATCAAGCTGGGCGCGACCGGTGAGCTGCTCGACGTCGACCTGAGCAAGGCCTCGGGCAACGAGCTGTTCGATGCCGCGGTGCTCGGAGCGATCAAGAAAGCGGCTCCGTTCGGGCCCCCGCCTGAACACCTGAGAGATTCCCTGAAGAAGAACGGTGTGGCCCTCGTCTTCTCGCCGTAACCTCTCTGAGTTCTTCCGTCTTCGACTGGAGCCCCGCCTGATGAAGCCGCTCGTGTCTGCCCTGCTGTTCCTCGTCGCCGTGCCTGCGTTGGCCCAGCAGACGGTGATCGAGATCTCCGGCGCCCACTTCCGGCCCATGCCCATGGCGCTGCCCGTGCCGCTCGCGCAGGACGACGGCGCGAAGGCCGTGGCGGCGGAGTTCGACTCGGCGCTCTTCTTCGATCTCCAGGCGTGCGGCCTGTTCCAGGTGCTCGATCGCAAGTCGTACCTCGCCGACTCCAAAGAGGGCGTCACGGCGGCGACCATCACCTTCCAGAACTGGCTCAACGTCGGTGCCGAGACGCTCATCAAGACGCAGCTCTCGAAGGACGGAGACACGCTGCGCGCCGATCTGCGCCTCTTCAACGTGAACGCAGGCCGCGAAGAGCTGAAGGCGAGTGAAGCCGCTCCCGCGAAGGACGCGCGGCGCCTGGCGCACAAGCTCGCGAACGCCGTCTACAAACACTTCACGAAAGAGACGGGGCCGTTCGAGTCGCGCATCGCCTTCGTGCGCAAGACGGCGGGCGGCAAAGACGTCTACCTCGCCGACTGGGACGGGAAGAACGCAGCCGCGGTGTCGAGCGGGAACATCAACGTGCTGCCTGCCGTCGCGCCCGATCGCAGCGTGGCCTTCACCTCGTACAAGCGCGGCAAGCCCGAGCTGTTCCTCGGTCGCGCAGGTGGTGACTCGACGCCGCTCGTCGCGAACGGCCGCATGGTCGCTGGTGTCGACTTCTCCCCCGACGGCAAGCGCATCGCGTACTCGGTGTCTGACGGTGAGAACGCCGAGATCTACGTCGCCAACGCCGATGGCAGCGGCGCCACGAAGGTGACCGACACGAAGTACTTCCTCAACTCGTCGCCGTGCTTCTCACCTGACGGAAAGAAGCTGGCGTTCGTGTCGAACCGTGGCGGGTCTCCGCAGGTGTACGTGATGAACGCCGACGGCAGCGACGTGAAGCGCCTCACGTTCCAGGGCAACTACAACCAGACGCCGGCGTGGAGCCCGCGCGGCGATCTCATCGCCTTCACCGCCCGCGACGAGCGCAACGCGTTCGATCTCTTCACCGTCGAGGTCGCGACCGGCAAGGTGAAGCGCCTCACGCAGGACACGAAGAACAACGAAGAGCCGTCGTTCTCGCCCAACGGCCGGTTGATTCTCTTCACCTCGACGCGCGGCGGCTCGAAGTCGCTGTACGTGATGACCTTCGACGGGAACAACCAGATCGCGCTGCCGCTCGACAAGGGCGACTACACGACGCCTGACTGGGGCCCCTGAAGCGTCACCTGGTCGCGGTCATCCAGAAGCGCCACAGCTCGGCTGACGCGTCGAGATCGCGCGACGTCTTTCCGATGATGCCTTCGGGCAGGTACTTGTCGCCGCTCGGCCAGGTGTGACCGCCGCCCTTCACGACATCGAGGCGCAGCGGGCTGCGGCAGTTCGTGAACTCGCGCCGCTCGACGCGCGTGCCGTCGTTCGGGTCTGCGTCGGGCAACCCGGTGACGATGGGCGCTCCGCTGCAGCCGTTGAGCTCGGCCCAGCGCGCAGCCGTGGCTTCGGCTCCGAGTGTCACGCCCCGCCCGCCTTTGAGCTCGCCGCCTGCGTAGGGAACGATCGGGTCGGTGTCTCCTGCGATGATCGCCACGGGAATCGCCTTCGCCGGAGCGCACGTCTTTGCGAACTGATCGCCCATGAAGCCCGTCACCGAACCGACGCCCGCCAGCTTCTCGGGAATGCGGCATGCGAGCGTCAGCGTCATGAAGCCGCCGTTCGACATGCCCGTCACGAACACCTTCGAGGCGTCGGCGTGTCGGTGCTGAACGAACTCGTCGATGAGCGCCGAGAGGAACGCCACGTCATCGACGCCCTCCTGTGAGGCCGGCGACGTACCGCGCCCATCGGCCCACGAGCGCCCGATGCCATCGGGGTAGACGACGATGAACTTCTCGCGCTGGGCGAGCTTCGTGAACGCCGACAGCTCGAGCATCTGCGCGCCCGTTCCGAGCCGGCCGTGCAGCGCGACCACGAGCGGAAAGGGACCCACGCCTTCGGGCGCGTACGAGATGAAAGTACGCGTGCGGCCACCGTGTTCGAGGCGGCCCTGCTCGTGCCCTTCGGCAGACGATGGGCGGTGCGCGCACGTCCAGCAGACGGCTCCGGTGAGCGCGAAGCCCACGAGCGCTGCAGGAAGTCGTGCGCGCCTGGTCACTCGCGGAAGAGCGTCGCGCCCCAGTGAAAGCCGGCGCCGAGGCCGACGAAGCAGACGAGATCGCCCTTCTTGATGCGACCCGACTTCTTGCACTCGTCGTAGGCGATCGGAATCGTCGCGGCCGTCGTGTTCCCGTAGCGCTGAATGTTGTTGTACACGCGCTCATCCGGCAGCTTCAGCGCCTTCTGCACGCCTTCCGAGATGCGCAGGTTCGCCTGGTGCGGAATCAGCAGGTTGACGTCGTCGATGGTGACGCCGGCCTTCGCGCACACCTCGTGCACGGCCTCGGGCATCTTCGTGACGGCCATCTTGAAGACGGTGCGGCCGTCCATCACGGGCACGCCGCGGCCTTCCTTGAAGTGCTCGTCCGAGAAGTACGGCCGGTACGCGAAGCCGGCCGAGGGCACGTAGAGCGCCTCGACGTTCTTGCCGTCGGAGTGCAGCGCGAAGCCGAGCAGCCCGCGCTTCGGGTCGTCGGTGGGGCCCATGACGACTGCGCCGGCCGCGTCTCCGAAGAGCACGAGCAGGTGGCGGAACTTCGAGTTCCAGTCCTTCTCGGCCTGCGGGATCTCGGCGGTGGAGCGACCCATCACCACGTCCCAGCCCTGCTTCGTGAAGGGCATGAAGCCGGTGTGAATCTCGGCGCCGATGAAGAGCAGCTTCTTCGCCTGGCCTGAGCGGATGAGCGCGTCGCAGACCTGCAGGCCGTACACGAAGCCCGAGCACTGCTGCCGAATGTCGAGCGCGGGAATGTTGGTGAGGCCGAGCTTCGCCTGCACGAGGCTGCCGACGCCCGGGAAGTAGTAGTCGGGCGTCATCGTGGCGACGACGATGTAGTCGATCTCTTCGGCCTTCGTGCCCGCGTCCTCGAGGGCCTTCTTCGCAGCACCGACGGCGAGATCGCTGGTGCCGGTGCCTTCGTTGACGAAGTACCGCTGCTGAATGCCCGAGCGCTCACGAATCCACTCGTCCGACGTGTCGCAGACCTTCGCCATGCGCTCGTTGGGAACCGTGACCTCGCCGGTCACGAAGCCGGAGCCATAGATGCGGGAATACGCCTGCATGCAAACCTCGATTCCGAGAGTGAAAACCGCGCGGCTTATGGTGTGACGGGCGTCACGGCGCAAGGACGCGAGACGACACGGCGCGTCAGCTTGGGAACCATGGCCTGCGACCTGCACTCACAGCGCTTCGTGAAGGCGAAGCGAGTCGTCGAGACCACGGTCGAAGAGAGCGGGCCCCCCATGAGTGCACAGGCGGAGTCGTTGTTGGCGTTGTGTGGCGCGAGCGTGCGTGACGGGCAGGTGCTGGTGGTTCAGCGAGAGGGCTTCGTGCTGGGAGTCGCGGTCTTGAGAATCGCGTCACCCGACGCCGAGATCGTCGCCATCGTCACCGAGCCGAACTCCAGACACCGCGGCGTGGGCCGGTTGCTGATTCGCGACATGGTTCGACGGGCGCGCATTGCTGGCTGCAACAAGCTGCGCATTCGGCTGCCACGCAGTGACGACGCTGCCCTCGCCTTCTTCGCGCGGCTCGGCTTCGAAGACACGCACGTGGCGTTTGATCTGGCGCTCTGAGAAAACCGACGCGTGAAGCACCACTTAGCGCTCGACCCCGACGTCACGTTCCTGAACCACGGCAGCTTTGGCGCCTGTCCGCGCGTCGTGCTGGCCGAGCAGCAGCGCCTGCGGGAGCGCCTCGAGGCCGAGCCCGTGCGCTTCCTCGCGCGTGAGTACGAGCCGCTGCTCGATGCGGCCCGGCATTCGCTCGGCGCCTTCCTCGGCTGCAACGGAGATGATCTCGCCTTCGTCACCAATGCGACCACGGCCGTGAACGCCGTGCTCCGCAGCCTCGAGTTCACGCCGGGCGACGAGCTGCTCATCACCTCGCACGGCTACAACGCCTGCAACAACGTGATGCGTTTCGTGGCCGAACGAAGCGGCGCGCGGGTCACGGTGGCGCAGGTGCCCTTCCCGCTCCAATCGGCCGAGCAGATCGTCGACGCCATCACGAAGGCGGTGACGCCAAAGACGAAGCTCGCGTTGATCGATCACATCACCAGCCCAACGGCGATCGTCTTTCCCATCGAGCGCCTCGTGCGTGAGCTCGAAGGCCGCGGCGTGCAAGTGCTCGTCGACGGAGCCCATTCACCCGGGCAGGAGCCGCTCTCGCTCGACACGCTCGGCGCCTCGTACTTCACGGGCAACCTCCACAAGTGGACGTGTGCTCCGAAAGGCGCGGCGTTTCTGCACGTTCGGCGCGATCGCCAGCCCTCGATTCGGCCCACGACGATCAGCCACGGCGCCAACGCCCAGCGACGCGATCGCAGCCGGTTTCGCGTGGAGTTCGACTGGCAGGGCACGCACGACCCGACGCCGTTCCTCTCCGTGCCCGTCGCGATCGAAACGATTGGAAAGCTGGTGCCTGGCGGGTGGGACGAAGTTCGCGCCCGCAACCGCACGCTCGTGAAGCAGATGCGCGACGTGGTGCTGCGCGCGATCGGTGCGACGCCCGCGGTGCCTGACTCGCTGCTCGGCATGATGGCGACGATTCCGCTGCCGAACGCGACGACGGGTCAGGGCGCGCTCCCGGGAATGGGTGCGCTCGACCCGCTTCAGGACGCGCTCTGGCATCAGCACCGCATCGAGGTGCCGCTCTTCACCTTCGAGGGGAAACGCTGCCTGCGCGTGTCGGCGCACCTGCACTCGACGCTCGCCGACGCCGAGAAGCTGGCCGCCGTGCTGCCCTCGCTTCTGTGAAGCCGTGGGTTAGTGTCGCGCGCCCGTGAGCCGCTACGCCGCCATCGACATCGGAACGAACTCGGTGCTTCTCCTCGTCGCCGAGCGCGACCCCGCCGGCAGGTGGAGCGCCGTCGAAGAGCGCGCGGAGATCACGCGGCTGGGCAAAGGCGTCGATCAATCGAAGACGCTCTCGGCCGAGTCCATGGAGACGACGCTCGACGCCGTCGGCCGGTTCGCGAACGAAGCGAAGTCGATCGGGGTGAAGGGCCTCGCCATCAGCGCGACGTCGGCAGCGCGTGACGCGAGCAACGGCAAGGTGTTTCTCGACGGTGTGCTCCAGCGTGCGGGCGTGCCAGCCGAGATTCTGTCGGGAGACGAAGAGGCGCGGCTGTCGTTCGCGTCTGCGTTCGCCGACTTCGGTGGAGCAGGCCCCCTCGTCGCCATCGACATCGGCGGCGGCTCGACCGAGTTCATCTTCGGAGACGCGACCGGCGCCATCTCGTACCGGCACAGCTTCGACGTCGGCTCGGTGCGCATGACCGAGCGGTTCATCAAGACCGACCCACCGGCCGAAGTCGAGCTGGGGGCGATGGAGAAGTTCCTTCGCGAGACGTTCGCGCCACTCCCGAGGGCCGCCGCCGGGTTTCGCTTCGTCGGGGTCGCGGGAACCGTGACGACCATCTGCGCCGTCGCGAAGAAGATCGAGCCCTACGACGCGACGCTCGTGCACGGCGCCGAGCTGACCCGCGCCGAGATCGACGCGACGGTGACTCGCCTCGCGCACCTGCCGCTCCCGCTCCGTCGCACGCTGCCGGGCCTTCAGCCGAAACGCGCCGACGTCATCGTCGCGGGCGGACTCATTCTGAAAGTCGCCGTCGATTGCATCGCCGCTTCGTCGGTGACGGTCAGTGATCGCGGGCTGCGCTGGGGCCTGCTGGCCGATCGGTTCGGGAAGGCTCCGTGAGCGGAGCGCCGGTGTCGTCCGCAGCCGCTCCTGCTGGTGGGCCTCGCGCCAACGCGCCTGGAGCCACCTTCGCGCTCGTCGTGCTGACGGCGATGAACCTGCTCAACTACGTCGATCGCTGGGTGCCGTCGGCGGTGAAGTCGCTGTTCAAAGAAGACCTGCAGCTCACCGACGCCGAGACGAGCTGGCCGCTCACGGCGTTCATCTTCGTCTACATGATCGCGAGCCCGATCTTCGGAGCGCTCGCCGAGACGAAGAACCGGCGCGTGCTGATCGCCATCGGCGTCGCCGCGTGGTCGATCGCGACGGCCGCCGCAGGGCTCTCGGTGGGCTTCTGGTCGCTCATGGTGACGCGTGCCCTCGTGGGCATCGGTGAAGCCGCGTACGCGACGCTGGCGCCGTCGCTGCTCGCCGACTTCTTTCCGCCCGAGAAGCGCAACAAGGCCTTCACGATCTTCTACGTCGCGATTCCCGTCGGCTCGGCGCTCGGCTTCGCCATCGGTGGAGCGCTCGGCGCTGCGCACGGCTGGCGCACGGCGTTCTATGCCGTCGGTCTTCCCGGTCTCGCGATCGCGGCCGTCGCGCTGTTCATGAAAGACCCGGTGCGCGGTGCGTTCGACGACGCGCCACCTCGGCAGGTCTCGTTCCCCGAGGCGATTCGGCTGCTGCTGAAGAACCCCGTCTATCTGGTGACCGTCGCTGGCTACACGCTCGTCACCTTCGCCACCGGCGGCATCGGAGACTGGTTCGCCGAGTTCCTGCATCGGGTGCGCGGCATGGAGCTCGAGAAGGCGACGCTCGCGATCGGCGCCTCGGCGATCATCGGTGGGCTCCTCGGAACCTCGCTCGGTGGCTTCGTGGCCGATCGGCTCGTGGGCGTGACGCGTCAGCCGTACCTCGCGGTCTCTGGTGTCTTCATGGTGCCCGCCACCCTGCTCGTCTGCCTCGCGCTCTTCGTCTTTGAAGACCCGACGTGGGTGATCGCCTCGGTCATCGCCGCACAGGTCTTCGTGTGGGCCTACAACGCGCCGGTGAACGCGCTGCTCGTGAACAGCGTGGAGCCGAGCCTTCGGGCGCGCGCGTTCGGCATCTCGATTCTCTGCATTCACGCGCTGGGTGATGCGGTCTCTCCGCCGATCATCGGCAGCATCTCCGATCGCACCGGCACCCTCGTCGGCGCGCTGGTGATCGTGCCCGTCACGCTCGCGCTCGGCGGGTTGATCTGGATCTTCGGGTGGAGGCGCCTCGCCGAGAAGCCTGCCTAGGTACCTTCGGCGTCGTCGAGCCGGGGCTTGATCTCCTGCACCAGGCCCTGAATCTCTTCCTGCAACCGTTCTCCATGGAACAACAGGTGCTGGCGGAGCCGTGAGCGGTTTCCCATGCGCAGGAAGGCCATGGCGTCATTGATGGCAGCCCTGCGCCGCTCGAGGAAGTAGCGCGTGAAGAGCGCGAGCGGCAGCGCGCCGGCGAGCGCGACCACGAGCCCCACCGTGCCCGCGAGGTACCACCCAGCGACCGTCAGCAGCGTCCACCACAGCGGCACCATGAGCAGCGCCGAGACGAACTTGAGCGTCGCGACCCGGTCCTTCGACACTGGCGCGAGCATCGCCAGCATTCGCAGGAACATGAACGGCGCGAAGAAGAGCACGACCCCGAGCGCGAAGAGCGGGAAGCCCAGCAGAATCGCGCCGAGGTTTCGCAGCACGAACATCGCCACGTTCTGCCCGCGATAGTGCACCTGCAGATCACCCGGCTGCGCGTTGATCATCTCGAGCCGTGCGCGGAACGAGAGGATGTCTTCCTTGATGTCGTCGAAACGATCGGGCTGCTCGTTGCGCAGGAGCGAGGCGCCCTTCGAGAAGAGCCGCAGCCGATCGTTGTCCTTCTCGCGAAATCCATTCTTGAGCGCGAAGAGCTGATCGGCCGTCTCGATGAGGCCCAGGTCTTCCCAGTCCTCGAGGTTGAGCGTCACCGAGCGCATGGCGTCGCCGACGCGATCGGTGAGCGAGCGCACCCACTCCTGCTCGGCCTCGGGCGTGAGCGTGCCCACGGCCTCGACGAGCAGCGCCTGGCCGACCTCGATGTGCACGCGGCTCTTGAAGCGGTGCTTCTGCTCGTAGGTGAGCCCGATGGGGATGATGCGCATCGCCTTGCCGGCCTTCGCGACCTTGAGCGCGATGCGCGCGCAGCCTGTCTTGATCTCCGAGAGCTGGGGCGCCGAGTGCGACTTGCCCTCGGGGAAGATGGTGATGGCGAGGCCCGAGCTCAACGCGCTGGCCGCCGTGTCGAGCGTGCCTTCGTTCTTCTCCATCAGGCCCGGGTGATCCTGCTTTCGGTACACGGGCAACGCCTTCAGGCCGCGCAGCAGCCAGCCCATCACCGGCACGCGAAAGAGCGGCTCGCGCGCGAGGAACGTCACCTGGCGGTTGGTGATGACGAAGACGAGCGCGGGGTCGATGAGGCTGTTCGGGTGATTGCCGACGAACATCACCGGGCCCGAGAGGTCGCCCGTGTGCTGCACGACCTCGACCCGGTAGAACAGCCGCAGCGCGAACGCGACGATGCCTCTGACGAGTCGGTAGAACACGGCCGGCACCTTACTCCGTCGCGCTCAGAACACGCCGATGTTGAAGTGCACCACGACGCGCGGCTCGTTGATGATGAGGTCGGGGTCGAGGTTCACGCCGAGATCGAGCGCGAGCGGGCCGATGGGCGTGACGTAGCGAACGCCACCGCCCAGCACGTAGCGCAGGCGCGTCAGCTCGGTCGGCATCGCCAGCCACAGGTTGCCCACCTCGAAGAACGCGCCGAGATCGAACACGCTGAAGCCCGGGAAGCGCGCTTCGACCTTCGCCAGCCCGAAGAACTCGCCGCCTTCCGAGGGAATCTGGCGGCCCGCGCCCACGGTGTTCGCGGCCGACGTGCAGCCATTCTTCACCGCGAGCACCTGACAGGCGGCGATCTCGCTCCGGTACTGCGCGCGGCGATCTTCGGCGATGAGCTGATCTTCGTTGAACCCGCGCATCGACGTGGAGCCACCGAGGAAGAAGCGCTTCACGGGCGGCGTCACGGCGTCGGCGACGAGCGGCACGATGCGGCCACCGCGCAGCGACAACGCCAGCACCACGCGCTGCGAGAGCGGGATGTAGCCCGTCGCCAGCGCTGAGGTCTTGAAGAACGAGACCGGCACGGGGCGCTCTTCGGCGCTGCCCGGCGCGATGGGCGTGCCCGCATAGATGGCGCCCGTCACCTCGGCCGAGCCCTGCAGCAGAACGCCCTTCCGCGGAGACAACGCGCTGTCACGCAGATCGAACGTCGGTTGAAACCGCACCGTCTGCAGCGCGAACGTTCCGAAGAGGAAGCGCAGGCGCTCCTGGTCGACGAAGGTGAGCGGCACCGACGTGGTGGGCGAGCTCGTCTCCTGCACACGCGCCCACTCGAGCTCGTATTGCAGCGCGAGCGTCACCTTGAGCCGGTTCTCGATGCGGGGAATCTCGAAGCTGCGCGACCAGTCGAGGCTGGGCACGGCCGCCCATCGCGTGAAGCGGAACTGCGGGCGGAACACGCGCTCACCGACGGCGTCGATGCGCCAGCCGATGTCGAAGGGAAGCAGCCCGCGGTTCTGAATCGACAGGTTCCCACGGCCGGCCATCAGGAACGGAAAGCGCTCGACGAAGTCCTTCAGGTTCTCGGTCTGAAAGGGGTCGAGATCGGTGATGTTCACCGCGCCCGTGCGCGCCGGCACCGAGAGCCCGAAGTAGTTGAGCTGCGCGCGCAAGGCGAGGTTCACCGCCCGGCCGCCGAGGTTGGGCGCCGCGGCGTCGAGCACCACGCGCGGGCCATCGGCGACGAAGTAGCCCACGCCGACCTCACCCGAGATGCGCGGGCGCTCCTTCAGCTTGAGCAGCACCGTCTTGAGCGGCTCGGCGCGCTCGGGTGCGAGCAGCTCGACCTCGGCCGAGCGGAACGCGCCCGTCGAGAGCAGGTTGTTCTGCGTCGAGAAGAGGCTCTCGGAGTCGAGCGGCTGGCCCTCGACCATCGTCGCCTGCTTCAAGATGAGCTCGCCGTCGGTGCGATCGGCGCCCACCGCGAGCACCGTTCTCACCCGCACCTGTGGGCCCGGGCGCGTGTCGATGAGACAGTCGGCGTGCTGGCCCGTCGCGTCGAGCACGAACGAGGCGTCGGCATCGGCGTAGTAGTACCCGCGACGAGAGAGCTCACGCACCACGGTCTGACGCAGGCTCTCGAGCGCCGCGGCAGTGAAGACGCTGTTGGTGCGCAACACCTCGAGCGCCTCGGAGCGGAACCCTCGTGGGAAGCCACGGCTCTGCACCAGCCGGAAGCGCACCTGCGCGCCTTCGGTGATGGTGAAGCGCACGTACGCGCTCGCGCCGGTGCGATCGATGCCCGCGAGGTTCACCTGCGCCTTGAGGTAGCCACGCTCGCGGTAGAGCGCCGTCATCGCCTTGAGCGCTTCGCTGTACGTGTCTTCGTCGAGCACCGTGATCGGCGGCGGGCTGGGGTAGTCCTTCGCGAAGATGGGGCCGGTGCGGCCTTCGAGCGCGAGGGGATCAGCCGTGCCGTGCGCCTCGATGAGCGAAGGCGTCGCGGCCTCGACGACCCGGCTGAGCACGTCACGCAGCTCGACCGCGCCGATGGCCTTGTTGCCGTCGAAGGCGACGTCGACGACACGAACCGGGTCGCCCTCGTCGACGGTGAAGCCCAGCGCCGCGCGAGTCGAGCCCGCGCCCGTCGCTTCGGCCACCGTCACCCGCACGTCGTGAAAACCGCGAAACCGGTAGAACCGCTCGAGGCGCTTGGCGAGCCGCGCCGCGAGCTGAGCGTCGAGCAGCTCTTCGCCGTCGTAGGCGAGCACGGCCTGCAGCGTGGCGTCGGTGAGGCGGCGATTGCCCGAGAAGACGAGCTCGAAGCGTGGGCCCGCGGCGATGGGCACCACCAGCCGGCCGCCGTCGAACACCACCGGCAGCTCGACCCGCGAGCGGTAGTAGCGCTCTTTTCGCAGCAGCACGCGCAGCGCCTCGACCCCCTTCTGCGCGACCTCGAGATCGAGCACCTGCCCCGTCGCCAGGTTCATCGCCGTGAGCAGCCGCTCGGTGGGCAGCCCCGGGTCTCCCGCGAGGGTCACGCTGCGAATGAGCGTCGGCCGGCCGAGCGCCACGAAGAAGCCCACCGAGAGGCCCTGATGCTCGGGGTCGATGGCCGTGTGCCGCACCTGCGCGTCACGAAAGCCGCGGCGGCGCAGCAGCTCGGTCATCGCCTCGGCGGCGAGCTCGCCCCGCTCCGGCCAGTACTCTCCGCCAACCTGCAGGCGGCCGGCGCCGAGCAGATCGGTGCGGAGCGGGAGCGGCAATGGCGCGTTCCCGGCGCCCGTCTCGAAGAAGAGGTCGGCGATCACCGCTCGCGGGAAGAGCTCGAACACGACGGCGACGCCCTGCCCTGACGAGTCGTCTTCGACGCGCGCCACCACGTCGGAGAAGCGCCGCGACTCGAAGAGGCTCTCGATGGAGCGCCTCACCGCGCGCCTCGACAGCCGCTGCCCGCGTCGCACCGTCACCAGCTCGGTGATTCGATCGAGCAGCTTCTCGTCGACGCCGACGGGCAGCCGCAGCTCGACACGCACCACCTCCGGCCGCTCCGTCTCGGGAGCGGGCGCCTGGGCCAGCAGCGCACAGAGGAGCAGCGTCATTCCCATTCGAAGCGGAACCGCAAGTCGACGCCGGGGTTGCCGACGGTGGTGTTCTGGTTCTGGTTGTCCCACTGCGCGCGGGCCGAGACGCTCTGGTTGAAGCGATACTCCGCCTGCGCCTTCGTGCCCTTGCCCGTCACCGGCTGCGTGACGCCTACCTTCAGGTTGTCGGTCACCACCTTCGACTCCCACGTCACCGACGGCTCGGCGATGCCGGTGGCTTCGTTGAAGGTGGTGGTGAGCCGCACCTGTTGATCCTTGAGGCCCACGTTCTGCGAGAGGAACTTCTGCACCTGGCGATCGAGCCCGGTGGCAGAGAGCAGCGCCTCTGCCGCGAGCCCTGCGCCTGCTTCACCGGCGAAGCGTTCGCGCGTCGTCACGCCGAGGGTGAGCAACGAGACGACGTCGGCCTCCGAGAGCGCGGGCTCGGCGGTGAGCGACACCCGGGGGTCTTCGAAGCGCCCGAACGCCTTCACGTTCACGAGGAACTCGCGCACCACCGTCTGCGCCGAGAAGTCGAAGGTGGGCCACAGGCCGTTGAACTGGAGCACCGCGCGGCCGACGGTGAAGACGTTGTTGCGGAAGAAGGCCTGGGCGCCCTGCGCCGCTTCGACCGAGCCGACGAGCACCGGCTTCACGTTGGTGCCCGCGAGCTTCAACTTCCCGAGGAAGCGTGCGCGCGCGAGGTTGTTCTCGATGCGCACGTCGTTGCCCGCCGCGATGTCGACGTCGAGCCGCAGCCACTCCGAGGGTTGTTCGTCGGAGGGCACTGGCCGCTTGCGCGCGCTCTCGAGCAACGTCTCGAGTGACAGCGGTTCGGTGTAGCGCAGCTTCACCACGTCGATGGCGCCCGAGAGCTGGTACGGCGAGCTGCCTCCCCGTGACGAGAACAGCAGCGCCCCCGACAGCGTCGCTGGCACCTGCGGCCGCACCTGCACCGTCACGTCTTCGAGATCGAACTGCAGCTCCATGGCCCCCAGCGAGAGCTTGTCGACGCGCACGTCACCGCGGGCCTTGAGCCGCCCGTCGTTCAAGAAGCCATTCACGTCCTGGATGACGATGCGCGACTCTGAGAAGTCGGCGTGGCCCGAGAGCGAACGAATGGCGAGGTCCTGCCCTTTGAGGGCGAGGCGGGCGTCGACGAGATCGGCGCTCCCGATGACGGTGGGCGCAGACACGAGCCCACCGAAGGCAGCCGTGAAGTCGATTCGCCCTGACGTGCGCTCGATGTCGGGCACGAAGGTGCTGAGCAGCCGCAGGTCGACAGCGCCGCGCGTACGCAGATCGATGCGCGACGGGCCCCACGAGCCCTCGGCGCTGACCTCGGTCGTCGCGCCCTTCATCGCCAGCGCCTTCACCTGAATCGCGCCCGCGTTCCAGCCGAGCTCGGCCGGCCCCACGTTCGTCGCCGAGACGTCTCCCCGCGCGACCGCCAGGCGCTCGAGGTAGGCGACAGCCTTCGTCTGCCCGAAGTCGCGCATCGGCCCCACCGCCGTCACGGCCCCTGCCAAACCGACCGAGAGGCCCTTCGCCGACGCCGGCAGGAACGGAGAGAGATCGGGCAGGTCGACCTGGAACGTCGAGTCGTATGGCCACTCGTTGCGCATCGCGAGCGCGAGCCGGCCCGTCACCCCCGTCACCACCTGCCCCGTCACGGTGAGATCGCGCCCGAGCAGCGTGAGGCCGAGGTCCATCGGCCCAAGCCGCTGCCCCTTCCACTTCACCTCGTCGGAGCGCAGCGTGCCCTTCACCTGGTAGAGGTCGGTCGTCCCTCCCACCACGAAGCGGCCGGTCAGCGGCGCCGTCAAGGCAAGGCCCTTCTTGCCCGCAGGGTCGACCGCCTCGGCGAGCGAGCCCTCGTCCCAGGCGATGCGGTAGTCGAGCGGCCCGTCGAAGTCCCACGTGCCGTCGACCGCGAGCCGCCCGGCTGGCCCTTCGAAGATCGTCGGCTCGAGCACCAGGCGATCTCCGTCTTCGAAGCGCAGAATCAGGCTGGCGCCACCGAAGCGGCGATCGAAGTACGCGACGTCACCGACGCGAACCGCGAGCACGCCCGCCAGCTGCTTCGCCGGAGAGTCGATGGCCGCCACCATCGAGACGCGCCCGACGAGCACCTCCTGCAGGTTCTGCATCGAGGGCGAGAGGTCGACGAGGAGATCGACGATGTCCTCCACGCGGCCGTCTGGCAGCTGCACCGACGCGCGTGTGTGGAGCCCCGAGTCGAGGAAGTCGAGGCCGATGTCTCCGAAGAGCTGGGTTCGCCCCTTCTGCGCGACGAGGCCGTCGAAGCTCAGCGTGTCGCCCTCGTAGCGAACCGGGCTCTGCACCACGCCCAGCGAATAGCCCGCGAACTTGAAGTCGCGCAGCGAGGTCTGGCCCGCGATCACCACCTTCCCCGAGGGGCCCTTCACCGTCACCGTCGCGCTGCCCGTGCCCGACCAGGGCAGCTCCGAGATGTGTCCGAAGTCGGAGAGATCGATCGCCGACGCGTTGGCCGTGATGTCGAGGTCGAGGCCGTGATCGGTGATGCCGAGCTTCACCAGCCCGCCCACCTTCGTGTGCCCCTGAGCGCCCACCGCGAGCGCGATGTCTTCGAAGGTGACGGCGCTGGGCGTGACGCCGAGGGTGAACGTGCCGCGCGCTCCCGAGAACGCGAGAATGTCGGTGCCGCTCGCCTTCGGAGCGTCGTACGCGCGTGACGCGAGCAAGAACTTGCCGGCAGCGAAGTCGATGGGCCCCGAGAGCGAGACGGTTGGCAGGAGGTGCCCTGTCACCTCTCCCGTGATCGTCGCGGGAAAATCGACCCACGCCCCCGTGACGCTGGCCCGCGCGAGCACCCGCGCCAGCGACGCCTCACGCGTGACGATCTTCGCCTTCACGGGGAAGCCCTCGCTCAGCTTCACCTCACCCGAGACCCGAATCTCGCCATCGCCCGCCGCCGTCGTGAAGTCGTCGAGGTGCGCGACGCCGTCAGCGAACGTGAGCTGCGCCGAGAAGTCGCCGGGCGTGAACTCACCGAGCACGACCTGACTCGCGCGCAGCTCGGCTCGAATCGACGGCGCCGTCACCGGCCCCGCGGCCGACACGCGCGCCCACACCTGCCCAGACGGCGTCGGGAGCGGCAGCCCCAGCCTGGTGAGCGCCGTGAGCGGAACGAAGAGCTGCCCATTCGCGTCGAGCTCGGGGGTGGGCTTGCAGAGTTCGCGAAGCTCACCCGAGCCGCTGAAGTTGATGCCCTCGAGCGAGAGCTCGGTCTTCTGCAGCTCGAGCACCTGCTCCTCGGCGTCGAGCGTCGCTTCGGCGCTGACACGGCCGATGGTGAGCCGGTGCGTCTCGTCGAGCGTCACCACGCCATGCCGCAGCGACGCCTCGACCTCGCTGTTCCGCCGGCCCACCTTCGCGTGCACCTCGAGCCCATCGACGTGCAGCGAGCGGCCAGCGGGGAGCCGCAGCGTCACCGTGCCGTCCTGCAGCTCGAGCTTGCCGACCCGCACCTTCGCCAGCACGTCGAGCGGGCAACCACCACCTGAAGGGCCCTGCTGTTCCGGAACGTCGACCTCGACGTTCGGCCGAATCACCGTCACGTCCTGCAGCGAGACGCCTCCTGGGAAGAAGCCGGCGAGCGAGACCGATGCGAGCTCGGCGGTGAGGAGCGGCTTCGACTCGGGGCCCACCGCCACGTCGTGCAGCTCCACCGAAGCCGTCAGCGGGTCGATGACGCAGCGATCGATGCGCACACCCATGCCGATGGCTTCGGGCGCCCGCTCACGAACCTGCCCGCAGACCCAGGCGCCCGCCCGTTCCGACCGCAACACCAGCGCGAGCACGAACAGGCACAGCGCCACGATGGCGAGCACCAGCCGTCCTCGTCGCCAACGGATCATCGGCTTCACCCTTCGAAATAACCCCGGCTACAGCTTGCCGAGTCCCTCGAGGTAGCGATCGATCTCCGCGAGATCGACTCCCGTGCGCGGCTTCGACGCAGGCGGCACGCTGGTGTTCGTTTCTGTCGGTGCAGGCGGAGGCGGGGGCGTCGGTGGAACGATCACCGCGTCTTCGATGTGCCCTGCCGGCTCGACGGCGACCACCGGAGCTACCGTGGGCGGCATCGGTGGGGTCACGTTCGAAGGGCTCGAGGCGCGCGGCACCACCGGCTGAATGGCCGGGGCGGCTGCCACACCAGAGGCGCTGGTTCGGGGCACGAAGCTCTGGGTGCTCGTGGGCGGCGAAGCGATCACCGGGTTCGGCTTCGGCGCGACGACGGCCACCGAGCCCCCCTGCACCGTCGCGGTCACCGTCATGCCGCCCTCGACGGCAGCTTCGGGGTCACGCCGAATGGCGCTGGGAATACCCGGCGACGGCTGAAACGAGGCGGGCGCAGGCGCGGCAGCCACGGTGCTCCCGGCTGCAGGCGCGGTCGCTTCGACAGCCACGTTCTTGCCCGTCTCGAGCCCGAGGTTGTCGGCGATCTGCTCGATGAGGCTCGCCTTGATCTCCTGGCTTCGGGCCAGAAACGCCTCGAACAGCGCGTTGTCGCAGAGCGTGTTGATGACACGCGGCGTGCCCGAGGCGCGGCGGTGCACGGCCTCCATCGCATCGCTCGTGAACGGAGACCGCGGGCTGCCCGCGAGCCGCATGCGGTGCTTGATGTACGCCTCGGTCGACTCGGCGTTGAAGGGCTCGAGGCGGTAGCGCATGGCCACGCGCTGGGCGAGCGGCGGGTCGAGCTTCAGGTTCTTCTCGATCTCGGGCAGGCCGAAGAAGACGAAGCTGATCAGCTTGCGCTCGGGCACCTCGAGGTTGAGCAGACCGCGGAACTCCTCCATCAGCTCACGCGTCTCGAGCATCTGCGCTTCGTCGATCAGCACCACGGCCTTGCGGCCCTGCTCGTAGATCTGCAACAGCCGCTGGTAGAGCTGGCTGAGCAGGGCGAGCTTCTCTTGCGCGGGGTTCTCGACGCCGAGTTGCAGGGCGATGCGACGCAGAATCCAGCTCGCGGTGATGCCGGAGTGGATGATGACCAGCAGCGCAGCCTCGTATTCCTCCTCGGGCAGCGAATCGAGCATGCGCCGGGCGAGCGTCGTCTTGCCCGCGCCGATGTCACCGACGAGCACCGCGAGGCCCTTCATCGAGCTGACGGCGTAGAGCAGTCGCGTCAGCGCCTGCTGATGCTGGGGCGCGTTGAAATAGAAGCGGCTGACGGGCGCGTTGCTGAAGGGTTCAGCCGTCAATCCGAAGTGGTCGAGGTAGCTCATGTGCCCGCCTCAGACGTAGCCAACCTTGCGTGAAGGCCCTGCACCCGACGGCCCGCCCTTCTTCGGCGGCGGCGCCCCACCACCCGACGGAGGATCTTCTTCGGGCACCGCGATGGCCGAGAGCCGATCGACGATCGCTCCGACGTCGCGGTACGACGGGTCGCTCGCCTGCACCTTGAGGTACTGGTTGAGGGCGCGCCCCGCCTGCCCGCTGCCTTCGTAGGCCGCGGCCAGCTCGAAGCGCGTGGCCTTCTCGACCTCGCCCGTCGCGTGCTCGCTGGTGAGCGCCTGCAGGAACGCGTCGATGGCCATGGGGAAGTCGCCCTTCATCACCTGAAGCAGGCCCGCCATGGTCAGGCAGTCGATCTCCTTCTTCTTCCCGATGCAGCCCTTGCGCGCGATCGTGAACTCGCTGATCGCGTCGTCCATCAGGCCCATCTCCTTGTAGGCGATGCCCAGGTCGTAGTGCGTGTCGACGTCTTCGGGTTTGACGACCTTCTCGAGCCCCTTCTTGAACTCGGCGAAGACCTCTTCGACCGACACCTGGTAGTCGTCATCGCCGCTCGAGGGAGCCGCGGGCGCTTCCTGCTCGCCGCCGAAGTCGCCGAGCTCGTCGGCCAGCTCCTGCGCGAGATCGAACGCGTCACGCGACTCACCGTTCGCGGGCGACGACTCCGACTCGCCGGTCGCGGGCTCCGACATCTGCACGGCGCCGCCGTTCTGGCCAGCATCGACCTGCGCCAGCAGCTGCGCGGCGCGCTGGTGCTCGGGGTATGCGATGAGCACCGTCTCGAGAATCTCGCGGGCCTCGTCGTACAAGCCCTGCTCGATGAAGAACGTCGCTTCGTCGCACTCCTCCGACGCGGGTTCGTCTTCGGGTGGAGGCTCGACGAACTCCTCTGCGGCGGGCGCAGGCGTGAGCGGCGCGAACTCTTCTTCCGCCATCGTCGAGCTGGGCGCCGGCGCGGGTACGTCTTCGACCTCCAGCGCCGGGCGCGCTGCGACCGGGGAGCGGTAGCCGCTGGCCGTCTTGAGCAACGACGGGTCGATCGCCTTCATCGCGCGCGTCGGCGCTTCGTGCTCGTCGTCGCCAAGCGCGGCAGGCGGAACGAAGGCGGCCGTCTGGCGGGTCGCGGCGGTGAGTGCGGCCTGCGTCGGCTGCGTCACGGGCTGCTGCACCTTGATGCCCGTGCCTGCGGTCGGGCCTTCGTCTTCCTGATCGTTCTGCGCGAACGGGTCAGGAGCAGGCTCGGCGAACGGGTCGGGGCCGGGCTCGGCGAAGGGGTCCGCCTGTTCGAGCTGCTGCGCGTTGACGGCCTCGAACTCGCCGGTGCGCGGCTCCTCGTCGAACGACATCGAGCTGGTGGGCGGCTCGAAGCCCTCGTCGTCGGCCACCACGGGCGCCGACTCGATGTACTCGTCTGCGACAGGCGGAGGATCGACCTCGACCGACGCCGCAGCCGCTGCGTCATCGGGCGCGATCGCCATCTCGTCGGGCACGAACTCGGGCGCCTCGATCGGCTCTTCCGACGAGATCGCCACCTCGGCGCTGATGGGCTCGTCACCCGTCTCGTCGGCGACGATCACTTCGTCGTCGCTCGAATCGACCAGAATCGCGTCTTCCGGAACTTCACCCTGCGGCGCGTGCTCCTCGACCGCCGCAGTGCCGCCCTCGAGTCGCAGCGCCTGGAGGAACACCGGAACCTCTGGGTGCCCCGGGTTCTGCTGCAGAATCGTCGTGAGGTACGGCTGGGCGCGCTCCTTGTCACCGATGCGCGTGTGCAGACGCAGCACGTTGAGCAGCTGCTCGGCCGCCTGCGCGTGGTTGTTCGACGCGACGTAGATCGCGTAGGCCTTCTCGTGCGCGTCGATGTTCTCGGGCTCGACCCCGAAGATCTTGCGCAGGTGCTCGAGCGCTTTGTCGTGCAGCCCGTACTTCACGTAGACGTCGGTCTCGGTCAGCAGCTTGCCGAGTGAGTCGGCGCGCGGCTTCGCGGCGGGCGTGGTGGTGGTGGCGGCTGGCGCGTAGACCGGCTGCTGCGCGGTCTGGGGGCGCGGCTGGTGCGCTGGCATCGCCGCCGTCGCCGCAGGAACGTACGCCTGTGCCGCTCCCGTGTTGCCCGTGCGAGCTGGCGCTGCCACCGGCATCGGAATCGTCGCGACCGGCTCGGCCTGCTGCGGCGCCCGCGCCTGCACGTCAGGGTCGTTCGGGTCGAGCTGCGCGACCTGGTTCCAGGTGTCTTCCGACTCCTGCGTCTGGCCGCGGTCGGCGTAGGCGCGCGCGAGCTCTTTGTAGACGCTGATCGTCTTCGAGGTCTGGCCCAGCCCCTGAAACGCGACGGCAAGCAGGCGCAGCGTGTCGATGTCGCGCGGGTCGGCCTTGAAGCAGACCTGCAGCTTCGCGAGCGCGCGCTTCTGATCGTTGCGCTGCAGGTAGATCTCGGCGAGCTCACGCGCCAACTGCAGATCGTCGGGCTTGAGTGCGCTAATCTTCTCGGCGACGCGCAGGTAGTCGTCGATGCGGTTCTGCCGCTTGAGGTGCTCGGCCGCGCGCTGCAGCTCGCCGCTCGCCTCGTCGTTCATGCGCTCGCGAATGTAGAGATCAGCGAGCTTCACCCTCGACTGCACGTTGTCGGGGTCGAGGTCGACCATCTTGCGCAAGACGTCGAGCGACTTCTTCACGTCGCCCTGCTTGTCGTAGTGGTTGGCGACGATCTGGTAGTACGCCATCGCCTCGCCCATCAGCTGCAACTGCTGATGCAGTTCGGCGAGCTGCACGTTGATGTCGATGAGCGTGGGGTCGAGCTTGAGCACCTGCTTGTACTGAGCGACCGCCTTCAGGAAGAAGCCGTCTTTCGCGTAGCTCTCGGCCACCTTCATGATGAACGTGGCGGCCTGCGCGTTGTCGTTCTTCTTCTGGTACAGCTCTCCCATCTTCTGGAGAATCCGAACGTCCTTCGGATCGACCTCCAGGATCTTTTGGTACTCCTTGATCGCTTTGTCGTAGGCGCCTTTGGCGACGAGCTTGCCGGCGGCCTCGATGATCTTGTTCTTGTCCAAGAAGCTCTTGGGGAATCGGGTTTCGCGAAGAAAAACAACAGACTATCGGCCGAGAACGCTACCAGAGCCGATCGAACCCTCCAAGAATGTTACGGGCTCTCTTCGATGGCCCGTTTCAGTCGGGCGGTACCCGCTTCAGAGGCCTGCATCTGCTCGACAAAACGGGTGTCGTAGACGCCCTGCACGAAGGCGTCTTCGTCGAGGGCGGCCCGGTGGAACGGAATGTTCGTGCGAATGCCCTGCACCACGTACTCGGCGAGCGCGCGCTTCATGCGGCGAATGGCCGTGGGGCGATCTTCGGCCGTGACGATGAGCTTGGCGACCAGCGAGTCGTAGTGAGGCTGCACGACGTAGTTCTCGTAGGCGAGCGAGTCGACGCGAACGCCCAGGCCACCCGGCGCGCTGTAGGCGGTGATCTTGCCCGGCCAGGGCGCAAAGGTGCTCGGGTCTTCGGCGTTCACGCGGCACTCGATCGCGGCGCCCTTCATGACGATCTGCTCTTGCGTGAAGGGCAGCTTCTCACCCGCCGCGAGCATGATCTGCGTGCGGAGCAGATCGATGCCCGTCACCTGCTCGGTCACCGGGTGCTCGACCTGAATGCGGGTGTTCATCTCCATGAAATAGAAGCGCCCGTTCTCGTCCATGAGGAACTCGATCGTTCCCACGTTGGAGTAGTTGATGCGCTTCATCGCTTCGACCGAGACCCGGCCCATCTCGGCGCGCAACGCAGGGCTCACGCCGGGCGACGGGCTCTCTTCGATGAGCTTCTGGTGGCGGCGCTGCACCGAGCACTCACGCTCTCCGAGGTGCACGACGTTGCCATACACGTCGGCGACGATCTGAATCTCGATGTGGCGCGGCTTCTCGACGTAGCGCTCGAGGTACATGTCGCCATTCGAGAACGCCGCCACCGCTTCGGCGGAGGCCGTGGCGAAGGCGCTGGCGATCGACTTCGCGTCACGAACGATCTTCATGCCGCGGCCACCACCACCCGCGGCAGCCTTCAAGATGACCGGGTAGCCGATCTCGTTGGCGACCTCGACGGCCTCGTCCGCGCTCTTCAGCACGCCGGGCGAACCCGGCAGCAGCGGCAGGCCTGCCTCGCGGGCCGCCTCCTTCGCGCGCACCTTGTTGCCCATGAGGCGAATGACGTCTGGCTTGGGGCCGATGAAGCCGATGCTGCACTTCGCGCAGACCTCGGCGAACTCGGCGTTCTCCGACAGAAAGCCGTAGCCCGGGTGAATGGCGTCGGCGCGGGTGATCTCGGCGGCCGAGAGCAGCGCCGGCACGTTCAGGTAGCTGTCCTTCGAGGGCGGCGGCCCGATGCACACGGCCTCGTCGGCGAAGCGCACGTGCAGCGAGTTCGCGTCGGCCGTGGAGTGAACGGCGACGGTGGCAATGCCGAGCTCGCGGCACGCACGAATGATGCGCAGCGCGATCTCGCCTCGGTTCGCGATCAGGACCTTCTTGAACACAGGAGCCTCCCTCGAAAAATGGACGAGGAGCCGGGGCTTTGCAGCGCGCCGGCTCCTCCGTTCAAACCGCTGACGTGCTCACGGCTCGACGCGGAACAGCGCCTGACCGAACTCGACCGGCTGACCGTTCTGCGCGAGCACCTCGGTGACCTTGCCAGCCACCTCGGACTCGATCTCGTTCATCAGCTTCATCGCCTCGATGATGCAGAGCACGGCGCCCTTCTTCACCGAAGAGCCCACCTCGACGTAGGCGGCCTGATCGGGCGCGGGCGAACGGTAGAAGGTGCCCACGAACGGAGAGGTGATGACGTGGCCCTTCTTCTCTTCGCGGCTCTCGGCTGCGGCCGTCGGGCGCGGGGCCGAGGGGCGAGGCGTCAGCGCGGCGCTCGGCGCTGCAGCCGGCGGCGGCGACGGCATCACCTGCACCGCAGGCGAGATCGGCATCGACATGGGCTGCATCACGTTCGCCGGCGGCGGGCCGCGGCGAATGCTGAGCCGCTCACCGTTGCGGCGCCAGTCGAGGCTGGTCACCTCGGAGGCCTCGAGCAGCTCGACGATCTGCTTGAGCGCATCGAGATCGAACGAGGTGCCCGGAGTCACCTCGACCGACGAGCCAGCCACCACGCTCTTCTTCTTCTTGTCGGCCATGGCAGTGAACTCAGGCAGTGGCAGTGCGGGTGAGGTACTTGCCGTCGCGCGTGTCGATCTTCAGCACGTCGCCCTCGTTGATGAAGAGGGGCACGTTCACCTCGTAGCCCGACTCGAGCGTCGCAGGCTTCATCGCGCCAGAGACCGTGTCGCCCCGCACGCCGGGGTCGCACTTGACGACCTTGAGCTCGACCGAGTTGGGCAGCGTGATGCCGATCGCCTTGCCGTTGAAGAAGAGCACCTGCGTGGGCAGGTTCTCCTTCAGGTAGTTGCGGGCCTCGCCGATGACGCTGTCGAGCACGAACGTCTGCTCGAACGTCTTGTTCTCCATGAAGTGGTACTCGTCGCCCTGCTTGTAGAGGTACTGCATGTCCTTCTCTTCGATGTCGGGGCGACCGACCTTGTCACCGCTCTTGAAGTTCTTCTCGAGCTGACGCCCAGACACGAGGCTGCGGTAGACGGTGCGGCAGAACGCCGAGCCCTTGCCGGGCTTCACGTGCTGAAACTCAACGATCTCGAACGGTTCGCCGTCGATCTCGATCTTGAGACCCTTGCGGAAATCCGACGTGTCAATCACTCCAGCCATGTGCGCCTCGGGAAAAGAAAAAAGGTGGCGGGCTCATACCGCCACCTCTCAGACCGGGCAAGCAATGGCTTTTCGGGCTGACGCCCCGTGCGTCAGAGCTCTTTGGCAACCTTGGGCGCGGTGATGCGCATCACATAGCGCGCCTTGCCGTAGTTGCCGGTGGGCAACATGCCGAGCACCAGGAAGTAGTCCTGGTTCACCATGCGCAGCAGCGTGATCACCTTCTCGGAGTTGATCGACAGCTCGGCGACCTTCCCCGTCTTCAGGGTCTCGGCCGTCTGCTTCGCCTGCGACATCAGGTTCGCGAACTCGACCCACGCCGCCTGCATGTCCATCTCGAGGGCGGCTTCGGGCATGTCCTTCGGGAGCGTCTCGACCGAGATTCCATCGAAGCCCATCACGCTGCACGCGATGGCCCCTTCGACGCCTTCGACGATCGCCTTGAGGTGTTCAGTGAACATTAGGGAAGAATGTCACAACCAGCCTCGGCCGTGATCCTTGGTTGGCCCGTGGCAGGGTCGATGCCGGCGTTGCAGCACAGGGCGGTGTTGCCGACGAGGCGGTTGTTCACGCCAGCCGAGAAGCACGTCTGAGGCGTGGTGAAGCGCTTGAGGCGGGGATCTTCAGGGCTGCACGTCACCTCGGACTTCACGAGCGTCATCGGAACCGGAATGGCTCCCGTCTTGAACTCGAAGTTGCTCTGCGTCGTCACGCCCTGGAACTCGAAGGTCGAGACGAACTGATACGTGTCGGTGTTGCTCGCGCCGAGGCTGCGAAGCTTGGCACGGGCGTTCGGCCCGAAGAGCGGCACGGTGATGATGGCCTCTTCGGACTCCTTGGTGATGGTGACCGTCTTGAAGATGGTGTCGGTCACCGAGGCGGCCAGACCCGGAATTGGGGGCTTCGAGGTGTACCGGAGCACGATTCGCTGAACCATCACGCCGTCTCGGCCCGTGGGCGCGATGGTGCGGGTGCCAACCGTCTGCGCGGGCTGGTTGCTGAAGAAGTCGGCCCCACCCGACAGAACGGCGAAGACGCTCGCCTGCGGGTCAGCCGCCACGTCGATGAGGTCGAAGCCAGGGGTGATGAACTCTTCGGCGAGCGGAGCGCAGGTTTGCGGGTCGAGCGCGCGGAGCCTGCTGACGTAGATCGGCGAGGTTCCGCTGGTGCAGCCGACGACCGTGAGCAGACTCAGAAGAATGCTGAACTGACGCATGAGACGGGTCCCTTTCACAGATTCTGAGCGACGGCCTGACGGTTGAGGATTCGGGGCGAGATGAAGATCAGCAGCTCGTCCTTCGAGTCCAGCTCGCGGTAGTTACGGAAGAAGAAGCCGATGATTGGAATCTTGCTGAGGAGCGGCAGGCCCGACGTGGACGACGAACCACGGCGAACGTAGATGCCACCGATGACCGTCGTGTCGCCGTCCTTCACGAGCACGTTGGTCTGCGCTTCCTTGCGGCTGATGGCAGGCTGACCGTTGGCGCCGGCGTTGGCGGGGTCGGGCTGGTTGTTGCTCGCGGCGATGTTCATCAGCACCGAGCCGTCCTGCGTGATGTGCGGGGTGACCGAGAGCTGCAGAATGGCGTCGACGAACACCGTGTTGGCGCCTGCCGCAGACACCTGGCTGAACGGAATCGACGTACCCTGAGCGATGCGGGCCTGGCGGTTGTCGAGCGTCGTGATGCGGGGAGCCGAGAGCGTCTTCACCGAGCCCTGCGACTCGAGCGCAGACAAGCGGAGGTTGAGCGTGGCAGCCGAGCCCGCGCTGCCGAACACGAGACCGAGAGCACCACCGGAGCCGTCCTGGGCACCGACTGGCAAGCTGACGGCGTAGTTCGGAGTCGTGGAGACACCAGCGTTCGCACCGGTCGGGATACCGCCCGTGACGGCCACGTTGTTGGGGAACTGGAGACCCGTCGGGTTGCCGCTGGCCTGGCTCATGACCGACTGACCGCCCCACTGAATACCGATTTCACGCTGCTGCCGAATGTTGGCTTCGACGATGCGCGCTTCGATGAGCACCTGCGGTGTCTGCAGGTCGAGGCTGGCCACCAGCGACCGCACGCGCTGCATGTTCTCAGGCAGGTCTCGAACGATCAGCGTGTTGGTGCGGGTGTCGACCGTGACGTTGCCGCGCTCCGAGAGGATCTCCTTCACGCGCTGCGACATTTCGTCGGCCGTCGCGTAGTTCACGGGAACGAGCTGAACCGAGAGTTCACGCTGCGTCCGCTCCGCCTTCTTGCGCTCGGCACGCGACCGCGCCTCGTCTTCGAGCTTCTGAAGCGGCGCGACACGAATGATGTTGCCCAGGTCTTCCATGCCCAGCGACTTCGACCGGAGGATGAGCTCGAGCGCCTGATCCCATGGAACATTGCGGAGGCGAATCGTGACCTTGCCGATCACGTCGTCAGCCACGACGATGTTCTTCTTCGAGATCTCCGCGATGATTCGCAGCAGGTTGTGAATCTCGATGTCCTTGAACTCGAACGAGACCTTCTTGCCGACGTAGCGAGCACGCTGCGCGCCACCCTCGACGGCGAACGTCGACGACTCGACCGAGACGCCAGAGGTTCCCCGACCTTCGGTGCTCACCGTCTCGTTGGCCGTCTTCGCCTTGAAGCCCCAGCTCAACAGGCCGGGCTTCGTCGAAACTGCGTCGGCAAGGGGCTCGCCCGAAGCGACCACGATGCGAACCTTGCCTTCACCGCCGGGGACCGAGAACGCGCTCACGAGCTTCACCGAGGTCTGCAGATCGGCGGTGTCGAGGCTGCGCTCGAACTTGCGGGGCAGCCGTGCACCCTCGAGCGTCAAGACGGCGCTCTGCGGGTCGGGGCGCTCGACCTTCCACGCGCAGCGGCCCGACAACGCGACTTCGACCGTGCCACCGGCGCCGTTCTCCTTGAAGGTGAGGTTCTCGACGGTCGCGACCTCGGCCTCTTCGGCTCCAACGGCCTTCCCGTCGATCACGATCTCTGCGGTCTCAGTGACCGGGTTCGCACGACCTTCACGGAGGGCAACCGACACGCCCTGGGCGACGCGCTTGACGGCGTAGCCCGGAAGGCGCCCTGCCCCTTCGATCACGAGGCGATAGTGACGGTCGCTCGAGCCAACCCGCAGCTCACGAACGAGGCTGTCCGAGACGCGCGGGCCACGAACCGGGCCCGAGAAGCCGATCAGGTCGATGGCGACACGATCGGGGCTCTTGAGCTCGGTGGTCTCGATGCGGGCGACGGGGCCGTCGGTCTTCAGCATCACGGTGTGCTTCGCGTAGGTCACCGAGGTGACCTTCGAGCCGCGGCGCGCGACGGCGACCTCGTCGACCACGGGCGTGGGCTCGGCGGAAGTGGTGACGGGCTCGGGAGCGGCGGGCGCGGCCTGCTTCTCGGGCGCCGGCGAAGGCTGCTCGATGACCGCCGGAGTCGCGGGCTGCGACTCGGAGTCGACCACGATCAGCAGGGTCGAGCCCTCGGCGCGAACGTCGTACTTCGAGGCGTGGTCGAGTCCGATCAGCAGGCGCGCCACTTCGCGCTGCCCGTCGACGAACTGAGAGACGACGACGCCCGACACGGGCCCGACGCCGTCGTAGTGCCCGGCCAGCGAGCCCCGCAGCGCGTTCGACACGTCGACGACGAGACGGTCGGGCTCCTGCAGCCGGAAGACGGTGAACACGGGCGCAGCCGAGGCGTCGACTCGAATCGAAACGCCGCTGGCGGTCGGCGCCAGGCGCAGAGAAGAGAGTTCGGTGCGCTCGGCGGCGAACGACACTGCCGAGACGACGCCCAGCACGGCACAGACAAGTCGAGTCATCGACCGGGTCTCCATTGCAAATGCACGCATGATCACTCTCGCGTCTTTCCGTTCATGAGGTCGAGAATCTGACTCGGCGCCTGTCCCTCGGTGCTCACGCAGAGGTTCTGCCGATTTGGTTGAGAGCGACCATCGGGCCCAACCACGAAGGACGTCACTACGATGCAGTCACGAAGGATGGCTGTCACTTTTCCTGCCTGCTTGCCGACCTTCGTGTTCCGCCTGATCACATGGCCGACGCCGGAGCGATCTTCGACCATCGCCACGGGGTTCGCGTCGCCGCTCACCACGGCGACCAGCTTGAGCTCGTCGAGATCGACCAGGCAGAGGGGCTCGTCGCAGGCGCCGATTCCGTTCTTGTCCCTGCCGCTGTTCTCGGGTCCGGGCTCCTGCGCGATCGTCGAAGCGCGGAACGGGTCACGCTTGCCCATGGCGACGTAGGTGTACTGGTACGGCTCGGCTGAAGAGACCGTGGCGACGCCTGCGTCGGCGACGGGCCGCTTGACGACGACCGCAGCGGTCGGAGTCGTGGTGCCCTGCTCTCCGCAGGCGACGGCCAGCAAAGCGACCGAGGCGGCGCTGATGACGAGAAGAGTTCTCACTTCTTCACCCCTCCCGGGCCCGGCTTCGCGTTCACGAAGCGAAACGTCGTCGCGAGGAAGTCGGAGGTGAGCGTCACCTTCTCGTTCTTCAGCACGGGCGTTCCGAGCTTCAGGTTGTTGACGTTCACGATGCGCTTCATCTGGGAGATCTCCTGCAGGAAGACGGCGATCTCGTGGTAGTTGCCCTTCACCGCCATCACGATGGGAATGCGGGCGAAGAACGCTTCGTTCGCCTCATTCCCCGGCACCACCTTCGTGATCTCGAGGCCGGCCTTCTTGCCGAGGTCGTTCAGCGCCGCGAGCAGCTCGTCGATGTTCTTCTCGGTCGGCAGCTCGGTGAGCGCGTCTTGCAGGCGCTGCTCGAGCTGGTCCATCTCGCGCCGCCGCTCGATCAGGTTGTCAGCGATCTCCTTCTTCTCAGCGTAAGTCTGGTCGAGGGTGACCTGCTGGCTGCGCAGCGATTCGATCGTGGCTTCGGTGTCCTGAATGACGAGGAACCAGGTACCAGCCGTGACGAGGATGATCAGACCGATGATCACGCCCGCCTTGGCGGCGAGGGGCAACTTGTTGACGCGTTCGAGGAGTTGTTCCATGGGTCACGTCGCGTAGTTGGCGGTCATCGAGAGCTCGAACTTCACCGCCGCTTTGCCGGTGGTCGAGTTGGTCTCCTGCAGGCTCGATTTCAGCTCGACGCCCGTGAAGAAATTCGAGAGGTCTTTCACGTCGAAGTCTTCGATCGAGCCTTCCGAGGCGAGCAGCTCGACACGAACGTTCTTCGCGTCACGCCGGCGCTCGACGACGCGGCCGATGCCCTTGGGCGTCCACACGATGTTGGCGAGCCCGCGCATGAACTCCGAGACGTCTTCGTGGCTCTCGCCGACGCCGGTCACCTTCACCGCGTTCGACTTCTCGTCGAAGTCGCCGACGAAGACCTTCTTGGGAATCGCCCAGGTCAACGCGTCGAGCAGCTTCACGGGGCCGCTGCGCTGCTTCTTGAGCTTGTCGAGGACGGCCAGCTTGTCTTCGACCTCTTTCTTGCGCTTCTTCAGATCGTTCACTTCACCGATCTGCTTCTCGAGGGCGTCGATGCGGCGCTGGGTCTCGGAGACCTGATCAGCCAGACGGCTGCGCTCGGCCTCTCGCGTGGAGAACCAGTAGTAGTTGCCCGCGGCCGCGATGATGACGGACCCCGCGACCAACACGAGGAACTGCCGCCCCATCTCCCGCTTCTTGACCTGCCGAACCGGCAGGAGGTTGATTCTGATCGCTGTCATCGGTGTCGGCCTCCTTTCAGCCCAGCTTGTCGCCCGGCTTGCGCAGGGCGAGTCCCACGGCAACGGCGGCCTGGGGTGCGACGTCCATGATGAACGCCGGGTCGAACTTCCGGTTGTCGATCTCGATGCGCTTGAAGGGCTGCAGAATCTCCACGGGCACGCCGACCCGTGACTCGATGGTCTTGAAGAGCGCCGGCACCTTCGCCGTGCCGCCCGAGAGGAACACCTTCGAGAAGGTCGCGTCGGCTGCGGTGCCTGCGTAGAAGTCGAGGCTGCGCTGAATTTCGCCGGCGACCTGCTCGGCGACCTGGCTCATCACCTTCTCGACCTCTTGCGGAACGACCGCGTCGGCGTCACCGCGGCCACCACCGACCTTCAGCGCCTCGGCCTCTTCGTACGAGACGTTGAGCTGCTTCTGGATCTCTTCGGTGAACTGGTTGCCGCCGATGGTGACGTCGCGGGTGAAGACGGTGACGCCACCCGAGAGAATGTTGATGTTCACCACCGCGGCGCCCGCGTTGATCAACACCACCGTCTCGCTCGCCGGCACGTCGTAGTTGGCCGAGAACGAGTTCTGCACTGCGAAGGCATCGACGTCGACGACCACGGGCGTGAGACCAGCTTCGGTCACGACCTGCGTGTAGTCGTTGATCATGTCCTTCTTGGCGGCGACCAGGAGCACGTCCATCTGGCCGGTCTGATCATTCGCGTCGGCCTTGAGGATCTGGGTGTCGATGTTGACGTCTTTGATGTCGAAGGGAATGTGCTGTTCGGCCTCCCACTGAATGGCCTCCTCCAGCTCGTCCTGCGACATGCGGGGCATCGAGATCTTCTTGATGATCACCGAGTGCCCGCCGACGCCGATGGCGACTTCCTTGTGGCGCAGCTTGAGCTCACCGACGAGCTCCTGCACCGCCTGGACGATGGCCGTCGAGTTCATGAGCGCGCCGTCGACGATCGCCTCGGGCGGCAGCGGCTTCATTCCGAAGCTCTGCAGCGCGTAGACGACTTCACCGCGACGGCGGTTCTCTTTCAGCGAGATGAGCTTGACCCCGGATGATCCGATGTCGAGCCCCAGTGCCAGCTTCCCTTTGGCCATCGCGTCGTGGCTCCTTCGCCGTACTGCGTGCTGCGAGAGACTAGGGCCGGAATGCGGCCCCTCCAAAAAACCCGCTGATCAGTCTTCGAACACCTGATCCTTGTCGGTGACCTTCAGGCCCAGCGCGAGAATGATCTTCCGCTTGGTGTCGAGCCGACACGAGGCGCCGCGCTCGACGCGATCGATGGTAAGCACCGAGACGCCAGCACGGCGCGCCAGCTCGGCCTTCGAGAGCAGCCGCTCCTCGCGCAGGTGCTGAACGTTGTTCTTGCGAGCGTTTTCTTCGTCCTCGTTCGAGCTCATCGGATCAGAAGTCTGGCGGCCGAGAGTCGCCTTGTCAAACGAACTGATCTTTCTTTGACCCCATAATTATATGTCAAAGATATGAACCTATACCTCGAACAGTGTGTGGTCGACGGCGCACCCCCAGCCCTAGGGGTCAGCCGGCGATCAGAGCGGGCACGATTTCAGGGCTCGAGGGCGCCTTCGGCGTCGGGGTCGATGCCGTAGTCTTTGATCTTGTAGAGCAGCGCGCGGTGGCTGATCTCGAGCAGATCGGCGGCGCGGGTGCGGTTGCCCTTCGTCTTGCGGAGCGCCGCGCGAATGAAGCGCTCCTCGAGCTGGAGCATGGCGCGCTTGAGCGAATACTCCGTCTCCTGCGGCGTGGGCACGGCGACCACCGACCCGGTCGTCGAGGTCGTTGCTCTTCTCGCGGTGACGCGCTCTGGCAGTGAATCGAGCTCGACGCTCGTACCGTCGGTGAGGAGCACGGCGCGCTCCATCGCGTTCTCGAGCTCGCGCACGTTGCCCGGCCATTCGTACGCGAGCAGGGCGGCCTGCGCCTCGGGAGAGAGGCCCGTCACCGGCTCATCACGGTTGAAGGCGCGGTTGAAGCGGCTCACGAACGTCGTGACGAGCGGCAGAATGTCGTCGCGGCGCTCTCGCAGCGGGGGCACGCGCAGCTGCACCACGTTGAGGCGGAAGTAGAGATCTTCTCGGAACTCGCCACGCTCGACGAGCTTCGTCAGATCACGCAGCGTCGCGGCGATCACGCGTACGTCGACCTTCTCGACGCGGTTCTCGCCGACGGGTCGAACCTCGCCCTCCTGCAGCACGCGCAGCAACTTCACCTGCGCAGGCGCGGGCAGCTCGGCGACCTCGTCGAGCAGAATGGTGCCCTTGTGCGCGTCTGAGAAGAGGCCCCGCTTCGCAGAGCGGGCATCGGTGAAGGCGCCGCGAGCGTGCCCGAACAACTCGGACTCGATGAGCCCCGCAGGAATCGCACCGCAGTTCACCGTGACGAAGGCTTCGTTCGCACGAGGAGAGAGTTCGTGCAGCGTGCGCGCGACCAGCTCCTTGCCGGTGCCCGACTCGCCGGTGATGAGCACGGTGCTGTTCACCGGCCCCACGCGCTGCATCTGCTTCTTGAGCGCCTTCATCGGCTCGCTCGCCCCGAGCATCTGCTCGAGGGTGGCGCTGCCCGCAGGCGCACGAAGCCGCCGGTTCTCGCGCATCAGCCGAGCGCGCTCGTCGACCTTGCGAAGCGTGAAGACGATCTCTTCGGGCTTGAACGGCTTCTGCACGAAGTCGTACGCCCCGTGCGAGACCGCCTCGAGGGCCTGATCCTTCGAACCGTAGGCGCTCATCACCAGCACGGTGAGCTCGGGCTGCAGCGCCAGCCCCTGCTTGAGCAGCGCCATGCCATCGAGCTTCGGCATGCGCACGTCGGAGATCATCACGTCGTACGGGCGCGCCTGCAGCTCCTTGAGGGCCTCTTCACCGTCGGCCACCGCGCGCACCTCGTAGCCGTGTTCGGTGAGGACGAGCGTGAGCACGTGCCGAATCGAGGCCTCGTCGTCGACCACCAGAATGGAGCGCAGCAAGCCCATGGCGATGACATACGCAATTGCGCCCGCGCTTTCACTCGCCCGTGTCGCCGTCAGAGCGACGGCAACGTGATCGTGAAGCGCGCCCCGCCCTGTTCCCGATTCGACGCGGTGAGCTTGCCATCGAACTGGCTCAGCAGATGCCGCGAGACGGCCAGCCCCAGCCCCGTGCCCTGGCCCGGGGCCTTGGTGGTGAAGAACGGCGTGAAGAGCCTCGGCAACACGTCAGCAGGTATGCCCGGACCATCGTCGTCGACGAAGAGTCGGCTCTCACCCTTCTCGGGCGCGAGCGAGAGGCGCACGGCCCCCTGCCCTGCTTGTGACTGGCAGGCATTGAGCAACAAGTTCACGAGCACCTGCGCGAGCGGGCCGGCTTCGGCTCGAACCCACGCGGTCTCGGGGCAGTCGACGTCGATGCGCACCTGGGCGTTCTCTTTCATCGACGAGACCATCTTCACGCAGCCATCGATGATGGGCCGCAGATCGATCGGCTGCGCCTTGCCACGCGAGGGCCTGCCCATCTCGAGCAACCCACGGACGATGGAGTCGATGCGTTTGACCTCGGCCTCGATGCGATCGACGACCTCGAGCGCCGGGTCGTTCTGGGGCGCGCGCAGGCGAAGCACCGAGAGGTAGCCGAGAATGCCCGAGAGCGGGTTGCCCACCTCGTGCGCGACGCCGGCCGCGAGCTTTCCCACCGTGGCCAGGCGGTCGGCCGCCACGAGCTCCGACTGAAGCCGTGCCTTCTGCTCTGCATTCAGCGTCAGCTCATCGAGCCGACGTCGGCTGGTGGCGCGCTCCTGCTCGAGGGCGTCGTGCAGCTGCGAGACCGCCTGGGCCAGCGCGGCGCCCGGTGGCCCTCCCAGCGCGAGCCGCCGACCTTCACGATCGAGCACGCTCGCCGCGCGCCGTTCGGCCTCGCCCAGCGGCCGCCCCACCAACAGCGTCAGCACGACGAACGCGAGCACGATCGACAGCGTCACGTCGAGCAACCCCAGCAGCGTCACCATCACCTCGATGCGGGTGGCGCGCTGCAGGTCTCCGGTGAGGGCGTGCTCGGCTTCGGCCTGCGAGGTGACGATGGGGTGAATGCTCAGCCACGTGCCGCCGGCGCTCAGCGTCGCGAGAACCAGCGCAATCGCAATGAGACGCGCTCGCATGCTGCGATTGTCGCCTCAGAACGTGGTGATGACTACTTGAAGTCCCGGCGCTCGAAGATCCGCGTCGCGACGATGAGCACCAGCACCGTGTAGGCGAGCGCGTAGCCGGTCGTCGACAGCAGCTCTGCGTTCGAGGTCGGGTCGAAGTAGGTCGCCCTCGCCTTGAAGTCGAGCCGGTCGAAGTTCGGCAGCAGGTAGTAGATCGCGCGCCCGACGACGCGAATCACGTCGCTCTTCGAGCGGCCAGCGAGCGTGTACAGGTCCTCCGACATGTGGCCGATGAAGTAGAGACAGGTGACCGACAGGGCCGAGACGTACTGCGACGACGCCGCTGCGAAGAGAAAGCTCACCGCCGTCAACAGCACCACCTCGAGCAGGAGTCCGTAGAGCGCGATGAGGTGCTCGCGGTGAATTCCGGAGCTGTAGGTCGACGTCGCGCCGGCGAACTGCATCTGGAGCAGGAACAAGGCCCCCATCACCAGCACGAGGAACGCGACGGTGATGACGTTGCCGATGTACCGGCCGACCAGGAAGGCAGAGCGGCTGACCGGCCTCGCCACCACCATGAAGATGGTGCGCCGCTCGATCTCGCGGGGAATGAGCGCCGTACCGAGGAACAGGGTGAGCGCCGGTGAGAGCAGGCCGATCACGCCAAGGCCAAAGTCGGTCATCACCCGATCGAACGTCGCCACCGTGAACTCGACCGAGACGGTGGTCGAGAAGACCATGATGAACGCGAAGACGAAGAGCACCGACGTGACGCGGTTGCGTCGCGCTTCGCGAAACCCATTGAGTGCAATGCTGACGACGCCGTTCACTCGATCGTACTCCCGACCTTGTTCTGGGAATTGCGCAGCGCCTCGAGGAACGCGTCTTCGAGGGAGTTGCGAATGGGCTGCATCGAGATGAGCCGACCCTCGGCCTGATGGGCGGCCTCGATCAGCGCGCGTGACGACGCGGCCGCCGTGCGAACGATCAGCCGGCGCCCGTCTTGAATCACCTCGGGGTTCAGCGGCGAGAGGCGCTGTGCGTCGACGCCTTCGAAGGTCAACTCGACGCGCGAGCCCTCGTCCGAGAGCATCTCGCTCACGGGGCCCGACCGAACGAGCTTGCCGCCGATGAGAATCGCCACGTCTTCTGCGAGCGCCTCGACGTCGGGAATGATGTGGCTGCAGAGGAGCACGCTGGTGCCCTTCTTCTTCTCGGCGAGGATGATGTCTCGAATGAGCTGGCGACCGAGCACGTCGAGGCCCGACGTCGGCTCGTCGAGAATCAACAGGCGCGGGCTCGAGACCAGCGCCTGAGCCAACGCGATTCGCTGCGTCATGCCCTTGGAGTAGCGGCGAATCTGCACGCCCGTGAACCGGTCCATCTGCACCTGCTCCAGCACCGTGCGCACGCGCGCGGTCAGCTCTGCGCCTCGCAGGCCCGAGAGCGAACCCGCGAACCGAACGAACTCTTCTCCGGTGAGGTACTCGTACGGAGACGGGTTCTCGGGCAGGTAGCCGACGTTGCGGCGTGCCTCCGCGTCGCTGGGGTCGAGCCCGAAGAGGCGCGCCTTGCCCGACGTCGGCGTGATCAGGTTCAGCAGCAGCTTGATGGTGGTCGACTTGCCGGCGCCGTTCGGCCCCAGCACGCCCATCACGTGACCTTCACCGATCGTCAGGTTGAGCCCGTCGAGGGCCACCACACGCTTGCGGCCCTTCAAGAGGTCGAGCGTGTAGATCTTGGTGAGATTCTCAGTCGAGACCGCGGCCGTCACCACTTCCGAATTCCCTCCATTCGCCCAACCAACCACGAAGAACGTCCGCGGCCTGCTTCGACCGAGAGCTCGCCGCCCTCCTGGTCGTGTGTCTCGTCAGCAGACCATTCGCCTGCCTGAATCACCTCGTCGAGGCTCTCGGGTGTATGGCCGAGTTTCACGGCCGCTGCCTTGATCGCCTCGTCGAGCCTTCGCAGCTGCCGCTCGATCTCGAGCTGCTTCTTGCGATCGGCCAACAACGTCGTGCTGCCGTGACCGCCCTCGCCCATCGCCTCCGAGACCAGCGCGATCGCGGCGTCGAAGTCGTTCTGTTCGATGAATATCGCGGTCGCCGACGCAATGGCCGCAGCCGGAGCGTTGGGCAGCTTGGCCATCTTGAGGAAGACCTCGACCGCCGCGCGCGAGTCGTGCTCGATGTAGGTCAGCAGAAACGCGTGCTGCATGTGCAGCCGCTGATCATCGGGGAACCGCGCCAGCGCCTTGCGAACCATCTTCAGCGCGAGATCGCCGTTGACGAACTTGTCGCCGCCCAACGAGTAAGGCGTCACCAACGCGGTGAAGTAGTAGGCGTGGAAGAACCGGGGATCGAGATCGGTGAGGAAATCACCGTACGCGTACAGGTTCTTGTTTCGCTGCTCGGTCTCGGGCTCGGCCATGCCGATGAGCGTCCGGAGCCAGTAGAGATCAATCAACAGGGGCAGGTGCGCCTTCGACACTGACGACGCCACTGACCCACGAAGCAAGAGCGGCCTCAGCTCTCCCTCGTGCCTGGCCTCGAGCGGGTACGGCGCCGCGCGAGTCAGGACGAGAACGAGAACCGAGACCGCTCCAAGGAGCCACGAGAGATTCTTGCGACCCCACTGCAACATGCGCGTTGGGTTACTGCTCGTTGCAGACGTCGTCCTGAACGACGGCCGGCGTACCCGAGGTGAACGCGTTCATCAGCGCGATCGTCATGGCGCCGGGGCAGCCCGTGACCGCGGCCGTCTCGAGGGTCTGCGACGACACCCACCACACGTCAGCGCGGTCGTCGTTGTCGATGTTCGACTGCGCGCGAGCGGCGAAGTCACACTGGGGGCAAACGGCGCCGTTGACGCCCTGACCCGTCAGAGCGGCGTTCGTGCCTTCCGGAACGTACGCGGCGGGAACAGCAGCGAAACCACCGAGGGCGGCCAGCATGGCCTCGTTGACCTGGTCGCCGTGACGGGCGATGTCGGCCATGACGCCGCAGGTGCCGGCGGCAGCAGCGCCGAGGGCGGCAGTACGATCTTGGAGGTTGGCGCCAGCGCAGGCGCCGATGGTGCCGGCGGCGACGGTCGCGGCAGTCGCGCCGAGGTCGTAGCGGTAGCGGTTACCACGCTCAGGCGCGAAGCCGATGCCACCGATGTCCGACCAGTAGCCGTTGAGCTGGGGGAAGTTCGCCTTCTGCGCAGAGAAAATCGCCTTGAGGTTCGCGTTGACCTCCGACTGCTTTCCCTTCGCCTGGAACTTGACGAAGTTCGGAATGGCGATGGCAGCGAGGATTCCGATGATCGCGACGACGATCATGAGTTCGATCAGCGTGAAGCCCTTCTTCTTGTTGGTCATGCTTGCTCCGTCAGAGGTGGACGAGGAAGTTCGCCGCGCGTTCTCTGTGCACGAACGGCGCCAAGAGGCGGTAGCGCCCCGCTCAGAGGGTAACTGAAGGAAACGGGGCTGCCCAGTTTCTTGCGAGTGACGAACTCCGACACTTTCGTTGACGAAATTTGTCAGTCGCGCAGCCAGCGTTCTCTGGCACGGTGCCCGTTCTTCTGGAGGTCGCGTGCGTCGAGTCTGGGTGCTGCCGCTGCTGCTCTTCTCTGGGTTCTCGGGCCTCGCGTACGAACTGTTGTGGGTTCGCCTGCTGACCCTGAGTCTGGGAACCACCACCGCGTCTTTCTCCATCGTGCTCGCGGTGTTCTTCGGCGGCCTCGCGCTGGGCGCGCGCTGGGCAGGCAACCGGAGCGTGGGGGCGAAGCGACCACTCGCGACCTACGCCGCCCTCGAGGCCATGACGGGGCTTCTGGGCGTGGGTCTCTACCCGGTGCTCAAGCACCTTGGGGTCGTCATCGCCACCGTCGACCCCGGCACCGGCGTCGGAGGAATGGCAGTTCGTGTCGTCGTCTCGGCCGTGCTGCTGCTGCCTCCGACGTTCTTGATGGGTGCGACACTGCCCTTCATTTCGGTCGGAACCATCGAGCGTGACGACGAGAGCGGCCCGGGCACGGCCCTCATCTACGGGCTCAACACCCTCGGCGCCTGCCTCGGAGCGTTCTGCGTCACCTTTCTGATGCTGCCATATCTGGGCGTCTTCGCCTCGACGATGGTGACGGCAGCGATCAACCTCACCGTGGCCGCGATCGCCTTCGCGCGCAGTCGGCGAGCTGACGGCGACGGCGCGGCGGCGCCTGCTCCACAGGCCGAAGTCGCGCCCGCCGACCCCCGAAAGCGGCTCGCGCTCGTCTTCGCGGCCGGCCTGGGTGGCCTCGTCGCGACGGGGGCGCAGGTCGTGTGGGCGCGGGTGTTCACCATCTCTCTGCGCGGAACCTCGTTTGGCATCGGCTCGGTGCTCGTCGTGGTGTTGGTGGGCATCGCCATCGGCAGTCTGATCGCCTCGGCCGTCACGCGTCGGGCCCGACACGTCGCCACCGCCGCCGTCACCTTCCAGCTGCTGGTCCTCGTCGGGCTCGTTGCGTTCGTGCTCACGATGCCGGCGATGAACTGGGCAGTCGGCACGCTCGCGAACGCCGGCTTCGTCGGAACGAGGCGGCACCTCGTCGAGCTGGTGTTCGTCGCCATCTTCCTGGGCTTGCCCACCATCGCGGCGGGAGCCGTGTTGCCGTCGCTCGTCGCCGTTGCAGAAGGCGCCGCGCGCAACGCGGGAAAGACACTCGCCCAGCTCTACTCGGCCAACACGCTGGGCTGCATCGTCGGGTCGCTCGTCACCGGGTTCGTCCTGCTGCCGTCGACGGGCTCCTCGGCGACCATCTACCTGATGTCGCTCCTGCTCGCGGTGACGGCGGTGATCTTCGCGATCGCGACCTGTTCCGACCGCAAGCCCGTCATCGTCGTGGCCACCATCGTCGCGCTCGGCATCGCCGCCTTCTTCCCCGAGACCGAGCCCCGGCTGCTGTCGCCGCGCCCGAACACGAACGACTACTTCTCGTTCATGAACAGCCAGCGCGCGCAGCTCTCCAGCATCACCTCGTTCTACGAAGGCGACATCGCGACCGTCACCGTGTCGAAGTACCCGACCAGCACCGGGCTTGCGCTCAACGGGCTCGGTCAGGGCTCGCACTCCGACGTTCCTCCGGTGACGGCGCGAGAGTCGTTGCTGGTGGCGACGACGCCCTGGCTCCACGCGAGACAGACGCGACGCGCGCTGCTCATCGGCCTGGGCGCAGGTGGCACCGCTGACGTCTTCTTGAAGCTTGGTGTCGAACACCTCGAGGTCGCCGAGCTCGAGCGGGGAGTGATCACCGCCGTCGAGGAGATGTGGGGCGACGCCTCTCCACTGAAGGACCCGCGCCTCACCCTCGTGAACAACGACGCTCGGCATCACCTGCTCACGACGGGGCGGCGCGCGCAGGGCTCGTACGACGTCATCAGCTCGATGCCGGCGCACCCCTGGGTCGCGGCGGCGCTGTTCACCCGCGAGTTCTTCGAGCTCGCGAAAGAGAACCTCGCCGAGGGCGGCGTCTTCTCGACGTGGTTCGGGCCGGCCGAGATGCCCGATGAGTCGATCGAGGGGCTGTTCGGCGCGTTCACCGCCGTCTTCCCCCACACCCTTACCTATTGGGTGCCCGAAGCCGGCGCCTTCTACCTGGTGGGCTCGAACCAGCCGCTCACGTTCGACGTGGCGAAGGCCGAAGGGCTGCTCGGTCACCCCGTCATGATCGGCCGCCCCCGTGCCGAAGCGCGTGCGGTCTTCATGGCCAGCCGGGTCACCGGCGTCACCACGCCGGAGCGGCCCTCGACCGCGAAGCGCATCAGCACCGACGACAACGGGCTCATCGAGTTCGCGGCACAACGGCCCCGCACCGCCAGTGTGCTGACCGCACTGCCCTACCTGCCGCTTCGCGCGCTGCCGGCGTCGATGATGATCGACGCGCCGAACCCACAGGCCTTCGCCCTCGACGTGCTCGAGAACGCCATGGGCACGCCGGGCTGCCAGCTTCCCTTCATGAGCGCAGACGCCGCAACGACGCTGCGGGCAATCTCCGCGCTCGACCCCGCCTCTGCGCTGGGCGCGTACGGAGCGTTCCGCGTGGCGATGGCCCAGGGCAAACGCGCCGAGGCCGTCACGCTGGCCGAGAAGATCACCGAACCCCTCTTGCTGGCGCGCGCGAAGGTGATTCTCGGCACCACGGAGCGGGAACCTGCGGCAAGGCTCGCAGCCCTCCAGTCCTTCACCGCGCGGGCCGACGTGCGCGCGCTGCGGCTGTCGCTCGGTGAGGTCGACGAAGGAGAGCCGACGCCCGCGCCAGGCCTCGATGATGACCCGATCGGCTGGCTCTTCGTCGCCCCCGCGACGCTGCAAGAGATCTCCGATGGAGAAGCTCGCGCTCGAATCACCCGCACGCTGACCCAGCGGGTGGCTGCATTCGAGAGCCCGGCCCTCGCCCGAAAGGAGCGGAAGCTCTTCGCCGACGCGGGGTGGACGGCGAGCGCGACGTGGGCCGACTCGCTGGTGCTCGACATGGAGCGCGCGGCCAGCGTCGTCATCGTCAGGCGCGCACTCGAGGCAGGCGCCAGGGAGCGCTACCCCGAAGCGGTGCGGCTGCTCCTCGAGGCCGATCGACTGGCGCCCCTTCGCGAGCCACAGGTTCGAACGCTCCTGCAGGCCGCGCTGCGCATCGGCGATGCGGGCGCGGTCGCGCAGGCGAAAGACATGCTGCTGATGCGTGGGCTGGAGCGAGGCACGGTCGACGGCATCGAGGCCCGCCTGCGCGCCGACAACCAAAGAGAAGCCGGCAAGCCGACGCCCTGAGGGCGCGAGCTGAATCAGACGTCTTCGGTGGGCATGCCGTGCTTCGCGAGGCGATAGCGAAAGGAGCGAAACGACAGGCCCAGCATCTTGGCGGCCTTCGTCTTCGCGCCGCCTGCCCGGCGCAAGGCCTCGTGGAGGTAGTTGCGCTCGAGCGTGTCGAGGTGCAGCTCGAGTGAGAAGCCGGGAGCGAGCGTGACCTCGGGGCTGGCCGCTTCGGGCTCTCCAGGTGCGCCGCGGACCATGGGCGGGAGCGACGAGACGTCGAGCTCGTCGAAGTCGCTCAACGTGGCCGCCCGCTCGATGACGTTCTGCATCTGCCGCACGTTTCCCGGAAACGCATAGTCCTGGAGCACCGCAATGGCTTCGGGCGTGAAGTGCAGGCCCGGTCGGCCAAGCTCGTTGGCGACGCGCCCGAGGAAGAACTCCGCGAGCGCGGGCGTGTCTTCTCGGCGACGTCGAAGGGGCGGCACCTCGATGACGATGACGTTGAGCCGAAACCACAAGTCTTCGCGAAACCGCCCCGCCTTCACTTCGTCTTCGAGCTTGCGGTTGGTGGCGGCGAGAATGCGGGCCTCGAATGGAACCTCGCGGCTGCTGCCGACGGGCTTCACCTTTCGCTCCTGCAGCACGCGGAGCAGCTTCACCTGGGTGCCCAGCGGCAACTCGCCCACCTCGTCGAGCAACACGGTGCCCTCACCCGCCGCCGCCAGAATGCCCTGCCGATCGGAGGAGGCGCCGGTGAAGGCCCCCTTCACGTGGCCGAAGAGCTCGCTCTCGAGCACCCCTTCGGCGAGCGCTCCGCAGTTGACGGGCACGAAGGGCTGACTGGCGCGCGGGCTCTGCTGGTGAATGGCGCGGGCGACGACCTCTTTGCCGGTGCCGCTCTCGCCCGAGATCAGCACCGTCGCGCGCGTGGGCGCGACCTTCTGCACCAACGACCACACCTCCTGCATCGCGGGGCTCTGCCCCATGAAGATGCCCGAGGTCGCGCGCAGCCGCCGGTTCTCGACGCGCAGGGAGCGCTTCTCGATCGCGCGCTCGACGAGCAGCATCAGCTCGTCGTTGTCGAACGGCTTGGTGACGTAGTCGTAGGCGCCCTGTCGCATCGCCTCGACGGCCGACGCGGGCGTTCCGTACGCCGTCACCACGATCACCTCTGGCGGCATGCTGAGCGCCCGCGCGGCCTTCACCACGTCGAGGCCCGACTGCTTGCCGATGCGGAAGTCGGTGATGACGAGATCGGGCACCGACGCCGTGAGCGCCTTCGTCGCGGCTTCGACCGAGGGCGCGGTTCGAACCTGATGCCCGTGCTTCGACAGCAGCACCTCGAGGAACTCGAGAATCGAGGGCTCGTCGTCGACCACCAGAACCTCAGACATGAGCGCTCCTCTCGGGCTGCAAGACGAATCGAAAGGTCGTGCCCTGCTCGGGGCTCGACTCGACACTCAACTTCGCGCCGTGCGCGTGCGCGATCGACTGCGCCGTCGACAACCCCAGCCCGGTTCCGTCGGGTTCGCGGCTGTAGAACGGCTCGAAGAGATGCGGCAGCTCGTCGGGCTTCACGGCCCCCGCGCTGTCCCAGACCTCGAAGAGCGTCGGAGCCGGCGCGGCGAACACCCGCACGCGAACCCGGCCTCGCGGGCCTGCGGCTCGAAACGCGTTGCGCAGCAGGTTGATGAGCACCTGCTTGACCTGCGCGCCATCGAGCGACTCCTCGCGCGTCGAGAGCTGCTCGTCGATGGCGATGCCACGCGCCGCAGGGTCTGCGCGCAGCACCTCGATCGTCTCGGACACGAGGGTGTCGACCCGCACCTGCGTGCGTTGAGGCGCCTTCGGCCGCGCGAGCTCGAGGTAGTGATCGACGAGGTACGCGAGGCGATCGGCTTCACGCACGATGATGCGGCTGAGGCGCTGCTGAGAAGAGCCATCGGTCGCTTCGGACAGCAGCATCTGGGCCGAGCCACGCATCGAGGCGAGCGGGTTTCGCACCTCGTGGGCCAGCGTCGCCGAGACCTTGCCGAGTTCGGCCAGCTCGTCGAGCCGCGCCATCTCGTCTTCTTTGCGGCGCACGTCGGTCAGATCCTGGAAGACCAGCAGCACGGTCTCGGCGTCGAGCGAGCTCGTCGACACGCCCAGAATGCGCTCCCCGCGAGGGGTGGTCGAGAGCAGCTCCCAGCGTCGGCCAACGGCGACCGCGAGCACCCCGGGAAACACCTGCTCGACCGGGGGCAAGGTGTCGTCGTCGAAGCCGAGAATCGCGAGCCCCGCGGGGTTGACGTAGCGAAGCCGGCCCGAAGGCGTCTCGACGACCGCGAGCCCAGAGGGAATCGCCGTCACGATGCGGTCTCGCAGCTCCTTCGTGCGGGCCAGATCTTCTTCGCTCTCGACCAGGCGGCCGCGGGTGCGAATGAGCTGCTCGGCGAGGTAGCCACTGAGCGCCGCCACGAGGAACTGGGCCAACACCTGCGTCGCCAGCTCGACGGGGCGGGCGGGGCCGTCGTTCACCACGGCCGACCAGAGGGTGAGCACGATCGACGAGAGCGCCGCCACCGTCGCGCCGCCGAGGGCGCCGCGCATGCCGAGCACGACGGCGCCACCGATGATGGCGAGCAGGTAGGTGAACCAGAACGGCGAATCGCGGCGGTCGGTGAGGAGCACGATCGAGGTCGCGAAGGCGACCGCGCCCAGCACCTGAACCCAGGCCAGCCACCGCCCAGCAGAGCCACGCCGCAGCAACAGCGCGGAGACGAGGGTGAGCAGGTAGTCGACTGCGACGACGCCGAACCACCCGAAGTCGGCGGCAGAGATGCTCTCGAGGGGGCGGCGGCCGCTGATCTGAACGCCCGCCACCACGAGAATCAGGGTGGTGGCGACGGTGCGGAAGAAGACGAGCGCCGTCAGCCGGCCGCTGAGATCTTCCGGGCTGTCGGGTCGTTGGAGAACGACGGGCGCGTCGGCCGGGGCACTACTTGATGGCACTGGCGATGGTGAAGATCGGCAAGTACATGGCGATGAGGAAGCCGCCGACCACGCCGCCGAGGAACACCATCATGAGGGGTTCGATCATGGCGGTGAGGCTTCCGACCGCGGTGTCGACCTCGTCGTCGTAGAAGTCGGCGATCTTGGTCAACATCTGATCCATCGCGCCCGTCGCTTCACCGACGCCGATCATCTGCACGACCATCGACGGGAAGACCTTCGTCTCGGAGAGGGGCCCCGCGATGTTCTTACCTTCGGAGATCTTGGTGCGGACGAACTGAATCGCACCTTCGATGGTGCGATTGCCAGCCGTCTTCGCGGTCACGTCGAGCGCGTCGAGAATGGGAACACCCGAGCTGATCATGGTGCCGAGGGTACGGGTGAAGCGCGCGACAGCGACCTTCGTGAGCAACGAGCCGACGAGGGGCACGTAGAGAATGCCCTTGTCGAAGAGCTGCCGGCCTCGCGGGTTGCGGTAGAAGGCAGTGAACGCTGCCGCGGCCCCGATGATGCCCAGGAAGATGTAGCCGATGTACGCCTGCAGCCACTTCGAGAGATCGACGATGAACTGAGTCGGCGCGGGGAGCGACGACCCGAAGTCAGAGAACATCTTCTCGAAGACGGGGGTGACCTTGAGGAGCAGGAGCGCCGTGACGCCGATACCGACCGTCAAGACGATGAGCGGGTACGTGAGGGCGCCCTTGATCTTGCCTTTCAGCTTCTCGGCCTTCTCACGGTAGACCGCGAGGCGGTTCAAGATGGTGTCGAGAATACCGCCGACCTCACCTGCTGCGCAGAGCTGCACGAAGAGGTCGTCGAACACCTTCGGGTGATCTTTGAGGGCGTCGGAGAACGTCGAGCCGCCTTCGACGCGGGTCTTGATCGCGAAGATGACCTTGCGGAAGGCGAGGTTCGGCGTCTGAGAGCCGAGAATGTCGAGACACTGAACGAGGGGAAGACCGGCGTCGATCATCGTCGCGAACTGGCGCACGAAGATGAGCAGGTCTTTGCCGTTCACGCCGCCCGTACCGGGCAGGGTGATACCCGCGTCGAGGAAGGTCTTCTTGCGCACCTTGCTCGGGGTGAGGCCGAGCGACTTGAGGCGGGCGTCGACGGCAGCCGCGTCGTTCGCCTCCATCTCGCCCTTCTTCACTTCGCCGCTCTTCGTCTTGGCTTCCCACAGGAAGATGGGAACCGCGGAGCGCTTGGTCTTGGGAGCGGCGGGTTGGGTTCGAGCGGTTGCTGCGGGCATGGAAACGACCTCCGGACGACGCGAAGCCTAACTCAATTGAGCCTTGTCCCGAAGGAACCGGCCCACCTACTCCGACCTACCTGCCTGGAGGGCCCCGAGTCGGGAGCGCGCCCTGCGCGGCGTGACCCGGCAGCTGCATGCCGCCGCCGCCACCCGTCGCGAGGATGTTCTTCAGCTCGTCGGCGTCGCTGGTTCGAGCGAACGCCTCTTCCATCGAGATGAGCTTTCGCGAGAGCAGCTGGCCCAGCGCCTGATTGAAGGTCTGCATGCCGAACTTCGACTGGCCGACCTGCATCGACGAGTAGATCTGGTGAACCTTGTCTTCACGGATCAGGTTTCTGATGGCGGGGTTGGGGATCATGACCTCGAGCGCGAGCACGCGCCCGTTGCCGGTCGCCTTCGACAACAGCGACTGCGACATGATGCCTTCGAGCACGAACGAGAGCTGCGCGCGCACCTGCGGCTGCTGGTACGGCGGGAACACGTCGAGAATGCGGTTGATGGTCTGCACCGCGCTGTTGGTGTGCAGGGTGGCGAACGCGATGTGACCCGTCTCGGCGATGACGAGCGCGGCTTCGATGGTCTCGAGGTCTCGCATCTCACCGACGAGCACCACGTCGGGGTCTTGCCGCAAGATGTACTTGAGCGCCGTCTTGAACGACTTCGTGTCGGCGCCGACCTCGCGCTGGTTCACGAGGCAGTTCTTGTGGGGGTGCAGGTACTCGATCGGGTCTTCGATCGTCATGATGTGCTCGTGACGCTCGGTGTTGATCTTGTCGATGATCGACGCCAGCGTCGTCGACTTGCCCGACCCGGTAGGGCCCGTCACGAGAATGAGGCCGCGCGGTTTCTTCGAGAGATCGGCGACGACGGGCGGCAGGCCGAGCTCCTGGAAGGTGAGGATCTTGAACGGAATGGTGCGGAAGGCACCAGCGACGGCCCCGCGCTGCATGAAGATGTTCGCGCGAAACCGCGAGAGGCCTTTGACGCCGAACGAGAGGTCGAGCTCGTTGTTCTCTTCGAACGCGTGCTTCTGGGCGTCGGTGAGAATCGAGTAGCAGATCTGCTTGGTCTCGACGGGCGTGAGCGGCGCCATCTTGAGCGGCACGAGATCACCGTCGACCCGCAGCTGCGGCGGCGAGCCGGTGGTGATGTGCAGATCGCTCGCGCCCTTCTCGACCATCGCTTTGAGCAGCTGATGCAGGTTGGCCACGGCGTTGACGTCCTTTGTTCGAAGAGGTGACGAATCAGAAGCGGTCGGGAGCGGTGTTGCCGACGGCCTCTTCGAGGGTGCTGGTGCCCTGCATCACCTTGTTGAGGGCCGACATGCGCAGCGTCTGCATGCCCAGGCGAATCGCCTCTTGTTTGATCTCGGCAGCAGAGGCGCCGTTGATGACGATCTCCTTGAGGCCGTCCCAGAAGGGCATGACCTCGTAGACGGCGACGCGGCCGCGGTAGCCACGGTCGTTGCACTCCTTGCAGCCGACCTTCTCGTAGGGCGTGAAGGTGCCGATCTTCTCCTGCGGAATGCCGGCGTCGGTGTACGCCTTCTCGTCGAACTCCTGCACCGGCCGCTTGCAGTTCTGACAGAGCTTGCGGCACAGACGCTGGGCGAGAATCAGGTTGAGCGACGCGGTCACGTTGAAGGGCTCGATGCCCATGTTCAACAGGCGCGTGACCGTCGAGGGCGCGTCGTTGGTGTGGAGCGTCGAGAGCACGAGGTGGCCCGTGAGCGCGGCCTTCACGGCGATTTCGGCCGTCTCGAAGTCTCGAATCTCACCGATCATGATCGTGTCGGGGTCTTGTCGCAGGAAGCTGCGGAGCGCCGACGCGAAGGTCAGGCCGATCGACTCGCTCACCTGCACCTGGTTGATTCCGGCGAAGTTGAACTCGACGGGGTCTTCGGCGGTCGACACGTTGGTGGTCGGGTCGTTGAGGGCCGCCAGCGCCGAGTAGAGCGTGGTGGTCTTGCCCGAGCCCGTGGGCCCGGTGACGAGCACCATGCCGTACGGGCGATCGATCTGCTCCTTGAACCACTTCAGGGGCTCGGGCTCGAAGCCCAGCTTCGTCATGTCGAGCTGCAGGTTCGACTTGTCGAGCAGACGCATGACGATCTTCTCGCCGAAGAGCGTCGGGCAGACGCTCACGCGGAAGTCCATCTCTTTGCCGCCGCCGAGCTTGATCTTGATGCGACCGTCTTGCGGCAGCCGTCGTTCGGAGATGTCGAGCTGCGCCATGATCTTCAGACGCGAGGTGATCGCGTTGCGCAGCTTCATGGGCGGCTTCATCACCTCGTACATCACGCCGTCGATGCGGAACCGAACGCGGAAGTCCTTCTCGTAGGGCTCGACGTGAATGTCGGAGGCGCGCTTGCCGATGGCGTCCTTCAAGATGAGGTTGACGAGCTTGATGACGGGCGCGTCGTCGGCGGCCTTCGCCATCTCTTCGACGTTGCCGCCCTCGTCGCCGTCTTCGGCGACCTCGACGTCGTCCTCCATCGTGTTGATGATGTCTTCGAGGTTCGGCCCCTTCTCGGCGTAGTACTTCTCGATCGCCTCCCGGAGCGCGGGCTCGCTCGTGACCACCGGCTCGATGTTGTAGCCAGTGAGGAACTTGAGATCGTCGACGGCGTAGATGTTCGACGGGTCGCACATGGCGACGATGAGCGAGCTGCCGGCGCGGTTCACCGGAATCACCAGGTGCTTCTCGGCCACGTCCTTCGGCACGAGCTTGATGATCTCGGGGTCGACGTCGAACTCTTTGAGGTTGATCGCCGGAACGCCGTACTGCTTCGAGAGGAAGTCGGTGAGCTTCGACTCCTCGATCGCGCCGACCTTGATGAGGGCGGTGCTGATGCGCGTTCCGTTCTTCTGCTGTTCTTCCTGCGCCTTGCGCAGTTGCTGCACCGAGATCAGATTTTCCCGGACGAGCAGCTCACCCAGACGGCCAGACATGTTTGATTGCCTCTCGCGAATGCTGCGAAGTGAGGTCGACGACGAGCCGCGAAATGGAAGTACCTGCGTCCACACGAGTCAAGCTTCACGACGGTGTGCGCTCGTGTGGGCGGTTCAGCCGCGGCCACGATTGATGACGGCGCGAGCGGCGACGACATCACGTTCGATCTGCGCCTTGAGCGCCTCGAGCCCCGAGAAGCGCTGCTCGGCCCTCAGCCGTTCGAGGAAGGCCACGCGCAGCTTCTGGCCGTAGAGATCACCGCTGAAGTCGAACAGGTTGCACTCGATGGTGACGTTCTGACCTTCGAAGGTGGGCTTCACGCCGAGGTTGCATGCGCCGCCATGCACCGCCCCGCCGGGCAGCGTGACCGAGACGGCATAGACGCCGGCGGCCGGGCGCAGCTCGTTGAGCGAGTCGACGTTCGCGGTCGGAAACCCGATGGTGCGACCGCGTTGAGCGCCGGTGACGACGACGCCTTCGAGATCGAACGGGCGGCCGAGCAACCGCGCAGCGGCTTCGACCCGGCCTTCGAGCACGTACTCCCGCACCTTCGTCGAGGAGACGACGACGCCTTCGATGGAGACGGGCGTGACGATGGCGACGTGCGCGCCCCTCGCCTGCGCGGCGCTCCGGAGCGTCTCGACCGAGCCCGAGCGCTTCGTGCCGTACGTGAAGTCCGCGCCCACGACGACGGCCTTCACGCCGAGCGCATCGAAGAGCAGCGCCTCGAACGCCTGCGGGGTGGTGCGCGCGAAGTCACGGGTGAACGGCTGCACGACGCACGCGACGACGCCGGCCTTCTCCAGCAGCTCGAGCTTGCGCTGAGGCGTGGCGATGAGACGCGGGGCGAGTTCGGGCTGGAGCACCTTGCCCGGGTGCGGGTCGAAGGTGACGACCCCCCCGGGCCCGAGCGCGGCGGCGGCCTGGAAGAGCGCCTGGTGCCCGAGATGCACACCGTCGAAGTTGCCGAGGCACACCGCGAACCCCTTCAGGGCGTGCGCGTCGGCGGCAGCAGTCAGAGACGGGAACGTCAGCATCGGGAGAGCGCTATAGCCGAAGCTGGCGTTGTTCACTGTCGAAGCGACGCGAGTTGTGGTTTGCGGCCCCCGTTCATGTCCCGCATTCCGCTCCGCCCCGAGAAGGCCGGCGAAGACATCGCCACGATGGAGAAGCCGCCCGACTGGTCGGCGATCTTCGGTGGTGATGGCTCCCTCGAGCTCGAGATTGGCTGCGGTGCTGGAGGCTTCGCCCTCGAGCACTGCCGTCGCGACCCCACCATTCGCTACCTCGCGTTCGAGTGGCGCAAGAAGTACGCGCGCGAAGTCGCTCACCGCGCCGAGAAACACGGCCTGACGCGCTTGAAGGTGATCGAAGGCGACGCGCGCATCGTGGTGCCGAAGATCTTCGCGCCCAACTCGCTCGACGTGATTCACCTGCAGTTCCCCGACCCGTGGTGGAAGCGGGCCCACTTCAAGCGCGCCATCCTGCTGCCCGACTTCACGAAGCTCCTGCTGGGGCTGCTCAAGGTCGGAGGCCGTTTCGACTTCCGCACCGATGTCGAAGATCGGGCGAAGCAGGGGCTGGCGGTGCTCGAGAAGGCGGGCTTTCACAACCCGCTCGGGCCCGGCGTCTTCCACCCGTACGACCCCGAAGAGGCGCCTTCGACGCGCGAGCGGCGCTACCTCGTCACCGGGCAGCCGGTGTACCGCGCGCGGCTGGTGAAGCTGGCGCCGGGCCACAATGCGGTAGGCTCCTGACCGCTCAATGCCCCAGGCCCGCCGAAAGACACTCGAGGTCGCGCGCCGCGACGACACGGCGATCAGGCTCGAGGGCCGGCTGGTGCTGCTCGTCGACGACGATCGCGCGGTGCTCGAGCTGCTTCGGCGCGGGCTCGAGCCGCAGGGCTACCGCTTCGTCGAAGCCGAAGACGGCACGCAGGCGCTCACTGCGATTCGCAAGCACCACCCAGACCTGATCCTGATGGACGTCGAGATGCCCGGGCTCGGCGGCGTCGAGGTCTGCCGCATCGTGAAGGCGAACCAGGGCGCGGGCTTCGCGTTCACGCCGGTGATTCTGATGACGGCCGGGCGCAGCGCCGGAAAAGTCGAAGGGCTCGAGCTGGGCGCCGACGACTACCTCGTCAAACCGTTCGACATGCACGAGCTGTCGGCGCGCGTGAAGTCGATGCTGCGGCTGAAGGCCCTGCAAGACACGCTGGTCGAGAAGAACAAAGAGCTCGATCGCATCAACCGGGAGCTCGAAGAGAAGCGCGCGGCGCTCGAACATCTTTCGCGCACCGATGGCCTCACGGGCCTCATCAACCGGCGCCACTTCGAGGAGCGGCTCCAGGCGGAGTGGGCGCGCAGCCTGCGGTACCGCGCGCCCTTGTCGTGCATGCTGCTCGACATCGATCACTTCAAGAAGGTGAACGACACCTGGGGGCACCCCTTCGGTGACGTGGTGCTCAAGGAGGTCGCGGCGGTGGCGCGGCGGGCGCTGCGCGACGTCGACGTGCTGGCGCGCTACGGCGGTGAAGAGCTGATCGCGCTGCTGCCCGAGACGTCACCCGAAGAGGCCTGGCGCGCGGCCGAGCGGGTGCGCATGGGCGTCGAGGCGATGCGGTTGACCTGCCGTACCGTGGAGCCGCCCGAGACGGTGCGCTGCACGGCCAGCATCGGGGTCTCGACGGCCCCATCGTCGGTGATCGAGACGCCGGAGCAGCTCGTTCAGCTCGCGGACGAATGTCTCTACGACGCCAAACAGGGCGGGCGGAATCAGGTGCGGCAAGCGGAGTGACCCACCCCACCTGGTCGGAAAACGGAGCAGCGCGCGCGCGGCCCTCCCAGGTATATGAAGTGACGGCCCATGCGTTCTTCGCTGCTCCTCTTCGTTCTGGTGACCGCCTGTCAGAAGGCTCCGCCGACCACGCCCGACGGCACCTTCCGCGTCTTCAGCGACACCGTGCGCAAGCAGGACGCGAAGACGGCCTTCACGATGCTGAGCGAGAAGAGCCGCGCGTTGTTGACCGAGCGCTCGAAGGCGATCTCGGCGGCGTCGAAGGGCACCATCAAGGAGGAGCCCGCGCTGCTGGCGTTCTTCTCGCCGCGGCGAGCGTCGCCCCTCGTCTCGATCGCCGTGGCGAAGGCCGATGAGAAGAAGGCCGAGCTCGACGTGAAGCTGTGCAGCCAGCCCCTCGACGCGGGCGGCGCGTGCCCCACGGGAGCAGACGTGCAAGAACGCGTGACGATGGTGAAAGAAGCACAGCGCTGGGCCGTCGAGTTGCCCGAGCTGGTGACGCCGTGACCGACACGAACGACAAGACCAAGAAGCCTGCGCCGCGGGTCGAAGTGATTCGCAAGGGCCCCGCGTCGGGCGTGGTGCCCGTGGCGCCGCGGCCCGTCTCCCCTGCCCCTGCGCCGCGGCCGGTCGCGCCGCGAACGACGAGCGCGACGTCGACGCCCGCGGTGGTGCCAGTTGCGCCGCGCCCCGTGAGCCCGACCGCTGCACCTGCCGTGAGCCGCGCTTCGATTCACCCCACCAGCTCGGTGGCCCCCGTCGCTGCGGGGTTTCCGCCTGCACGCGCTTCGGGCCCGAGACCGCCTGGCCGGGGCCCGCCGCGCAGTGGTGGTTTTCGTGGCCCTTCGACGCCGCGCCCGCCACCGACGCCCGAGGCGATCGCCGCGCTCGCCAAGAAGGAGCGCGTGCCGTACCGAATCGCGCGCGGCGATCTCGAAGGCAAGATGAAGTGCCGCATCTGGAAGAAGCTGCACGCCGAAGAGGCGAAGCGCTTCGACCAGGCCTTCACGCTGATGGACAAGAACCCGAACCTCGAGCTGACGGAGGCCTTCGGCGTGGTGCAGAGCGGGCTGTCGGTCGAGGACTTTCTGGCGCGGCGCGCTCGGGCGAAGCGGCGTGACGAGGTGAAGAAGGCTCGCGCGTCGGTCGACGGCGCCCCCATCGACGCCTTCATCGCGTCACTCATCGAGAACAAGACCGAGCTGAGCCTGGTGCTGGGCGAGCGCACGGTGCTCGATCTGATCACGGCGGTTCAGCCGGTGGCCTTCGAGTGCGAGCGCTCGGGCCGCGTCGAGAAGCTGCAGGTCGTGGTGATGGCGACCCGACAGACCTGGGAAGCGCTGGGCACGCAGGTGGAGCGAGACCCGAAGTTGTCGCAGAAGCCCACTCCCGTCGCGCGCCAACCGTCTCGCCGGCCCGTGAGCGACCCCCGGCCGCTGCTCGATCTCGTGGGCAAGCCGATCAAGCTCGTGCTCCGCAATGGAATCACGCTGACGCAGCCGCTGATCGCCGTCGGCCCCTTCGACGTGCTGCTGGGAGAGGCGGCGACGCCGCTCTTCATTCCACTGCACGCGATGTTGAGCTGGGCGCCCGGCGCCTGACGAGCTCGTTCATCGAGCCGCTGTTCAGCGCTTCTGGCCGCGGTAGTTCTGAATCGGAATCACCTGGCTCACGTTCGTGCCGGCGCGAGCGGCCTGCGCGCGACGAATGAGCAGCGGAATGTCACCTTCGCCACGCTCGACGGCCGAGCGGAGATCGGCGAGCCGCTCGAGGTGACGACGCACGGGACGTCCTTCTGGCGCCATGGCGACGATGGCCCGCAGCGCCGTCTCTGCCGCCTCGAGCTGGGTCTCGGCGCGCTGGGTGTCGCGGCGAGCGAGCGAGAGCCACGCCGCCGTCTCTTCTCCGACGAGGTTCAGCTCGTGACTGAGGCCGACGATGAGGCGACCGCGCGACGACTCCGGGGTCGAGAACTCGAGCTCGAGCTTCTGGTGCTTCACGTCACCGCGCTCACGGGACGAGCCGTGGATGATGGCGCTCCAGGTCTCGCCGCGAATCGGCCCCGAGAGGAGCACGCGCCGTGAGTAGCCGCGCGAGACGTCTCCGAGCGTGATGACGAGGGCGTCGGCCTCGAGCGCGGTGGGAAAGCCGTGACGGCACGAGATGGCGCCAAGCCCCTCGGGCTGCACGCGCACCTGCACCTCGGCGGCGACCTGACCGAAGAGGTGCGAGACGATCGCGCCCATCGCTTCGTTGAGGCCCTCGGGCCCATCGACATGTTCGAACCCGTTGCCCGAGGGCCGGGTGAGCGCCTCGAGCACCTCGGCGACGTAGTGCCGCGCGAGCCCGAGCGCGTGCACGGCGACGTTCTGCCTGGCGAGCCGCAAGCCGAGCTCGTCGAACGCGTCTTGCGTGTCGGGCCCGACCGAGGGCTCACCGTCGGTGAGCAGCAGCAGGCGTGGGCGGCGGCCGGGAACGAGCGTGCGCTGGAGCCCACGCGTCGCCACCTCGATGGCCTGGTGCAGCGCGGTGCCGCGGCCCGTCGTCACGTGCGAGAACGCGTCGGTCATCGCCTGCTTGCCACGCACGTCCATCGCCATCACGGGCACGCGCTGCTCGGCCACGCCGTCGAACAACACGAGGCCGATGAAGTCTTCGGGGCCCGCGAGATCGATGAACGACTGCGCCGCCTCGACGGCCGCCGCCAGCGGAGCCCCCTTCATCGAGCCCGAACGATCGAGCACGAGGTTCACCATCACCGGCGCGCGGGGCTCGTCTTCAGCGCCCTTGGCCTGGACGAGAATGTGACCTTCCCGCTGCTCCGCGTTGCGCGTCTCGACGGCCCAGGCTGTCCACAACATGCGTCACCTCGTGAAGGAGCCCCGGCACTCTAGCAACTCGAAGGCACAACGATCACCGCTGATGCAGGTCGTTCAGCACGGCGGTACACAGGCCCCACAGGAGCCGACATGCGCACGTTCATTGCCCTCATCGCCGTCATCACCATCACCGCCTGCAAGAAGGACGAAGCAAAGGCGCCCGAGCCCGTGAAGGCAGTCGAGGCTCCGAAGGCCGTCGAAGTGAAGCCCGCGGTGGCCGACGCGAAGCCTGCAGCAGGCGCGCGGGTCGTCGAGCTGAAGGTGACGGAGGACGGCTTCGTGCCCGGCAACGTGACGCTCAAGAACAACGAGCCGGTGAAGTTCATCGTCACGCGCACGACCGACGCGACGTGCGCGACCGAGCTGCTCATCTCGGGCACCGACATCAAGGCCGAGCTGCCGCTGAACAAGCCGGTCGAGATCGCGTGGACGCCGACGAAGGCCGGTCAGGTCAAGTTCGGGTGCGCGATGGACATGATGGTGAGCGGCATGCTGCTCGTGGAGTGAGTCTTTCGCCGGAGGGGTCTCGTGAGCCGCGTCGTCGCACACAAGTTCGGTGGAACCAGCATGGGCACGTCGGAGCGCATTCGCTCCGTGGCCGACATTCTCGTCGCGCGAAAGAACGAGCGACAGGCCGTCGTCGTGTCGGCGATGTCGAAGGTGACCGACGCGCTGATCAACGTGACGAAGAAGGCCGCCGCGAAGGACCAATCGTGGATGGCCGATGCGCAGGCGCTCGCCAAGAAGCACCGGCAGGTGGCGCGCGATCTGCTCGGAGACAAGGCCGCCCCCGTCATCGCGAAGCTCGATCGAGAGCTGCACGGCATGACCGAGCTCTTGAGTGCGCAGGCCTTTCTCGGGTCGCTCTCGGACGATCTGCTCGACGTGATTCAGGGCCTCGGCGAGGTCGTCAGCTCGATTCTGCTCGACGCCCACCTCGCGGAGCGTGGCGAGAAGACGGCGTGGCTCGACGCGCGCGAAGTGCTGGTGGTCGACAAGACGCCGCTGGGCGCCATGGTCGACTGGAACATCTCACGGCAGAAGCTCGAGGCGTGGAAGGCGGGCCGGCAGCTCGACCGCGTCATCATCACGGGCTTCGTCACGCGCGATCGCAACGGCCGCATCACCACGCTGGGCCGCAACGGCAGCGACTACTCGGGTGCGATCTTCGGAGCGCTCTTCGACGCCGAAGAGATTCACATCTGGACCGACGTCGACGGCGTGCTCTCGGCCGACCCGCGGCTGGTGCCCGAGGCGGTGCTGCTCGATCGCATGTCGTACTCCGAGGCGTGCGAGCTCGCGTACTTCGGCGCGAAGGTGATTCACCCGCAGACGATGGCGCCGGCCTTCGCGCGTGGGCTGCCGCTGATCATTCGCAACACGTTCGCGCCCGAGAAGCCTGGCACGCGCATCGAGAAGACCACCGACGCCTCGGTGCCGGTGAAGGGCATCACCGCGTTCTCGGGCCTCGCGCTCGTGAACGTCGAGGGCGCCGGCATGATGGGCGTGCCCGGCACGGCGGAGCGCGCGTTCGGCGCCCTGAAGCAGGCGGGCGTGTCGGTGGTGATGATCAGCCAGGGTTCGAGCGAGCACTCCATCTGCTCCGTGGTGCAGGAGAAAGAAGCCGACGCGGCGAAGAAGGCGCTGCAGGAAGCGTTCCGGCGCGAGCTCGACTCGAAGCTGGTCGAAGCGATCTCGGTCACGCACGGCATCTCGGTGCTCGCGGTCGTCGGCGACGGCATGGCCGGCACTCCCGGCGTCGCGGCGCGGCTCTTCAACGCGCTCGCCCGGGCCGGCATCAACGTTCGCGCCATCGCCCAGGGCAGCTCGGAGCGGAACATCTCGGTCGCCATCGCCGCCGCCGACGCGACGCGCGCGCTCAAGACGGTGCACGCGGGCTTCTATCTCTCGGCGCTCACCATCTCGGTCGGCGTCATCGGGCCGGGCAACGTGGGTAAGACGTTCTTGAAGCAGCTCTCGGCAGCACGGGAGCGGCTGCTCGCGAACAACGGGCTCGACCTGCGGGTGCGCGCGATCTCCACCAGCAAGTCGATGGCGTTGTCGGAGACGCATCTCGGAGAAGGCGCGCCGCTCGACCAGCCAGCCGATCTCGATCGGTTCGCGAGCCACGTGCAGGCCGAGCACCTGCCGCACGCCCTCATCGTCGACTGCAGTGCGAGTGACGCCGTCGCGAGCCGGTACGCCGACTGGTTGGCGAAGGGCATTCACATCGCGACGCCCAACAAGCACGCAGGCTCGGGGCCGCTCGCGCGCTACGAGGCGATCAAGAAGGCCTCGACGCGTGGCCGCTTCCGCGCGGAGTCGACGGTCGGCGCCGGGCTGCCGGTCATCACCACCCTGCGCGATCTGCTCGACACGGGCGATCAGGTGCTCGCCATCGAGGGCATCTTCTCGGGCACGCTCGCGTGGCTCTTCAACACCTGGGACGGCATCACGCCCTTCTCTGCCCTCGTCGGTCAGGCGCGGCAGTTGGGGTACACCGAGCCCGACCCACGAGACGATCTCTCGGGTATGGACGTCGCGCGAAAGCTCGTGATCCTCGCGCGCGAGAGCGGCTGGAAGACGACGCTCGACACCGTGAAGGTCGAGTCGCTGGTGCCCGCGTCGCTGCAGGGCGTGACGCCGGCCGAGTTCCTCACGCGATTGTCGGAGCTCGACGCACCGATGCAGGCCCGGCTCGCGGCGGCGAAGAAGAACGGCAACGTGCTGCGGTACGTGGCGAAGCTCGAAGGCGCGGGCTCGGCGCAGGTCGGCCTCATGGAGCTGCCCACCACGCACGCGTTCGCGCACATCAAGCTCACCGACAACGTCGTGCAGTTCACGACGGCGCGGTACCGCAACAACCCGCTGGTGGTGCAGGGCCCCGGCGCAGGGCCCGAAGTGACGGCTGCGGGCATCTTCGCCGACGTGCTGCGCATCGCCGCCTCGCTCGGGGCCAGGCTGTGACGTCGAAAGAGGCGAGAGCGTTCGCGCCGGCGTCGATCGGGAACGTGGCGGTCGGCTTCGACATGCTCGGGCATTCGCTCTCGGGCTACGGCGACACCGCGACCGTTCGACGAACGACCGACGGCCGTGTGCGGGTCACGGCGATTCGCGGGCTGGTCACCGAGCTCCCCAGAGACGCGAAGGCGAACACTGCTGGGCGCGCGCTGCTGGGCCTCGCGAAGCTGCGCCCGGGTGTCGGCTTCGAGGTCGAGCTCGACAAGGGCATTCCCCTGGGCAGCGGCATGGGCGGCTCTGCAGCGTCGGCGGTGGCGGCGCTCGTCGCGGCGAACGCGGTGCTCGAGAAGCCGGTGTCGCTCGAGACGCTCTACGATCTCGCGATGGATGGCGAGGCGGCGGCGAGCGGCTCGCGTCACGGCGACAACGTCGCGCCGATGCTGCTGGGTGGGTTGGTGATTGCACCGGCGAAGGGCGCTCCGGTGAAGGTGCCGGTGCCGAAGGGGCTGCACTGCGCGCTCGTGCACCCCCACTTCGTGCTCGAGACGCGAAAGGCCCGCGCGGCGTTGAAGGGCGCGTACGAGCTCCACGACTTCGTGGTGCAGAGCGAAGGCCTCGCGCTGTTGCTCGCCGGCTGCTGGACGAAGAACGTCGACCTCATTCGCCGTGGGTTTCGTGACGTGTTGGTCGAGCCGAGGCGCGCGAAGCTCATTCCCGGCTTTCAGCGCGTGAAAGAAGCAGCGCTCGACTGCGGCGCGCTGGGCTCGTCGATCTCGGGCGCAGGCCCGAGCGTGTTCGCGTGGTTCGAGTCGAAGGCGAAGGCGACCAGGGCTGGCGCCGCGATGGCCGAGGCCTTCAAGAGCGTGAAGCTCGAGGCCGACGTGCTGGTGTCGAAGGTCGACGGGCCCGCAGCGAAGGTGATCTGACGATGCAGTGCACGAGCACGCGAGGCGCAGGGCCGGTGTCGTTGGCGAAGGCGCTCGCCGAAGGGCTGGCGCCCGATGGCGGGCTGTACGTGATCCCGCTCGACGCGCGGCCGGCGGTGACGCTGGGCACGACGTTGGCCGAGACCGCCACCACGCTGCTCACCCCACTCTTCCAGCACGAGACGCTCGATGCGCAGGCGCTCTGCCACGCGGCGTTCACCTTCGACGCGCCGCTGCTGCCCATCGACGACGACTCGTTTCTGCTCGAGCTGTTCCACGGGCCCACGGCCGCCTTCAAGGACTTCGGCGCGCGCTTTCTCGCCGAGGCGCTCTCACGGCTCGGGCTTCCACCGACGACGATTCTGGTGGCGACCTCGGGAGACACGGGCGCTGCCGTCGCTGCGGCCTTTCATCGAAGACCCGGCTTTCGCGTCGTCATCCTCTACCCCGACGGCCGCGTCTCGGCGCGACAGGCGCATCAGCTCGGCGCGTTCGGCGACAACGTGCGCACCTTCAAGGTGCGTGGCTCGTTCGACGACTGCCAACGCGTGGTGAAGGAGGCCTTCGCCGACAAGGCGCTGGTCGCGGCGCACGGGCTCTCGTCGGCCAACAGCATCTCGCTCGGCCGGTTGTTGCCGCAGATGGCGTACTACGCGCACGCCTCGCTCGTGCTGCAGCAGCGCGGTCTGGGGCCAATCGACGTCATCGTGCCCACGGGCAACCTCGGCAACGCGCTCGCGTGCCTGATGGCGAAGCGCCTGGGCCTGCCGATTGGCCACGTCACCCTCGCGACGAACGCGAACCGCGTGGTGCCCGACTTCTTCTCGACGGGGACCTACGCTCCGAAGCCCAGCGTCGCGACGCTCGCCAACGCGATGGACGTCGGAGCGCCAAGCAACCTCGAGCGCCTTCGGCATTGGTGGCCCGACGAGGCGGCGCTGCGTCGCGAGATCAGCGCCGACTGGGTCGACGACGAGACGATTCGGCGCACCATCGGCACCGTGTGGCGCGCGACGAGAACCGCCATCTGCCCTCACACGGCGTGTGGCGTGGCGGTGCGCGATCGCCTTCGCGCGAAGGGCCACACGAAGCCCCTGCTCATCGCCGCCACCGCGCACCCGGCGAAGTTCGAGACGGTCGTCGAGCCGCTCATCGGCCAGACGGTCGAACCGCCCGACCCGCTCGCGGCGTTGCTGCAGAAGCCGGCCATCGCGAACCCACTCGAGCCCACGCTCGCGGCCCTGACGGCGGCGTTGGTGCGCAGAGCCTGAGCGATGCTCGTGCTGCGCGCGATGTTCACCGTGGTGGGGCTCGCCGGCCTCACGCTCCTCGCCTTCGCGGCGCGCTTCACGTGGACGACCGTTCGTTTCCTCACACGCGGCGTGCGCGCCGAAGGCACCGTCGTCTCGAGCTTTCGCAGGCGGCTGGTGCGAGGCCATCAGCAGTGGGTGCGGGTGCGGCTGCGCGCTGGTGACGTCGAGCGACAGGCCGAAGGCGAGGTGCACCGCGCCTGGCCCGAGGGCACGACGCTGACGGTGTTCTGGCGCGCCGAGACGCCCGACCAGGTGCTGGTGCTGCACTGGTTCGGCACGTGGTGGCGCCCCGCGCTGCTCTTCGCCTTCGGCCTGTTCCTCTCGTGGCTCGGGCTCGCGCAGTACGTCAGGTGATCACCTGCCCGTCGACTCGAACTGCCGCGGCATCGCCACGCGCACCTGGCGAAAGTCGATGCGCTTCGAGCGCGGCTTGCCGTCGGCGCTGACGTCGAGCACGAGCACGCCGTTCGCGTACTGCACGACCCGGTGCAGCTCGGTGTTGCCCGAGCTGGTGATCGCGAAGTAGGTCTGCTTGCCGACGCGCTTCAGGCTCACGCTCCACGCGGGCGCGGCGTCGAAGTTCGTGTGCTGCACCTGAGACGAAACGAAGAGGAAGTTCAGCCCGCGCCCGTGATCGAGGTAGCGCTCGAAGACGAACTGGGTCGGCTCGGCGTCGAGGTAGCTCGGGCTGAACGCCTTCGACGCGAAGCCCCACGCGCCCGCGATCAACCAGTCGCGCTCGATCAGGTCCTTCTCGAGCGAGGGGTCGATCGGCCCCTGGGTGAGCGCGAGCAGGGCCTTCGCGTCGACGGGTCGCTTCGCCCGGGCTTCGGCGAGGGTCGACGCCATCACCGCAGGGTCTGGTTGTTTCGCGACGGGCAGCTGGGCCAGTACCGACAACAGCAGCGCGTGGAGCATCGGCTCACTTCCGGTAGTACGAGTAGATCGGCCAACGGCCCTCGGTCGGTCCGTGTTTGCCGAACCCGAGGTGCGGCTGGAACGCAGAGATGGCCAGCGCGAACGGAAACTCGTACTCGGGGTCGGTGCAGTCGAAGACGACGTACTTGTACCGGCCTTCGTAGGAGTCGCCGCTCCCTTCAGGCCGCCAGTCGTGCTTCTCGGTGCCGAGCAGCCGGCACTTCGACTTCGGGTACAGGTACGCGACCCGCGCCTTCGCCACGCTCTCGAGGTTCTTGTCAGAGACGGCGATGGCCGTTCCTTCTTTGGCGAAGCTGTCGAGGAGCGGCGGCGACTTCTTGAGGTACTTGCGGAACTTCGCGGCCTCGGCGGCGATGTTGGCGTTGATCTTCGGCAGGTTCGGGTCGACCTTCACGCCGAGCAGCTCGCCGTACGCGGTGTACTTGCGCAGGCGTTTGGCGATCTTCTTCTGCGCCGCTGCGACGCCATCTTTCGCGGCGAAGATGTCGGCCGCGTCATCGGGGCGAAAGTCGTTGTTGTACGAGTTCTCGTCGGCCTTCGTCAGGCGCTCGAACTCTTCGACGACGCGCGAGGGGTCGAGCGGCACGGCAAAGCGGAGGATCTCTTTGTGCCGCGCGATGGTGTCGGCGACGGTGACGGGGCAGAACGAGCAGTCAGGGCGCTCCAGTGGCGGCAGCTTCGGGAACTTCGCCTTCAGGTCGGCGTCGACCGCCTCGTAGACGCGAACGATCTTCTCGAACTCGGCGACGCTGTCTTCGCTCGCCTCTCTGGGCAGCGAGGGCTGGGTGGTGTGGTCCTTGTCGATCTCGGCGAGCGTCGCGAGGCGAAAGTCCTTCAGCTTCTTCACCGGCGCGATGGCCGCTTCGAACTCGTCGTACGTCCACTCGTCGACGAACCACTTCTCGTTGAGCACGTTGGGGTCGGTCGCGCCCGTGATGGTGGCCTTGTAGCCACCCGCTTCGATGGCGGTGATGGTGGCGGGAAGGAAGCCGCTCATCACGTAGCGAACCTTGTCGCCGACCTTGTATTTCATCTTGCTCGGGTCCCACCTGCCCTTGATGTCTGCGAGCTCGATGCGCGTCTCGACGCCTCCGCTCATGTAGCTGTACGTCGTGGGGCCCGCGTTCCAGAGCTTCGCGACGAACGACTCCTTGTCGCTCGCGCGCTGAATGTGGACGTAGTCGTTCGATTTGTAGCCAGCCGCTGCTGCCGCGGCCTCGGCCTCTCTCTGCTTCTGTGCGGCTTCGGCGACGCCGGGCGGGAGTCGAATGGCGTCTTCTGCGAGCCACGCGTCGTTCGACGAGGCAAAGCCGTCGAAGTGCACGAGGTAGCCCTTCCGGGCGTCACACCTCACGACCGTCGACTTCGCCCACTGCCCTTCTTTCTGCGCCTCGACGCGCTGCTCACGGCGAAAGGCCATGCATGGCGCAGCGAACGAGGGAGCGGCCAACAACGAGAGCACCACCACGAGCGGTTTCGTCATGAGCCGCCGCTCAGCAAGCTGTGGGCCGACCGAGATCTCCGCAGAACCACGAGGCCTCATGTGGGCGCTGACGTCACTTCGACAGCGCTACGCTGCGCGCATGGCACTCATCGACGTCACCTGCTCCTACGACGACGGCGGCTTCGACAAGGACGAGCAGGGCTGGGTGACGAACGCGACCAGCGTCACGCAGGAGGGAGACCTCGTCACCATCAGGCAATGGGGCGACCGCAACGGCCTCGACCCGTATGAGCGCGTGCGGCAGGCGCGCATCGTCGAGCACTTTCCCGAGCTGGGGTTGGTGAAGCTCGACCGCGACGAGCTGTACGTCGACCTCGTGAAGCGACGGCTCCGTGAAGGCAGCTGGGCCTCGGAATTCGCGTCGGGCACGGCCCCGCCCGACTACACGCAGCGGGCAGCGGCAGCGGCTCGAATGATGGTGAAGGTGGCCCGGCTGCTCGGCGCGCCGATTCCCGAAGACCTGCAGCCACCCGAAGTGCCGCTCGGCGCCGAGCTGTCGTTCGCTGGCGGCAAGCTCGTGGTGAAGATCGCGCACTCGTTCGAGGTCGCGTGGGAGGGAGAGCCATTCGTCGCAAAGGTGTTCGTGCGCAAGGACCTGCACTGCCACTACGTCGCGAAAGGCCCGCTCGAGCGGTTCCCTGCGGCGGCGGCGCTCGTGGCGGGGTGGGACTGGAGTTGACGTTCTGACGTCGACTCGACGGTGCGTGGGCGATGCGCGCGAGACGCTCCCTCGACGACGAGGTGGCACGTCACGTGCTCGGGCCGCCCGGTTCACACCTCACCGGGGGTCGTCTTCATGTCACGCGTCGTCACCGTTCTCGTTGCGTCGATCTGTTCCACCGCCGTCGCGCAGACGCCTGCGGAGCTCGCGGAGTGGCTCAAGGGCATCGGAGGCAAGGTCAACTCGCAGACCCCGACGGCCGAGCTCGTCTCGAAGGCGTACGCGGTCGACTTCGGCCAGACGGGCAACAAGCTGGTCGTCGCCGATCTCTCGAAGCTCAAGGCGTTCCCGGCGCTGCGTGAGGTGGTGCTGTCGAGCACGTCGGGCAGTGACGCCGCCGTGAGCGAGGTCGTCAAGGCGCAGCCGAACCTGCAGGCGCTCAAGCTGTACTTCTCGAAGGTGACTGACGCCGCGTTCCCCGACATTGCGAGGCTGTCGAACCTGAAGGAGCTCGCGCTCTCGGAGACGCAGGTGACCGACGCGGCGATGGTGCACGTGGCGAAGCTGACGAAGCTCTCGCGCCTCAACCTCACCAAGACGCAGGTGACCGAGGTCGGGCTGCAGACCATCAAAGACCTGCCGCTCACCACCCTCGTCTTCGACGATCTCAAGGCGACGAAGGCTGGCATGGCCGCGATCGCCGCGATGCCGAACCTCGAGACGCTGCAGCTGCAGTTCGCGAAGGTGAACGAAGACGTGGCCGAGCTCGCGAACGCGAAGAACCTCAAGGAGCTGACGCTCATGTCCTCGAAGCTCGACGACGCGGGCGGCGTGCAGCTGGCGAAGGTGAAGACGCTCGAGCGCCTCTTCATCTGGAGCACGAAGACGACCGACAAGACGATGGCCGCCATCGCCACGCTGCCGCTCAAGACGATCTACGTCAGCGACACGGGCATCACCGACGCGGGCGCGAAGTCGCTCGCGAAGATTCAGACGCTCGAGAACCTGTGGATCGATCGGACGGCCGTTGGCGACAAGGGCCTGGCCGCGTTCGCGAAGCACCCCACCCTGCGGTGGCTGAAGGCCGACGAGACGAAGATCACCGACAAGTGCGTGGCCTCGCTCGTCACCATTCCGAACCTCGCGACCTTCGACGCGCGCAAGACGGCCGTGACGGACGACGGCGTGAAGAAGCTGCTCGAGAAGCTGCCGACGGCGCGAGTGACGCGCTGACGCGAAAGCGAGAACCCGTTGACGACGTGGGCTACCTTGGGCCGCCTCATGCGACCGCTGGCGGTAGACGCGTCACTCGATGAGCGGGGTCTGTGGACGGGTCTTCAGGACCTGCTCTCGAGGCTCGGCCGTGACGAAACGACGCCCGACGACTTCCTCGACGCGGTGGCTGACGTCACGGGTGCCGACCGGGCGCTCTTGCTGCTCTCGTACGCCGACGGTGAGACGGTGCCGGTCAACGCGCGCAGGGAGGGGCGCGCGCTGGCCCCGAACGAACGGCACGAGCTGAGCCGAACGCTCGTCAAGGAGGCCGAGCAGAGCGCCCGCTGCGTCTCGATGTCTGCCTTCGATGGAGAGGACGGCAGCGCGAGCGTGCAGGCGTTCGGCAGTCTCGCGGCCTTCGCGGTGCCCCTCGAGCCGGGGGTGCTGTCGGCGGCGCGGGGTGACGACGGGGCGCAACGGGGGGTGCTGTACGTCGACTTCCGCGATCGCACGCGCATTCCCTCTCCCCGGCTCGCAGAGTTCCTCACGGCGGCCGCGGCGCTGCTCTCGTCGGTGGTGGCGCAGCACCAGCGGCTGCAACAGGCGCGAGAGACGCTGCGTGGCGAGCGGCTGAAGATCTCGCGCACCGTCGGGCCCACGCTCGATCAGCTGCTTGGGTCGCCCACGTTCGCGCCGCTCGCCAGACAGCTGCGCGCCGCCGTGCACTCCGACGTGCCGGTGCTGCTGCTGGGCGAGTCGGGCACCGGCAAGACGCTGCTCGCGCAGTTGCTGGCCGAGGCCTCGGGGCGCGCGCCCATCGTTCGCGCCACGCTCGGGAGCAGCGACGACCTCAACACCATCACCTCGGAGCTGTTCGGCCACGAGAAGGGCTCGTTCTCGGGAGCGCTCGCCCGGCGGGTGGGGCTGGTCGAGTACGCCGACGGCGGCACGCTGATCTTCGACGAGGTGCTGAACCTGCCGCGCGCGGCCCAGCAGCTGCTGCTCGACTTCACCCAGTTCGGCACCTACCGGCCGCTGGGCTGGGCGAGAGCCGATGCGCGGCGCAGCAAGGCGCGGCTGATCTGCGCCACCAACGGCGATCTCGACGCAGCCGTCGCCGACGGGCGCTTCCGGCAAGACCTCTACTTCCGCGTCGCCGGCCACCGGGTGCAGCTGCCTCCCCTGCGCGCGCGCCGCGACGAGATTCCAGCGCTGGCCCGCGAGTGTCTGGGCCGCCTCGATCCCTCCCGGCCGTGGAAGCTCGATGCGGCGCTCAGCCGGTGGTTCGCCTCCGAGGCGCACGGGTGGCCGGGCAACTTCCGCCAGCTCGAGTCGACGTTGCGGCGCGCGATCGATCTCGCCCTGCTCGAAGACCCCGACGCCGAGCGGCTCGCGGTCACCCACGTCGAGGCCGAGCCCGGCAGGCCCATCGAGCAGCGGCGTGCAGAAGACCCGGTCGCCGCGCCTTCGCCCGACTGGTCCGAGCTGCAGCGGCAACGTGACGCGCTCGATGCCCGCGAGCGCGAGGTGATTGCCGCGGCGCTCACGACCGCCGGCGGAAACGTCTCGAAAGCCGCTCGCGCCCTCGGGCTGCCGCGCACGAGCCTGCTGAGCCGACTGGCGTCGCTCGGCCTTCCCAGAGAGTAGGCTGCCGCCCTTCGATGACGGCGGTGGAGCCCATTCCCGAGGCGTGGCCCGAGGCGCTGAACGCGCGCTTCACTCCGCATCGTCAGTTGGGCCGGGGCAGCTTCGGCACCGTCTTCGAAGCGACCGACCGCGCGCGAGGAGCCAGGGTGGCGGTCAAGGTGCTCCGCGCCGATCGCCTGCACGCCCTTCAGGCCTTCAAGCGCGAGTTCCGGGCGTTGGCCGATCTCGCGCACGCGCACCTCGTTCCGCTCCACGAGCTCGGGCGCGAAGGCGACACCTGGTTTCTGGTGATGGAGCCCATCGACGGGCTCGATCTGCTCGACGCCCTGCGCGCCAGCCCGCATCTGCTTCGCCAGGTGTTCGCGCAGATCGCCCTCGGCCTCGCGTTCCTGCACTCGAGCGGCCGCCTGCACCGCGATCTCAAGCCCTCGAACGTGCGCGTCACGCCGCAGGGCGACGCGGTGGTGCTCGACTTCGGGTTGGCAGTCGACGAGGCGCCAGACGAAGCGGAGGGCATGGTCGGCGCAGCCGCGTGGCTGTCACCCGAGCAGGCGAGTGGTGCGCCGGCCTCGGCCGCGTCCGATCTCTATGCCCTGGGCGTGATGTTGTTCGAGGCCCTCACCGGACGTCGACCGTTCGTCGGTGCGGCCCTCGAGGTGCTCGCAGCGAAACGCTCCACCGACGTCGTGCTCCCGCTTCCAGGGGTCGAAGCGTCGCTGTGCCAGCGGCTCCTCGCCCGAACGCCAGCCGATCGCCCGACGGCGGCAGAGGTGGTGCGCACGCTCGAGCCGGCCCTGGCGCCGTTGCTCGAGCAGCGACCCGACGTTCCGCTCATCGGGCGCCGAGAGGTGCTCACGAGGCTGGAGCGCGCACAGGGACCTGCCGCGATGTGGCTGCATGGCCCGCCTGGAATGGGGAAGTCGTCGGTGCTCCGTCACTTCGTGAGGCAACGTCGAGACGAAGGCGCCCTCGTGCTGACGTCGCGTTGCTTCGAGCACGAGAGCACGCCCTTCAGGACGGTCGATGGACTGGTCGATGGGCTCGCCCGCTGGCTGGCGACGGAGTCGACCCCGCTCGAGACCGAGGTCGCGAACCTGGCCCGCAGCTTTCCGGTGCTGCGGCCGCTCGTTCGCGCCGCGCCTTCCGACTCGCCACCCGAGCGGCACCGCCACGAGTCTGCCATCGCCCTGCGCCACCTCATCCACGCGGCCACGCAACGGCAGCCCGTCGTCGTCGCCATCGACGATCTGCACTGGGCCGACGCCGACTCGATTCCCTTCCTCCGAGAGCTGCTCGACACGCCCACGACGGCGCCCGTGGTGTTCGTGCTGGCGCTGCGCGACGAGGGGCACCCGCTGCTCGAGCCCTTGCGGCGAGCGCCAGCGCCAGTTGGCTGTGCGACCCGGTACGATCTTCCACTGGGCCCGCTGTCGGCCGACGAGAGCCTCGAGTTGCTCGCGGCGCTGCAGCCCGAAGCGGTCGAGCGGCCACGCCTGGCGGCTGGCGCGCACGGCAACCCGTTTCTGTTGCAGGCCCTCGCGGGTCACGACGATCTCGACGCCGCCCTGGCGAGCCGACTCGCGCACCTGCCCTCGCCCGCTCGGCACCTGCTCGAGACGGTCTGTCTCGCGAAGGCACCGCTGCCGCGGGCTGCTTGCGCCACCGCCGCCAACCTCACGCAGGCCGAGGCGCTCGCGCTCGGTCATCTGCGTGCAGGGCGGCTCGTGCTGGTGCGAGGCGACGGAACGATCGAGCCGTACCACGACACCCTGCGCCGGGCGGTGGAGCGCACCATCGGGCCGACAGAGGCTCTCGCCCGGCACGCGTCGATCGCCGACGCGCTGGCGCGGTTCGACGGCGACCCCGAACTTCTCGCCGCGCACCTGCACGCCTCGAATCAGCTCGACGCCGCGGCCGACCAGGCCCTTCGGGGCGCTCACCGCGCGATGTCGACCCTCGCGTACAACCACGCGGCCGATCTCTTCTCGAAGGTGCTGGCCTGGGCTCCGGGTCGGGCCGACGCGCACGCGGTTCGGCTGGCGCTCGGCACCGCGCTCTCGAACGCCGGCCGGGGCGCCGACGCTGCAGAAGTCCTGCTCGTCGCAGCGCGCGCGGCTCCCGCCACCGAGGCGCTCGAGCTGAAGACCCGCGCTGGTGCGCAGTTGCTCCGGGCCGGTCACGTCGAGCGCGGCCTCGACCTGACGCGCACGGCGCTGAAGGCCCGCGGCCTCTCGCTCGCGCGCTCGCCGCAGGGCGCCTTCGCCTCGATGGTATGGACGAGGGCCAGGCTGAAGCTGCGTGGGTACGAGTTCGTTCGCAGGCCAGCCTCGGCGATCGACCGGGCCGAGCTGGCGCGCATCGACACGCTGACTTCGACCTCCATCGGGCTGGCGGCCCTCGACTCGCTGCGAGCGTCAGACCTGATGAGCCAGGCCCTGCTCCGCGCGCTCGACGCCGGAGAGCCGACCCGCATCGCCGTCTGCCTGGGCTACGAGACGGCCTTCTCGGCGAACGCCGGTGGCGCCGGAGAAGCACGCACGCGCGAGGTGCTCGCCCGCTGTGAGGCCGTCACCTCGACCATCGACGACGCCTACGCCCACGCGTGCACGTTCGGCGGCGCCGGCATCGCCTCGTTCCACCTCGGAAGACTCGCGGAGGCGCAAAAGCTCTGCGAGCAGGCCGCGCAACGCTTCGCGAAGTGCCCGGGCGCCGTGAAGGAGACGTTCACGAGTGAGCTCTTCGCGATGGTGGCGCTGGGCCACGCCGGCGACCTCGGCGAGGTGAACCGTCGACTCCACTCGGCGCTCCCCGCCGCGAGGGAGCGTGGCGATCGGTACGTCGAGGCGACCCTGCGCACCGGGCTCCCGAACTTGTCCTGGCTGGCGCTCGACGACGAGCGACGCGCGCGTGACGAGGTTCTGGCGGCCCAGCCCGGGCTCAACGCCGTCAGCTATTCGGTGCAGCACTTCTTCGAGTTCATGGCGCGCTTGAACATCGAGCTCTACACGAACGGCAAGCCCCTCGAGGTGCTCGACGAGAGCCTGCCGCTGCTCGATCGATCGCTGCTCTCGCGCTCGGAGTGGATCGCCATCTACCGGCCGTGGATGGTGGGGCGCGCGCTGCTCGCGACGAAGCGGCACGGGCGGGTGCTCGCGCAGGCCAACGCCATCGAGAAGAAGCGACGCACCTGGGGTTACGCCCTGGCGCTCGGGCTCCGGGCCGGAGCGCAGGTGCTCGAAGGCGATCGACCAGGCGCGCAGCAGCTGCTCGACCGCGCCGCGACGCTCGCAGACCACGCCGAGCTGGCGCTCTACGCCACGTGTTGCCGGCTGGTGCTCGGGCACCTGCGACGCGACACGACCGCGGTCGAGCAGGCGCACCAGCGCGCGCGCGGCCTCGGGGTGAACGACCTCGAGAAGTTTCGGCGCGTCTACCTGCCCGCCACGCTGCCGTGATGGACGAAGCGGGCGGCTGATGCGAAGTCGCGCCCATGAAGCTGCGACTGTTCGCGCTGATGCTGATCGGGTGCTCCGCCGTTCCCGTCGTGCCTCCTGACGAACCGAACGACGCGGGCGCCAGCGAGGTCGACGCAGGGGCCGAGCTCGATG
>JAACJQ010000419.1 GCA_016879935.1 Archangiaceae bacterium | reverse complement strand
GGCCATCGAGGTGTTGGTGACGAAGGGCTCGACGCGGCTGGTGACGCTCGATGTGTCGAGCAACAAGCTGACCGATGCGGGTGTGAAGACCCTCGCGGCGTGGAAGGGGCTCGAGCACGTGACGCACCTGCGGCTGGGCAACAACCGCAAGGTGACGGCGGCCGGGCTGAAGGCGCTCCTCGACGCGAAGTCGTTCGAGCCGGCGGAGCTCGACCTGGGAAAGGTGAGCGACTCGAAGCTGGTCGCGCAGCTCGCCGAACGGTTCGGAAAGTCGGTGGTGGTGACGGGTTGATCAGTTGCTGACGCCCCACTGCACGTTGTCGAGCGAGCCCGTGTCGGGGCCCTCGTTGAACTCGCCACGAATCCACAGCGCGGTGGTGTCTTTGAGCACCGTCGTCATGTCGGCCTCGGTGGCCGCGGCGCCCGAGAGCTTGCCCACCTTCCACCCGGCGGCGGTGAGCGGCACGGTGTAGCTCGTCCACTGCTCCGTCGGGTTGTTCGGCGTGTCGAACACGAGCGTCACGCCACCACCGATGAGCTTCACGTCGATGTCGGGGAACGGGTTCGTCGGCACCTTGTCGACCTTGAGGTCGAACTTGAGCGCCTTGCCCGCGATGGAGGCGTTGTCGCCGAGGTACTTGGCCGGCGCGACGAAGTACCAGACGCCTCCGGTGACGTCGTCTTTCGCGCTGATCAACCCGTCGGGGTTGCCGCCCGTGCCGCTGAAGTCGGGCTTCACCGAGGTCGACTGCGCGTCGCCGCTGATGACCCAGCCATCGGCGTCAGACACGAAGCCGCTGTTGGCCTTGCCCTGCAGCGTCGAACCACCGCCGCAGCCAACCGAGAGAACGAAGAGAGGAACGAGGTGACGAGCGCGCATGCGAACGGGCCTTTCGGTCGAGGGAGAGACTCAGCGGTAGCGCGCTTCGCGAAGCGACGAGGTGGATTTCGCCCGGCATGGGACACCTGCCTTGTCGCCAATCAATGGTGGATCAGCGCTGACGGCGGGCCTTCCGCTGTTCGTTCTCGGCCAACCAGCGACGCCGCAGCGCGACGCGACGCTCGGGGTAGCGCTCGTCGAGGAACCGCACGGCGAGCATGCGGTCGATGAGAAAGACCCGAAAGTCTCGTCGAAGTTCGCACCACGCGATGAGCACCCGCGTCGAGGTGACGTAGCCGATGAGCACCGGCCAGACCGTGCGCTCGGTGACGGTGCCAGCCTCGTCGGCATACCGAAGGGCCAGCTTCTGCTCCCGGCGTGCCCAGTCGCGCAGCGCGGCGACGTCGACCGCGCCTGCTGTACGCCGCCCCCGCGGTGGCGGCGTTCCCACCACCGGGTCGTCGACGAGGTCGCGCAACCGGGTGGGCACGATGGCGGCGACCTTGGCGAGCACGTCGACCGCCGCCGCCGACAGCTGCGCATCGCCGTTCGCCACGACCCATTGCGAGCCGAGCACCACCGCTTCGATTTCGGTCGGCGTGAGCATCAGCGGCGGCATGTCGAAGCCCCGCTCGAGCACGTAGCCGACGCCCGCTTCTCCCCGAATCGGCACGCGCCGCGCGATGAGCGCCGCGATGTCGCGATAGAGCGTTCGCCGCCCCATCTCGAGCGTGTCGGCGATGGCCTGGGCGGTCATCGGCCCCTTCGCGCGGCGGAGCACCTGAATGATCTCGAACAGCCGCTCGGCGCGCCGCACGAACTCTCCCTACTGCATGGCGGCCAGAATCGCGCAGCTGATCAGATTGCTGACGAGAAAGAAGGGCGCGTTGACCGCTTCGTACAGCAGCGGCCGGGGAATGTTGGGGTTGATGGCGACGTTGATTGTCGTCGAGGCGAGGTAGCCGACGCCGGTGATGGCGCCGAACAGCAGCGCGCTCGAGAGCGACGTGATGCCGAAGGAGCGCAGCATCACCGCGTTGGTGAGGTTGAGCACGACGCTGCAGACGAACGGCCCCGCGATGAAGAGGGGCTTGGGCTTCTGGCCGGCGAGGTCGGTTCTCCCCAGGGCCGTCGCGTACGGCGTGGGGAACAGCGCCATGAACCAGGTCGCGCCGAGGGCCGCCAGGGCGACGCTGGCCAGCAGCACCGCGAGCCAGTTGATGGACAACGAGAGTTCGAACATGGGCAGGTCTCCGTGAGAGGAGCCGCCGAAGTACCGCCCGGCTGTGGCCACCGTGTTGGCAGCAGCCTCAGGCCGTCGCGCCGAGCGACTCCACGAGCCGTTCTCGACTCACCTTGAGGAACCCGGTGTTGAAGCGCAGCAGCCCGCGCGAGCCGATGGCGAGCAGCACCGCGACGAGGCTCATCACCACCCCGCTCCACTGGGGAATCGTCTGGAACAACGAGTACGACGCGAAGAAGAGCACCCCGCCACCGCCGAACACCGTCGCCATCGTCGCCAGCACCACCACCAGCGGAGGCCGCATGCCGCGCATGCCACTCTTCGTCAGCGGGTGCGGCTGCCAGATGCTCACGAACTGCCCAACGCTCGAGATGAGGAAGAACGAGCACGCCGCGATGGCCACGCCGAGGAAGAGCGCCCACCCATCGGTGTACCCCGACACCAGCATCAACCCCGCCAACATCACCGTCTGCACCGACTGCCACGCGCCGAACGCCCACTGCTTGCCCTCGAGCACCGCGCGCTCGTCGACCGGCAACAGGAACAACGCCTTCACGCCGTGCCGGTCGAGGCCGAACTGGTTGAAGAGCAGGTTCGTGCTCGACAGCCCCGCATAGAGGAACGCCGCCGGCACCACCCAGCTCCCCCGATTGAGCAACTGCGCGAGCGGCCCGCGGATGAGCACGATGGTGAGCGGCGGCATCAGCAGCATCATGCGGCCGGGCAGGCTCGTGGTGAGCGTCTCCCACTGCAGCCGCGCGATGCCCCACGTCGGAGACGTGAACGTCCACAGCTTCTTCGCGACGCCCTTCCCCTGCTCCTGCGCCATCGGCTTCTCGCGTGACACGAGCACGTACGCGACGACGAGGGTGCCCAGCATCAACGCCACCATCGGCACCAGCTTCAGCGGCACCTCGCTCCACGCGCCCTGGTACGCACTGCGCGCCGCCTCGAGCGCCTGGCCGACCGGCAACAACCGCCCGACCGACTGCGCTGCGACGCCCACCTCGGTCTGCCGCTTCGACGTCAGCACCGTCATCACCTTCGGCGACCCGAACGAGAGCAGCGTCGCCATGATGGGCAACACCACGAACATGATGCGCACCTGCTTCGACACCCGCTGCGCCACCGACGCGACGAGCAGCTGCACCGACATCGTGGTGACGACGCAGCAGAGGAAGATGAGCAGCATGAACGGCGTCGACTGCGGAGCCGCCACCGAGACGCCCGCACACACCCCCAACAGCGCGAGCAGCTCGGCCAACGCCAGCACCTCGGTCGAGCCCGCCACCAGCTCGGCCGCGAACAGCGCGCGGGGACTCACGGGGTAGGCCTGCAACGACTCCCACGGCAATTGCCGGCTCGCGCCGCCGATGCCGGCGAACGCGCCACCCAGCAACGTGAGCGAGGTGAGGAAGATGGAGATGGCCGAGAGGTTGCGCTCGAACTGCCCTTCGCCCTGAAGCGCACCACCCAGCAGAAAGCCCATGAACGAGAGGCCCGCCACGAAGGGCACCACGAAGAGCAGGAACGCGATGGCGATGATGACGGCGCTGGCGACGACGCCGAGCGTGCCGAACTGTTTGCGGGCGCGGTTGAAGCTGCCCTCGAGGTGCGCGGTGACGACGGCCCGCAGCGGGCTCACAGCCACGACAGGCTGCCCTTCTGCTCGCCACCCACGAGGCCGACGAAGAGTGACTCCAACGTTCCCGCGCCGCGGCCCAGCTCGTCGTGCGTGCCGAAGGCCTTCAGCTTGCCTTCGTCGATGATGGCGATGCGCGGGCAGAGGCGCTCCACCACCTCGAGAATGTGGCTCGTCAGCACCAGCGTCACGCCCTTCTGCTGCAGCGAGAGCAGGATGTCTTTGATGGTGCGGTTGGTGATGGCGTCGATGCCCTCGAAGGGCTCGTCGAGGAACACCAGCTTCGGCGCGTGCAGCAACGCGGAGCACAGCGCGAGCTTCTTCTTCATGCCGAACGAGTAGTCCGTCACCAGCGTGCGCGGGCCGGGGTTCAGGTCGAGCGTGTCGAAGAGTTCCTTCGCGCGCGTGTCGATGACGGCTTCTTCGAGCCCGTACATGCGGCCCACGAAGCGCAGGTACTGAGGCCCGGTGAGCAGCTCGAGCAGCGCCATGTCTTCGGGCATCACGCCCATGAGCCGGCGCGCCTCGAGGCTCTTCGTCGCGATGTCGAGCCCCAGCACGTTGATGGAGCCGCTCGACACCTCGAGCAACCCCGTCGCCATCTTGATGGTGGTGGACTTGCCCGCGCCGTTGCGGCCGAGCAGGCCGACGAACTCGCCTTCACCGATGGTGAGCGAGAGGTCGTCGACGGCCAGCTTGTCACCGAAGCGTTTGGTGACGTTCTTGAGCTCGAGGGCGGCGGGCATCGGTCAGCGGCGCGGCTTGTTGGGAATGATGCGCACCGTGTTCTCCGGGTCGTCTTCGTCGTCGAGGGTCTGCGAGGGGCCGCGCTCGATGGCGAACACCTGGCGCGTCTCGGGCTCCGACGTCGTGCGCTTGATGGGTGAGAAGGCCTGCGTCGGTTCTCCCAGCTCGAGCACCGTCGACTCGCCGAGCTCTTCTTCGGCCAGCCGCAGCGTGAGCAGCGCCTCGAAGGCGTTGGCCGGCCGGCGCGTCGGGTCCTTCTGGAGCAGATGGGCAATCCAGTCTTGCAGGGCGACGGGCACGTCGGGGCGAACGGAGCGAATCGGCGGCGGCACCGTCTGCAGGTGGTTGCGCGCGAGCTCGCCCATGGCCCGGTACGGGAAGACGGGCTGGCCGGTGAGCAGCAACCACGCGACACAGCCGACCGCGTAGAGGTCGCTCTGCGGCACCACGTTGCCGCCCAGCTGCTCGGGGCCCATGAAGCCGAGACTGCCGACGGTGACCTCGGGCGCGGTGAACCGTTCGCGGTCGGCCCGGTGCGCGACGCCGAAGTCGAGCAGCTTCACCTTTCGTTCGCCGTTGATGGTGGCGAGGAAGACGTTGGTGGGCTTGAGGTCGCGGTGAACGATGCCCGCCTTGTGCGCGGCCGCGAGCGCCTCGAGCAGACCGCTCAACAGAAAGCAGACTTCGCCGATGGCGAGTGGCGAGTGCTGCTTGAGGTGCTCGTGAAACGAGAGCCCTTCGAGCAGCTCCATCACCAGGTACGGGCGGCCGTCGGGCAGCACGTTCGCGCCGAAGATGTCGATGATGCCCGGGTGCTTGATGGCGTTCACCACGCGCGCCTCTTCGAGCAGGCGCCGCGCTTCGGTCATCGCCTCGGAGGCGGGGTTGCGCATCACCTTGATGGCGACGCGTTTGCCAATCATCGGGTGAACCGCTTCGAACACCTCACCCATCGCGCCCGAGCCGAGCTGCCGAACGATTTCGTATTCGCCGACGGGGGTGCCCTTCGCGAGAGGCATGGAGCCGATGACCCTAGCGCGAAGTCGGGGAGCCGGCGCTCATTGCAGATAGAACGGTGTGGCGAGCGCCGCGCGGCACTGCCAGTTGAAGCTGCGCAGCTGGCCGATGGAGCCGTCGTTCGAGAAGCCGGTGACGAAGTGCATGGTGTTGGTGCGCAACGTCATGTCGGTGCGGCCCGAGTAGTGGAAGGCCATGGCGCCGACGTAGGCCACCTCGCCCCAGTGCTCGTCGAAGTCGTCGGGAGCGTTCGCGCCGTCGACACCGAGCAGGTAGTGCGGCCGGCCTCCCATGACGTTGCGATTGTCGGGGTTGGTGAGGCGGCGGCCGAGGCGAACGATGGCGTCGAGCCCGCGCGTGCGGTCGGCGGGTGCGGCGTCGTCGGCCCAGGCCTCGAGCCCCTCGGCGACGATGGCGCTCATCCACGGGCTGCAGACGAGGGTGGCGGCGGCTCCGTCGAGGTTGACGTACTCGGAGATGTCGTGCGCCTGCGGCGTGTGCGCGAAGCAGCGGTGCGTCGCGGGGAGCATCTTGTTCGCAGGCGCCGAGGCGAGGTTGAGCGTCGTGTTCTGAATCGCCTCGAGGTTGGTGACGATGGTGCTCGCGCGTGTGCGGAAGGTGGCGGCTTGATCATCACTCACGCGCGCGGCGTACACGTTGGCGAGCAACCCGAAGCCTGCGTGGCGCTCGGTCCAGAACGAGGTGCTGATGGCGCCGGTGTAGCCGCTGACGATGGAGCGGTTTGCGATGGTCTCGGCGGCTTCGCGGAAGCGGTCGTCGCCGGTGAGCAGGTAGTGCAGCGCGAGGTTCTGCGTGTAGTTGTACTTGAGGTCGGTGCTCGGCGGCGTCGTCGAGTTCGCGAGCAGGCGTTGACGGTACAGGTCGGTCTCGCGGTACGCGCTCTGGAGTGGCCCGAGCGTGCCGGCGACGGCATAGGCGCGGAACAGCGCGGTGCCACGGTCGTAGAGCCACGGGCCTGCCGTGCCCATCTGCGTCGCGAACGCGGCGGAGCCGTAGGTGGCCGGGTCGCAGAGCGTTCTCCAGGCGTTGAGCGGCGCGGTGGTGAGCATCGCGCTGGGTACGAGGTGACCGGCGACGGTGCTGGTGACGAGCCAGCTCGCAGGGAGCGTGACCCAGACGCGGGGCGTACGAACCATCGCGGAGCCGAGCGCCTCGTCCTGCAGCAACGTGTCGACCGCGACGGCGGTGAGCGCAGGCGCCGTGGTGCCGATGAGCACGTCGGCGGTCGTGACGGTGGCTGCGGCGTCGAACTGCACCTGAACGCTGCGTGCGTTTCCGCTCGGGTACGCGGCGAGCGAGCGCGTGAACGTCGGTACGATGGAGCCGCTGATGCGCACGGCGATGGGTGTCGAAGGCGCGACTCCGTCGGCGAGCGGAAGGCCGAAGTTGATGCGCTGCATGCCGGTGACGCCAGCGGCGCGAGTCAGCGTGATGGTGACGGTCGTCGCGGATCCACCAGCGGTCGCGGATCCACCGGCGGTCGCGGATCCTCCAGCAGTCGCGGATCCTCCAGCAGTCGCGGATCCACCAGCAGTCGCGGATCCACCAGCAGTCGCCGATCCACCAGCAGTCGCGGATCCACCGGCAGTCGCGGATCCACCAGCGGTCGCGAATCCACCAGCAGTCGCGGATCCACCAGCAGTCGCGGATCCACCGGCGGTTGCGGATCCACCAGCGGTTGTGGATCCACCAGCGGTCGTGGATCCACCAGCAATCGCGGATCCACCACCGGTCGCAGATCCACCCGCTCCACCGTCGACCGAGCTGGTGGGCTGGCCACATCCCATCAATGACGTGATGACGGCCACGCGAACGAATCGGGAGAACATGCAACCTCCTCGGCAGATGAACTCGAGACCATGGCCCAGGTCAGCCCACCACGCACCGGGTTCAGCTGGAGACCTCCTCGGCGAGACGCTACGGGTGTGGGGTGGCACACCGTTCACTGACGCTGCTCGTCTGTCTGACGCTGGCGTGTGCTCGCGTTCCGCCCCGCACGTCGCTCGATGGTCAGCCCGTCGGGCTGCTCAACGCGTTCTTTGGTCTCGACGACTCGTTGCCCATGACTGCAGCCGGGCTGTGCCTCGCCGCACCGGGCAAAGACGGCATGCCGGTCACGTTCTCGCAGCGGCTCTCGGCACAACCGGCTCCCGGCGCGTTCGCCATCACGACCGCCAGCGGAGCCACGAAGACGCCGCTCTGCGCCACCACCGCACCCGCGAACGAGCGCAGCGAGAACCACACCGTGCTCCTCATCGGCGATCTCGGCTCGGCCGCGGACCCGCCCATCACCGTCTCCGTCGTGGGAGACCTCTCCTTCGAGTCAGGAGCCAGCGCGAAGGGCACCTCCGTCGCCGTCACCCCACTCGACGATGGACCGACGCTGGTGCTCGCCATCGCCTACTGCCCGGGAGCGCTCGACAGCGACTGTCCAGCCTCGACTCGTCAGCTCGTGGTGGTGGTCTGGGCTGGCGGCGTCAAGCCCGTCACTGATCAGACCGCCCACCGACTGGCGTACTCCGTGGTGACGAGCGCCGGCCGCGTCACGCCCGTGGCCCTCGGCGACCTCGACGACCAGGACAACTACGTGCACCTCTGCCTCGACACTGAAGTCGCCGCCGAGCGAGTCGAAGCGCAGGCCGGCGTGCTCGTCGACCCACGCAACGACCTCAACCCGTCGACCACGGTGACCGTGAGCCGCTGAACCTCGTCACCGACCACACCTTGACTCGCCGTGACGCGCCGACTGCACTCCGCGGCCTCATGAGCGCACCCGACCTGTCCTCGGTGTTCCCTCCCTCACCGACGTCGGTTCCCGCGAGCCTCACCGCGCCGACGAAGGCGTACAAGCGTCACGCCTGGCTCGCGATGGGCGGCCTGCTCTCGTTCGTCGGCCTCTACCTCGGCCTCACCGGCTACCTCGCGTGGAGCGTCTGGCGCCTGCTCGGCAACGCCATTCTCCATGACGGCAACGTCATCGGCGCCGCGTTCCTCTCGTTGCCGGCGCTGTTCTTCCTCGCGTTCCTCGTGCGCGGCCTCTTCATCGTGAAGCGGGGCGCCGACTCGTCGCTCGTCGAGCTGAAGCCGGCTGATCAACCCACGCTCTTCGCGTTCCTCTACAAGCTCGCCGACGAAACCGGAGCCCCGCGCCCGCACAAGGTCTTCCTCTCGGGCCGCGTGAACGCCGGCGTCTTCTACGACCTCTCGTTCCTGAACCTGCTCTTCCCCTCGAAGAAGAACCTCGAGCTGGGCCTCGGCCTCGTGAACTCGCTCAGCCTCGACGAGTTCAAGGCGGTGCTCGCGCACGAGTACGGCCACTTCGCGCAGAAGACGATGGCCGTGGGCCGCTGGGTGTACCTGGCCGAGCAGATCGCCGGTCACATCGTGATGTCGCGCGGCATCTTCGACCGCTTCCTCACCGGCCTCTCGCGCATCGACATTCGCGTCGCGTGGATCGGGTGGATTCTGCGCCTCTTCGTCTGGGCGATTCGCGCGGTGCTCGACACCGCGTTCCGCATCGTGGTGCTCGCGCATCGCGCCCTCGGCCGTGAAATGGAGTTCAACGCCGACCGCGTCGCCGTGTCGGTCAGCGGCAGCGACAGCCTCGTGCACGCGCTCCACCGCCTCGGGCCCGCCGACGAAGCGTGGCAGGAGGCCGTGTCGTTCTCGGCCGAAGAGCTGCACTCGGGTCGCGAGGTGAAAGACCTGTTCGCGCTGCAGTCACTCGCGCTCGAGCACCTGCGCCGCATCTTCGACGAGCCCGACTTCGGCAAGTCTCCGAAGCGCCCCGAGGGCGACGCGTCGTTCCGCGTGTTCGACGCCGGTCTCGCGCAGCCGCCGCGCATGTGGCTCACGCATCCACCCAACCGTGAACGCGAAGACAGCGCGAAGGAGCTGTACCTGCCCTCCCCGCTCGACTCGCGCCCGGCGTGGGAGCTGTTCGCCAACGTCGACCAGGTTCGCGCCGAGGTGACGGCGAAGCTGTTCCAGAAGGCGAAAGAGGAGCGCGCGAAGAACTCCGCCGGTGCGCCCGCGCCTGCACCCGTCGAGACGACGATGGAGGAGCGCTTCGCCAAACGCTTCAGCCGCGCCGCCCTCGACCCGCGCTACCGCGGCGTCTACCTGGGCCGCTCCATCGCCGCGTACGAAGAGAAGCCCGACGCGCTCATCGGCGACGTCGAAGCGCTCGACCACCAGGGCGTGCTCGCCGCGCTCGAGAGCCTGTACCCCGCGTCGCTGCGCTCCGAGCTCAAGTCGTATCGCGACCGCCGTGAAGAAGAGCTGCAGCTCGAAGGGCTCGCCGACGGTGTGCTGACGGCTCCCGGCGGCGTCATTCGGTACCGCGGCCGTGAGATTCGCCGGAAAGAACTTCGCGGCGTCATCGAGGCCGTGCGCACCGAGCGGCGCACCGTCGAGCAGCGCATTCTCGACCACGACCGCACCTGCCGCGCCACGCACCTCGCCGCGGCCAACCTCGTCGGCCACGGGTGGAACGACCACCTGCAGGGCCTCGTCGAGCTGATGCACTTCGTCTCGCACTCGCTGCGAAACCTCGCCGACGCGCACAGCCACCTGCATCACGTGCTCGACATCGTGCTCGCCGATGGAAACGTCTCGTCTGCCGAACGCGCGCGCGTGCTGCACTCCGCCGACGACCTCTTCGTCGTCATCACCCGCCTGTGGGACGCGAAGAAAGACCTCGTGCTGCCCGACGACGTCGACGAGGTCTACGAGGCCGCGGGCGGCTTCACGGCGCTCTCCGAAGAGCTCGGCCTGCTCGCCCCGAACGAAGGCAACCTCGGCGACTGGCTGCGCGTGATGGAGGGCTGGGCCGGCGGTGCCATCGGCGACCTGCGCGTGCTCGCCGACGTGACGCTCGACCGCCTGCTCGAGGTCGAAGACCAGGTCGCGAAGTGGGTGCGCGACGGTGGTGAAGTCGAAGACGCGCCCGAGCCCGCCGTGGTGCCCGCGAAGTACGCGACGTGCGTCGTCGGCAAGGAGCGCGAACGGCAGAAGCGCCTGGGCTGGTGGGACCGCTTCCAGACGGCTGACGGCGTGGTGCCGGGAACGCTGCGCGCTGCGGTGGCGTCGGGCGTCTTGCTCCCCGCCCTCTTCGTCAGCGGCCACATCGGCTCGTCGACGGTGCACGTGGTGAACGGGCTCAACGTGCCGGTGAAAATCGTCATGGAGGAGCGCGCCCACGTCGTGCCCGCCAGCAGCACCGACAAGTGGGAGCTCGACCCGTCGGGTGACGTGCAGGTGAAGACGACGCTGCTCGATGGAACGCTCGTGGAGCAGTTCGAGGTCGGCGTCGGCGGTGGCTTCTCGCACGCGCTGTACGACGTCGCGAGCGCTGCGCCCCTCGTGGAGTGGACGGCCATCTACGGCGCGGGTGGAAACTCCGAGCTGCCTGATGTGCCGGTCGGCGCGCCGCGTTGGAGCGACGCTCCGCAGGACTACCTCTTCACCGAGCCGCCGCGCTCCATCTCGTTGAAGCGTGGGCAGACGGCGTACAAGCGCGTGCTCGAGGCGCCCCTCACCGCGCCCGCGACGTCGCAGGTGGCGCTGGTGAAGGCCGTCGACCAACGCCGCGACCTCATCGTGGCGCACGTGAAGTTCGACGAGGTCGCCGAGTCGTTCGGCAGCTGGGCGTCGTTCGCCGACGAGGTGCCCGAAGCGAAGGCCGTGCTGCTCGCACGCGCCAGGGCCGAGCCGTCGAACGTCTACCTCCAGCGAACCGTGCAGGACTTCCTCGAGCCGGCGGAGCGAGAGGCCCAGTGCGCGGCGGCGGCGGAGCTGGCGAAGGCGAAGCCCGACGATGGAGACCTCGCGTACCTGTCGTTGCGTTGCGCGCAGGCGAATGGCGGCGAGGCGGACTACCTCGACGCATGGAAGGCGCACCCGAAGAACCCCTGGCTCAACTGGGCCGTCGCCGAAGACCTCGCGTCGCGCGGTGAGTGGCGAGAAGCGCTCGAGGCGTTCGACGTCGCCGAAGCGTCGAAGGCCTTCGCGCCCATGCGAAACGCGTCGCTCGTCGAACACCTCCGCGTGGTGCGTGGCGCGCGCGCAGCCGGTGTCACGGTGACGTTGCCTCGCGCCATCACCATGGCGCCCAAGGAGTCGACCGTGGCCTTCATGCAGCGGGTCGAAGGCACGGAACAGAAAGACGACTGGCCGTTCCTCAAGGCGTACCACCACCTGCGCGCGGGCAAGCTGAACGAGGCGCGCAGAGACAGCAGCGGTACCGGCGTCTCGGAGGCCGGGCGGTCGCGCATGACGCTCCTGGTGGGCGCCTCCGACGGCGCGTCGGCAACGCAGGTGAAGGAGGCCCTCGAGGTGCTGCCGAACCCCGACCTCGGGTGGGTCGACGTCGCGCTGTCGATTCGCGAAGGGCAGTCGGTGCAGACGGTCGGTGCGGTGGTCTCGAGCCTTCGGAGCGCGACCGAGCAGGAAGCGCTCGCGTCGGTGCTCTCCGACGAGAACCTGGCGAAGGCGCCAACCCGCCTCGAGGCCATCGCGAAGCCCTTGTTGCTTCGAGACCGCGCCGTCGTGCTGGCGATGGGCCTCATCGTGCTCGGCGACAAGGCTCCGCCGCGCTGGCGCAGCGAAGTGAAGGAGCTGCTGTTCACCATCGAGCGCCCGTACTTCCGCTGAGCTGGCGCCGCTCCGACGGGTGGGCCGCTCGCGTTCCAACAGCTCCGGGCAAGAGCCCTCAGCTTCGCGTCGCGACCGAGCGCCTCCAGGAGAAACACGCCCACCAGCGCGTCAACCGGGCCGCAGCACCGCGTCGATGAGCCCGATACGAACCGCCTCGTCCGCCGTGAACGACTCGGCGTCACGACAGGCGCGACGAATTCGCGACGGCGATTGGCCAGTCGCCTGAGCGAACGCGTGCACGAGCGCTCCTTCGAGGCGCCTGAGGTCGGGCGACGCGCCACCCCCACCAGCGACCGGAACGAACTTCAGCCGCGCTGCTTCGTGCGCGAACCGTTTGCCCCGGGCGCCCGCGCTGAGCACGAGCAACGCCGCGCCTTCTGCTGCGCCGATGCACCACGTCGAGACCGGCGGCCTCAGCTCGTGCATGACGTCGCACACCGAGAGACTCGCCGTCACCGAGCCTCCCGGCGAATCGATGTGCAGCGTCACGTCAGGCAGGGGGTCTGCGTGCTCGAGGAACAGCAGCTTCGCGATGACGAGGTTTGCAAGCTCGTCGTCGATGACGTCGGCCAGCGTGACGATTCGCGCGGCCAGCAGGCGCTTCTCGAATTCGACGCCACGCCGAGGGCCGCTCACCGCGCGTAGACGACGTACTCACCCTGCGGCGGGAGCGACTTGAAGCCCGAGCTCGCAGCCGCGTTGGCCACCGCGCGCGTGCACTCGGCGCCGTGCAGCTCGACCAGCATCGCGCCCACCCGCGACAGCCACTGCGTCTCCTCCGTGAACAGCTGCTTCTCGCCACCCTCGATGTCCACCTTGAGCAGGTCGATGGGCGCGCCCTTCGAGAGCTCGTCGATGGTCATGCCGCGCATGCCGCTGCCGTCGCCGTCACGCGGCCGCTCGCGCATGCGAAACGCCCAGCTCTCGTCGGTGGGGTTTTCGATCTCCAGCATCACGGGCCGCGGCCACACGGCGCCTTCGACGATCTCCACCTGCGGGTACGTCGCGCAGTTCTTCCGCGCGAGGGCGGCGTTGTTCACGTCGGGCTCGACCGCGACGATGCGCGCGTGAGGGTACGTGTTCGCGAGGAACACGGCCGTGCACCCGATGTTCGCGCCGGCGTCGAGAATCAACTTCGGGGCCTGCGGCAGCGGCACGGCACACTGGCTGAGGCCGAAGGTCTGCCACAGCACCAGCACGTCGGGCTTCGTGGGCCGAATCACCAGCGGGTGTGGCACCTGCGGCAGACGAACCTCGAGCGTCGCCGCCTTCGTCCGCAACACGGTGAGCAGCTGCCCCGGCCCGAAGTCGAACAGGAAGAACCGCACCGTGCCGACGATGTAGCGCCAGATGTTCTGCAGCATGCGGGCGCCTTAGCGCTTCTTGCCGAAGCCCGGAATGGCCGCGGCCTGTTTCATCCACGCGACCAGCTGCTTCTCGTCGAGGTTCTTCGTCGAGGTGAGCTCGACGCCACGCGAGTCCTTGCCCATGCCGATGGGCGTCGCTGGAGGAATTGGAGTGAGCGAGGTGCCGCGCCCGAAGGTGAGCTTCACGTAGCCTGCGAAACCGCCGATGCAGAAACACCAGCCGTCTCCGACGCCGTACCAGGCGATGCCCCACTTCACGCAGCGCTCGAGGGCAGGCAGCGCTCTGGCCGCGAGCGCGTCGACACGCTCGGCGATGCCCCCCGTTGTAGCTGTGGCAACGTCTTGAAGTAGGCGAAGACGGGCTCGTCGCCGAGGGCCGCTTTCGCCGGGCTCGCCCTGCCGGTCATGGCGGCGGGCAACGTCTTCAGCACGGCAGCGGGCTTGCGGGTCTTTCTGGCGGCCATCGCGAACTCAGATGGCGGCGTCGTACGAGAGCACGAGCAACGCCGGCCCCTCGGGCTCCTCGGCCGGCTTCTCGTCTTCTTTCTTCTCGCCCTTCTTCGCGGGCGGCTTCTTGGCGGCGGGCTTCTTCTTCGCAGACGGGTCTGGCACCAGCTCGACGCGGCATGAGCCACTGCCACACGAGAGCGTCGCCGGCAGCGACGTGAAGCTTCCGTCTTCGAGCGCGGACAGCAGCACCTTCGGCTCGGCCATCGCGTCTTTGCCCATCGGCAACGTCGGCAGTACGCGGCGCGCGACGGCGATGGCCTCGGCGCCGACGGTCTTCGTGTTCAGCCCCGCGCCCTTGATGGAGAACGAGTACTGCACGCGCTCGCAGCCGCCGAACTCCACGGTGGTCTCCATGCCGTCGGCGAGCTTGAGCACCTGCTTCACCTTGCGCTTGTCCTTCTTCGTCGAGACCAGCTTCGCGCCCTTGGGCAGCTTGCTCGAGAACTGCGGCGCGATGGCTTTCGCGTCGAGCGCACACTCATCGGCGAACGCAGACAGAGAGAGCAACGACACGAAGACGAGACTGGCGCGGAGCATGTCGAGCAGTATGCCGCCAACGCGCGCGCCGTACCCCGTTTGTGCTCGAAAGATTCCTCGCGCGGAGCTGGGCCATGTTACCGGTGGAAACATCAACGGAGGTGCTCGTGGAGCAGGCCACCATTGCAGCGAGTGCGACGCCAGCGGGTCGAGGGGCGGTGGGCATCGTGCGCGTGTCTGGGCCACGAGCGATGGAGGTGTTGCACCGGCTTTCGCCATCGGTGCAGCCGAAGCCGCGTGTCGCGACGCTGGTGCATCTGCAGGTCGAGGGCGTGGTGGTCGACGAGGCGCTCGCGCTCTGGTTTCCCGGGCCGCGCTCGTTCACCGGCGAAGACGTGGTGGAGCTGCAGACGCATGGGTCTCCCGTCTTGCTCGAGGTGCTGCTGCGGCACGTGCTCGCGGAGCCGGGGGTTCGGCTCGCCCAACCAGGAGAGTTCACGCGTCGCGCGGTGGGGAATGGGCGGCTCGACCTGACGCGGGCCGAGGCGGTGGTCGACCTCATCGACGCACGGTCCGAGAGTGAGGTGCGCTCCGCAGCCGCGCGGCTCGAAGGGGCGTTGGCGCAGGTGCTCGACCGGCTCTACCAGCCGTTGCTGCAGGTCTCTGCAGAGCTCGAAGGCGCGCTCGACTTTCCCGACGAAGCCGAGGGCGTCGAGCAGGGCGTGCGCGCGCGGCTCGAGTCGGCCCTCGCTGAGGCTGTGGAACTCGAGCGCATGGCGGTGGCGGGCAGCCGGCTCCGTCGGGGTGGGCTGGTGGTGTTGTACGGCCCGGTGAACGCTGGAAAATCGACCCTCTTCAATCGGCTCGCCGGGAGTTCCCGCGCCCTGGTCGATGACGAGCCGGGCACCACTCGCGATGCGCTGGAAGCAAACCTGGTGCTGGGCGGAATGCCGGTGACGCTGGTCGATACGGCGGGGCTTCGGGCGGATCCGGGGCGGGTCGAGGCCCTGGGCATCGCGAAGACGCGGTCGTTGATCGATCAAGCTGACGTCGCGCTGCTGTTGATCCCTCCCGGAGCGACTGATCAGTCTCTGGCCACGTGGCGGGCCGAGGCCGATGAGACGAAGCGGCTCGAAGTGCGGGGCAAAGCCGACCTGGGCGGGACTGCGGGGTTGGCGGTGAGCGGATTGAGTGGAGCAGGCATCGAGGCGCTGACCGCCGCCATCGTCGAGCGGGGCCGGTTTCACGTTCCCGACACGGTGGTCGCGCATGAGCAGCACCTCGAAGCGGTTCGGGTTGCGCGAACGGCGCTGGAGCGGGCGGTTCAGGCGCTCGAAGTGGCTCCGCTGGATGTGGTGGCGGGAGAGGTCGGGCTTGCCCTGGCCGAGCTCGCGCGGTTGATGGGGCTCGACCATTCGCAGGAGCGGCTCGATGCGCTCTTCGCCCGGTTCTGCATCGGCAAGTGAGGAGATCGTTTCACGTGAAACATCACCCTGCCCTGCCCTGATCAGTTCGCACCAGTTCTCCGGCGCCTGTTCTGCGCTCGGAACCCAGCTGTTGACCGGGCTCCTTCAGTGGGCCTCACGCGCTCACCACTACAGGAAGCTCTGGTGGTCTGAACGCGCTCGCACCGCGCTGATCTTCTTTCGATTCACTTCGTCAGGACCAGAGGACCGATGTTGGCGCCGTGCGACGTCGGACTCATCTGCCCAACATGGTGAGGGAGATCACCACTGCGGCGACGGACCCAGCGGCTGGTGAACACCTCCCTGCTCTGCCGCGCCGAACTCATGCCGCGCCCGCAGCGCCGGATCCGGCCTCCATGCATGAGCGCGTCCGCAACTCAGCCTCGGATTCCCTGAGCCATGCTCGTGCGCAAGTCCGGTCCCCGGCCGTGCTCGCGTCGAATGCATGCCGCTGGGCCGCGCTCGCAGCGTCGAGTGCATGCCGACCCGCTTGGTGAACACGTCCGCAGCTCAGGCGAGCGTCGAGTGCCTTTCCGCTGATGAACACGTCTGCAACTCAGCGAGCGTCGAGTGCCCGTTCCGCCGGTGAACTTCGCAACACAGCGAGCGTCGAGTGCCCTTCCGCCAGTGAGCACGTCTGCAACTCGGCGAGCGTCGAGTGCCCGT
>JAACJQ010000087.1 GCA_016879935.1 Archangiaceae bacterium | reverse complement strand
GGCTCGCGAAGAGGCGCGAGACCGACAGCTCGAGCACCTCGAACACCTCCTGCTCCGAGAGATCGACGACGCGAATCGGGTTCTCGAACGGAAGAATCTCGCCGAGCACCCCTCGGGTGAGCGGCCCTTCACGGAGAATGCTGCGCAGAACGCACGCGCCCTGGTCGCGCACCGCGCCGCCGTTGATGAGCCCGAAGTCGACCTTCGCCGTCACGTCGGTCTGCGAGTTGAAGACCCAGGCGAAGGCATCGGCTGCCGCCTGCCCGATGGCGTTGTTCGCGTGACGCGCGTTGGGCCGATCGAGGAACACCTCGGTGCCCTTGGCGATGAAGGCCACACGCTCGTTGGGGTTGTCGACGAGCGCCTGGCAGTCGTCGTTGAAGGCGACGCACCCACTCACGACGCTGGCCAGCAGCAGCAGAATGGTCGATCTCACAGGCTCACCCGCACGGTACCGAAGATCTGAAAGGGCTCGCGAGGCACTCCGCCCGGCATTCGGTCGGGCCGGGTCGCGTCGTCGGACCAGTCGAGGTTGAAGACGTTCTGGCCGATCACCACGAGTTCGACACGATCGAAGAGGGGCTCGGTTCGCAGCTGGGCACCGACCAGGAACGTCGGCGGCAAGACGTAGCGGCGGCGCTGCTCGAGGGCGGTGCGGGCGTCGCTGCGGCGCTCGGAGGCGTGACGCAGAATCACGTCGAAGTTGAGGAACGGCCCAAGCGGCAACGAGAAGCCGGCGTTCACGCGAACCTGGGGCTGATCGGTGATGAGGCGGCCGTTGCTCGCTGCGCCCAGATCCTCCACACGGAACCAGCTCGAGTTGAGCCACACGGCGGAGCGGGACAGCAGCTCGAGCCGCGCGTCGCCCTCGAGGCCGAACGACTGCACGCCTTGAGGCCGGTTGACGAACGGCGCGAGGTTGCCCGTCGAGTCCACCATCGCGATGGGGTTCGAGAAGCGATTGAAGAAGCCGAGGCCCTTGAGGCGCAGGCGCGCGTCACCGAGGCTCTGCACCCACTCCGCGCCGAGCTCGACCGAGTCGATGTACGCGCCGTCGAGCTTCGAGTTGCCGACGAAGCGGCCCTGGTTGAAGTCGGAGTTGATCGCAGCCTCCGAGAGCTCTTGCGGCGTGGGCGCGCGATACGAGCGACCGTAGTTTCCACGCAGCACGAACGACTTCACGGGCGCGAGCGCGACGCCAAGACGCGGGCCGAACGACGGAACGATGGTGGCGCCCGTGAAGACGCCCGCGTCGTCGTGGGTCGGCAGCTGAAGGAAGTCGAAACGAATACCGCCTTGAATCGTGAGGGCCTCGAACGGAGCGAACGAGTCGAAGACGAAGAGCCCGAAGCCGAGCCGATCGGCCGCTGGCCCTCGGGAACCGGGAGGCCCCTCCGTCGGGTAGGCGACCTGCGAGCCGTCCTGATTCACCCCGCGCGCGAGGGCCCCTTCGCGGTACGAGGCACCGGACGAGAGCGGCAGGTAGTTCGAGGTGAGCGAGTACTCGGTGAGGTTCTCGAGGCCCGCGACGAGCCCGAACGAGAGCGTGTTCTTCGCCGGGAGCGCGAGCTGCATGCGCACGTCGAGCCCAAGCCCGCGCTGCCCGACACGCTGCTCCTCGAGCACCCCATCGGGGAACAGGGTCTCGGCCATGGTCGCGCGAAACTGGTAGCCATCGCCGGTGAGCTGCCAGAGCCGATCGGTCGACTGCTGATCGAAGGTGAGCTTCGCGCTCAGCTTGCCGCTGTCTCCGACGCGGCGCTCCCAGCCGAGCTGCGCCTGAATGACGAGCCAGCCCAGGTTCGAGTCGTTGCCGACCGCATCGAAGCGGCCGATGTACGCCGCGCGCTGCTCGCTGAGGAGCCGGCCCTGCAGGGTCAGCTTGCCCAGCCCGTCGTTCTCGTACGAAGCCCCAAGCCCCACGTTCACGAGGAAGCGGCGATCGTTGGTGAACTTCTCGGGCGTCGCAGGCGTGGTGGTGTCGAGGCCATCGCGAATGATGGGCCGCTTCGCGCCCTGCTGGGTGACGACGTCGGCGTCTCCAAAGATCGTGAAACCACCGAACGTCTTGGCGGCCGAGAGATGTCCATCGAACGCGCCGTACAGCCCGGCGGTGCCCGAGACGCGCAGCCCCTGCTGCCGATTCGAGACGAGGTTGATGAGGGCGGTGAAGTTGCCGAGGCCGACGTCGGCCGTGGCCGGCCCGCGGTAGATCTCGATGCGCTCGAAGGTGTCGATGGGCAGGTTCGCGAGTGCCTTGCCGTCGTAGAACGAGTTGAGCTTCTGGCCGTTCAGCGTGAACAGCATGTCGGGCTCGCCGCGAACGCCACGAATGCCCAGCCGGAAGGTGCCCTGAACGTCGCGTGACACGTTCAGCCCGGGCACGAGATCGAGCGCCTCGAAGACGTACCGAACGCCGAGTTGTTTGAGCTGCGCCGCCGTGAGGATCGTCGGCATCCACGCAGAGCGGGCGCTCGACTCTTCGATCTTCTGCACGACGGAGCCGGTCTCTTCGGCCGAGTACATGGCCAGCTCTTCTTCGAGCTCGCTGCGCTTGCGGGGCGGCTCCTTCTTCGGTTCGGGCTTCGCGTCGGCCTTCTTCGGCTCGTCGGGCTTCTTCTCGGGCCTGGCGTCGGCCTTCTTCGGCTCGTCAGGCTTCTTCTCGGGCTTCGATTCGACCTGCTTCGGCTCTTCTGGCTTCTCGACGACGGGCTCGGGCTTCGCTTCGACTGGCTTTGGCTCGACGGGAGGCGGCTCCTCCTCGCACTTCTTGCCCTTCTTCGTCTTCTTGCACTTCGGCTTCGTGGGCTCGGGCTTCGGCTCGACTGGCTTCGGCTCTTCGACGACGGGCTCGGGCTTCGCTTCCACCGGCACCGTTCCCGGCACCGTCACCTTCACCGGCTTGAACGCGGTCGCGAAGAGCGCCACCACCTCACCGAGCTTGGTCGTGCCTTCGACGTAGTACTCGACGGCGGGCGGGTTGATGCGATCGGCAGGGACGACGCCGCGGTAGAGGTCGCCGTACTGGAGCTCGAGCGCGATCGACTCGTAGGGCTTGCCCGGTGCGCGCACCTTCACGGAGACGCTGGAGAGCGGGTCGCCGGTGAGCGAGCCCTCGACCGTGAAGTCGGCGCCCGCCTTCAGCTCGGCGGGAGGCGTGTGAAGAAACCCGACCTTGGGATCGCCGGCGAGCGCGAGAATGGGCGCGAGCAGCACCAGCAGGCAGAGAGGGCGACGCACCGCGGGGATCGTGGGCCGGGCTCCCTCGCAACGCAAGCCAGGAAATTGCCGCCTTCCCTGGTGCATGGAAGCTTTCGTCTCTGGCCCCTTCGATGCAGCCGTCGCTCGCCCTGCAGCAGGCACTTTCGCGTCACCAGCAGCGACAGATCGACGCGCTGGTCGCGGGAGCTTCGCCCGCTTTCAAGGCCTACGAAGGGCGCTACCAGAAGCTCAGCAGCCGGGCCCGCAAGGCGATCACGATGGCAGAGGTGCATCGCCGCGTCGCTGACGCCGACATCGTGCACGTGGGCGACTACCACACGCTCCGCTTCGCCCAGCGCGCGTACCTCGAGCTGGTGAAGCAGGCCCTGCAGACTGGCCGTCGCGTGGTGCTCGCGCTCGAGTTCGTCGAGGGCCGTCATCAAGAAACGGTGCGCCGCTACCAGGCGGGCAAGCTCAGCGATCGCGCGTTCCTCGAGCGCATCGGCCACCCCTACTCCGGCGCCTTCGACATCTGGCCGCACTTCAAGCCGATCTTCGAGCTCGCGAAGAAGGAGCGCCTCGAGCTGGTCGCCATCGACAAGCGCGCCTCGGGAAGCCGATCGCTGATCACGCGCGACACCTACGCTGCGAAGCTGATCGCGCAGATTGCCCGCGCCCACGATCGCCCGCTCGTGCTCGTGTTGATGGGGCAGTACCACGTCGCGCCACCGCATCTGCCCGCCTGCGTGTCGAAGGCCCTCGGGTCGACCCAGCGTCGACAGCTCATCGTCTTTCAGAACCCCGAAGGTGTCTGGTGGAGGCTGGCGAAGGACGGCCTCGCCGACACGACCGAGGCGGTCGAGCTGACCGACGACGTGATCGGCATCTTCAACGCCACGCCGCTCGTGAGCCAGCGCACCTTCCTCGACTACTGCGAGGCCGAAGCCGGAGACGCTCCGATCGAAGACGGCGGCATCGCCTCGACGGTGCGCGCGCTGGTGAAGGAGATCGCGAAGCTCGTCGGCGTGAAGGTGACGGCGCAGCTCTCGAAGCTCGAGGTGCTCACCCCGCTCGACCTCGACGTGCTCGATCGCCTGGCGCGCCGTGGCGGCTTCTCGGCGCCCGAGTTGAAGCTGCTGCAGAAGCACGTGCTGTCGGGCGAGAGCGCCTTCATTCCCCGCGCGCGCACGATCTGGCTCTCGGGCTTCTCGCTCAACCACGCGGCGGAAGAGGCGGCGCACTTCGTCAGACACTGCGCGGTCGGCTCGGAGATGGAGCGTTCACGAACGCGCGCCGACGCCTTCTGGACCCGCTGTGTCGAAGAGGCGATCGGGTTCTTCGGCTCGAAGCTGGTGAACCCGAAGCGCACCTGCCCTTCCCTCGTCGAGTGGACTGGCCACTTTCAGCACGGCACGCCGAAGGCGAAAGAGACCGCCGCGTTCGTGCTCGCGCTCTCGAGTCTCGACGCGCGCAGCCCCGATGCGCGGCGGCTGTTGCCCTCGACGCTGGAGCAGTTCAACGCCGTCAGCCACGCGCTCGGCTACATGCTCGGCGACGCGCTCTATCGCGCCCACCGCGCTGGCCGGCTCGATCGTTCGGCGATTCGCACGCTGTTCACGCGCCCCATCGACTCGGGGCCCGACGTGTTCGCGAAGTGGAGTCCGTCGACGCGTGAGCCGCTGCGCCGTTCAGCGTGAGCCGCCGACCTTCGTGGCGCTGGCCTTGGCTGAAGCGGGAACGTTGGTCGAGTAGTGCGTGACGCCATCGGCATCGACCCACCGGTAGATGTCGTTTCCGGGCGTCTGAGGTACCGACGGGCGAACCGGCTCGGGCTGTTGCACCGGAGGTGGGGTCATCGCAGCGAGGGTACGCGCGGCCGCCTCACGCTCGAGGCGCAGCTTCTCGGCGGCGAGCGCTTCCCGTTCGGCTGCGAGGCGACGCTCTGACTCGAGCTGCTGCTGGAGCATGGCTTCACGATCGGCCGCCAACCGACGCTCGTTCTCGAGCTGGTTCTGTTGCGCGATGCGGGCCTGCTCGGCTTCCCATGCGCGGCGTTGCTCGGCCTGCTCGGCGGCGCGCTGCGACTCCTGGTTCACCGACGTGGTGTTGACCGGCACGTAGTACGGCATCACGACGACCCGCTGCGGCTGCCTGCGCGGCCAATCGAGCATCGGGTTGGGGCGGCCAGTGGCGCCGAGCTGGAGCGTCTGCGGTTGCGCGTTCGGCTTCCACCCACCGACATAGCCGGTCCACACGCCGCCGTTGTCGTACTGGGCGAGCGCCGTGCTTGCGACGAGGGAGAAGAGAACGATGAGCGAGCGCATGTTGCCTCCGATGCGGCGCATCATGGCGCGAACGCTCCTCCCCCGCCATCGCGGCCGAAAGGGTGACCCGCCCGAGAGGGTTGTCGATATGGTGCGCGCCCGTGGACGCCCTGATCGCGAAACCCGAGGGTGAGATCGCCCCACAGCTTCATCACGAGTTTGGTCCAGCCGGCCGGTGGATGGCGCGGCGCTACTTCGAGCCGGTTCGTTTTGCGCAGAGCGCGGTCGACGAGCTGAAGGCCCTGCACCAGAAGGGCTTCGTCGTTCACATCATGCGCACCACGGCGTGGGTGAACTTCCTCTACCTGCACTGGGCGATGGTGCGTCGCGGGCTGCCGCCGGTTCGCGCGGTCGCGAATCTGCGGCCCTGGTTCACCAAGCCCTTCACGCTGGCGGCGCAGCGTGGCGAGTTCGACGTGCGCTTCACGTATGCGCGCAAACAGGGCGGCTCGGGGCTCGTCTTCCTCCGCGAGAGCGCGTTCAACACGGCGCGCGGCAAGTCGACCGGAGAAGACCCGTTTCCCGCGCTGGTCGAGATGGCGCGCAAGTCGGAGCACCCCGTCTTCCTCGTGCCTGAGCTCTTCGTCTGGGAGAAGTGGCTGCAGAAGATCACGCCCAGCGTCTTCGATCGCATCTTCGGCAGCCCCGAGGCGCCCGGGTTTCTGCACTCCATCGGCGCGTTCATGCGCAACTACAAACGCGCGCAGTTCCGCGTCGGCGAGCCGATCGATCTGAAGGCGTTCGTCGCCCAGAACCACGACGAGACGACCGAGGTCATCGCCCGCAAGGTTCGCTCGACGCTGAGCCATCACCTCGCTCGTGAGACGCGAGCCGTCTTCGGGCCTCCGCGAAAGCCGACCGATCGCCTCATCGACGAAGCGATGCGCGACAAGGTCTTCCAGCAGACCGCGGTCGAGGTCGCCAAAGAACAGAACAAGTCGATCGAGTCGGTGAACCGCACGGCGAAGCGCAACTTCGAGGCGATCGCGGCCCGCTACAGCCCGAGCACCGTCGGCTTCACCGCGCCCATCCTGCACTGGGTGTTCAACCGCATCTACGACGGGGTCGAGGTCGACGAGGCGGGGCTCGAGCGCGCGATGAAGGCTGCCGCGCACGCGCCGATGGTGCTCACCCCTTCGCACAAGAGCCACGTCGACTACCTGATCATGAGCTACGTGCTCTTTCAGCGTGGCTACACGGTGCCGTTGGTGGCCGCCGGCGCGAACCTGTCGTTCTTTCCGCTCGGGCCGTTCCTTCGCCGGGGCGGAGCGTTCTTCCTGCGCCGCAGCTTCAAGGGCGACAAGCTCTACACGGCGACGTTCAAGGCGTACCTGAAGAAGCTGGTGCATGACGGCATTCACCACGAGTTCTTCCCCGAGGGCGGGCGCTCGCGCACGGGCAAGCTGCTGACTCCGAAGCTGGGGCTCTTCACGTGGCTCGTCGACGCGGTGCTCGAAGGCGCCCGCAACGATCTGCTCTTCGTGCCGGTGGCCATCGACTACGAGAAGGTCGTCGAAGGCGCGAGCTACAAGGCCGAGCTCGCGGGCGGCGAGAAGAAGCCCGAAGATCTGAAGGCGCTGCTCTCGGCGCCGAGCGTGCTGACCGAGAACTACGGCCGAATTCACCTGAGCTTCGACGAGCCCGTCTCGCTCGCGAAGCTGATGAAAGACCGCGGCATCGACCCGCGCGCGACCACCGACGATCAGAAGAAAGCGCTCGTGCGAGCACTCGGTCACCGGGTGATGCACGGCATCTCGAAGGTCTCGACCGTGACGCCGCACGCCTTGCTGGCCTCGGCGCTGCTGGCCCACCGTCGCCGCGGCATCTCGGTTCGCGAGATCACCGATCGCATCGGGCTGTTGCGGAAGATGGCGACCGATCTGAACGCCCGCCTGTCGGTGCAGCTCAACGACGCGCCCTCGTCGCCCACGGTGCTCGGCCCCGTGCAGGACGCGATGCGCATGTTCGCCTCAGAGGGGTTCGTTCGAATCGTCGAGGCGCGCGGGGAGCCGATCTACCAGGTCGAAGAGGAGCGCCGCACCGAGCTCAGCTTCTACAAGAACACGCTGATGAACCTGATCGCCGGCCGTACGATCGTGTGCGCGGCGATTCTCTCGGTCGAGCCGGAGGTGTCGGTGGCCGCGATTCGGGAGCGCGCCCTCGTGCTCTCGCGCTTGCTGAAGATGGAGTTCATCTTCCCCGTCGGCCAGACGTTCGAGCACATCTTCGACGCGACGGTGGAGCACCTGCTCTCGCTTGGGCTCCTGCTGCGTGAAGAGCAGACGCTGAAGGTCGCACCCGAGGCGCACGTGCGGCCGACGGTTCAGTTCCTCGCCGACCTGCTCCTCGACGTGCTCGAGTCGTACCTGCTCGCAGCGCGCCAGGCCGCCGACGTCGCCAAAGATGGCCAGGACAAGAAGGAGTACCTCAAGAAGGCGCTCGAGAACGGCCGCGCCGACTTCCTGGGCGGCACGATCATCTCTGCCGAGGCCGTGTCGAAGTCGTCGCTCGAGAACGCGCTCACGTACCTGCTCGAGCAGGGATTCCTCACCGAGCAGAGCAAGAAGCTCGTTCCTGGAAAGCCGGTCGCCGATCTGGTGACGCAGTTGCGGCTGTTCCTGCCCGAGGTTCGCTGAGGTGGGCGCGCTGGTGTTGATGGTGTTGTTGCAAGCCGACGCGGGCGTCTCGGCTCACCCGCTCGAGGGCGTGTGGCAGCTCGATCTCGAGAAGTCGACCGACACGGCGCCCATTCTCGAGAAGCTCGGCGTGAGCTGGTTCGTGCGAAAGGCCGCGAAGTCGGTGCGACCGATTCACCGCATTCGGGTGAACAACGGCACGCTCTTTCTCGAGATCGACGCGACCATCTCGAAGAAGCGCTTCCAGCTCGTGCTCGACGGCAAGACCCCCACGAAGGACGAGTTCTTCGGCGACGAGTTCTCGTACACGACGGTGCTCGAGAATGGCGTGTTCGTCTCCAGCGGTCGCATGTCGAACGAGGCGAAGAAGATGGGAATCGCCCTGCGCCGCGAGCTGAAGGACGACGGGCTGATGAACTACCGAATCACCCTGCTCCCCGACGGCCAGGAGCCGATGATCATCGATCGCGTGTTCCGCCGGGTGCCGTGAACGCCGCGCCCCGTCCGGCGAGCCACTCCGTTCGCGAAGCCTCGAAGACCGGCGTCCAGTCGCGCCCGCGCAAGATGAACCGGCGGCCGTCGAAGCAACGCTGACTCCACGCCTCTTCCACCAGCGTCGCCTGCTGCTCGCAGTTGAGCTGCGCCCAGGCCTTGCCCTGCAGCAGGCCCTTCTCGAGCTGGTAGCCATCGCCCAGCGTCTGCGCATGGAGCGAGTCGGTGATGTACGCGTGGCCGCCGTTCTGGAACTGCCAGACGTGCGTCGCCTCGTGAACGATGAGGTGCATCGGCGCAGTGCCCGGCGGCATCGGCAGGTGCATGGTGTTCTCGATCACGAACGCGCGCCGGCTGACGTTGATGAGGCCCGACAGCGCCTCACGAACTTCGATCGCGCCCGTGTCGAGGGAGTCACCGAAGATGCCGCGCAGGGTCCGCCGCTCGAGCTCGCTCATCGCGCGGCGAGGCGAGTCGCTCCAGGCGCCAACCTGGAGCACCGCTTTCGCGAGCACCCAGCCGACCCGCCCCTTCCAGCTCATCTGCAGAGCGACTGATTGAGCGCGGGTGGGTCGGTGATGGTCTCGCTCGCCGTGAAGTACGAGCGCCCATCGGCAGCGAAGGCGACCGCTTCACCCTGGGGCTCCTGGGCGACGGGCACGTTGCTGGGGCTTCCAGCGAATGCGCTCTCGACGCCACCGTCGCCCCGCTGAATGACGAGGCGGTTGTACATGCGCAGCAGCACGGCATCTCCACACGGGCTCACGTCGGCGCCGGTGAGCTGCAGATCGGTCGGCCCCGGAACCGTGAGCGTGGTGACGAGCTCGAGCGTCGCGCTGACGCCTGGCGTGAGCGGCATCGGGAAACGGTAGACGAAGCTGGGCTGGCCGTTGGGCTCCTTGGTGACGATGTACGGGCGGCCGCTGTGTGGGTCGACGATGAGCGCCTCGGCGTTGTGCTTCTCGGCCATCGGGTACTCGTACGGCAGCTTCTGCGACGGCACGTTCATCATCATGCCGCCGCTCGTCACCAGCGGTTCTGGCACGACGAACACCGCGTAGTCGCTGCGCACGCGGGAGTTGTCTCCGATGTCGCCCAGGAACACGCAGGTGCCCGAGCTGCACGGGCCAAGCCCGATGTCCTCCCAGTCGCGGTTGCTGGCGTTCTGCACCAGGAACTCCTGCAGCACGCTGCCGTTGCTGGCGGAGATGGCGAAGAAACGAGCGGAGTCTCCCGAGTCGTTGTGCGCGTAGAGCACGCCGGGTTGGCTGCGGCTGGCGACGAGACCCGAGAGCTCGTTCAACGGATCGAGCACCTGGCCGAGCACGCGCGGGTTGCCGAAGGTGGCGCACGTCGGCGCGCAGGCGATGCCAGCATCGTTCGGGGTCGAGGCGTCAGGCACCGAGCCATCTGCGACCGCAGCGTCGGAGCTGTTCACCGCAACGAAGACCTGGCTCGGCCTGGGGGCACACCGGCAACCGACTACCAACAGCACCACCGCGAGTGAGAGTCGCATCAGGCCTTCATATGCCTCAGCCGCGGCCGCCGTTCACGTGCCCTGAGGTGGGGTGCTTCGACTCGATCGACTCACATCGACGCGTCGTGAACGATCTTCCAGCCCGCCTTCGAGCGGACCAGCACGATCACCGTGTTGCCCGTGAGTGGCGCCTTGTCGGGGTAGCTCAGCGTCCACCTGGCGGAGATGGACACAGCGTCTTTCGTCTCACGCACGTCGTGCGGATCGATCGCGAGCTGCCCCATCGCTTTGCCATCGGGGTAGCGCTTCTTGTAGCGGGCGAGCACCTCTGATCGGCCTCGGGTGACCCCATCGGAGGCGGCGACGCCTGCATCGGGGTTTGCTGCGCGCGGCGGGCTCACGAAGACGGCGTCTTCGGCGTAGACGGCACAGAACGCCTCGAGATCGCCTTTGTTCCAGGCCGCAACCTGCTGCTGCACGACCGCCAGCACTTCTTCTTTCGGAGTCGATGCTCCGAGCATCAGCATCAGGGCGAGGCTGCGCATGTCGCGATCGCCACCTTCTGCATCTCGGTGAGGAACAGCTCGGGCTTCAGAAAACCCGTCACGCGCGGCTTCTCGAGCACTTCACCCGTCGGGCTGACGAACGCGACCGTGGGCAGGCCCTTCACGCCGAACTTCTCGTAGAGCTTGTCGGTGACCTCGTGATCGTTCGTGCCGTCGACCTTGATGGTGACGAAGCGGTTCGACTCGGTCACGACCTCTTTGGCGACATACGTGTGCGAGTCGAGTTCCTTACAGGCCGCGCACCAGTCGGCGAAGAAGTCGATCATCACCGGCTTGCAGTCGGCCTTCGCCTTGGCGAGCGCGGCCTCGAACGGCTCTGCGGAGTTCGCCTTGTCGGCCTGGAAGACGAGCGCCCACGTGAAGTCCGCGCGCGGCTCGGTCAGCTTCGAGAGCGCCTCACGGGCCTCGGCGAGCTGCGCCGCGATGGCGTTCTTCTTGTCTTGATCGGTCTCGGTGCCGAGCTTCGCGTCGAGGTTCGCGATCACCTTCTCGAGCTCGACGCGGCGATCGGCCACCTGAGGGTCGGCCCTGGTCGGCTCGGGCGCTGCGCCTGCCGAGACGCGAACCAGGAACGCGATCACGAGCGCCGTGACACCGAGGCCCTTCAGCGCCCACTCGCCCTTCTCTTTGAAGCTCAGGTGAATCGCTCCGAACATGACGCCGCCGAACGCGAGCACGCCCGCGATGGCGATGCCCACCGGCTTGCCCAGCGCGATGCCGACCCCTTCGAGGGCGGTGCGAACCGCGGGGAACGCATCGCGCAGGTACGAGGCCGCGAGCGCGAGCAACGCGACACCAAAGACGCTCTTCACCCACTCCATCCACACGCCGCCCTTGGGCAACCGCACCGTGAACACACCGATGAGGAAAAACGGCACGCCGATGCCCAGCGCGTAGATGAAGAGCAGCCCTGCGCCGAGCACGGGATCCTGCGTCTTGGAGACCCACGCCAGCACGCCTGTCAGGACGGGGCCCGTGCACGGGGCGGCGAGGAACCCCGCGACCGAGCCCATGAGCAGCGCGCCGATGAGCCCACCACCGCCGACGTTGTTCAGCTTGAGCGCAAGCCCCGACGGGAGCGCCAGCTCGAAGGCGCCGAACATCGACGACGCCAGCACCATCATGAACACCGCGAGCCCGGCGACGACCCACGGATTCCCGAGCGCCGAGCCGAACGCCTTGCCCGAGAGGGCCGCGACGACGCCGAGAATGCTGAACACCGCGCCCATGCCGAAGACGTAGGCGGTGGTGAGCACGAACGCGCGGCCGCGACTGTCGGCCTGACGCGCCCCGAAGACACCGACCGTGATCGGAATGAGCGGGTACACGCAGGGCGTGAGCGCGGTGAGCAACCCGCCGAGGAAGATCGTGCCAGCCGCGAAGAGCCACTGGCCTGAGTCGAGCAGTCCAGAAGCGTCGAGCGAGGTCGACGGCCCGGTCGGCAGGAGAGATGGAACGACGGCGAGGCGCACCGCCGCCAGAATCGCCAGACCGAGTACGCGTGATCGTCCCATACGGTGCCCCTATGTAATCAGAGGCACGGGGGTTTCAGGGAGATTCGGCCGTCAGTTTGTTTTCAGCCCTTTCACCCCATCGAGCTTCGCGCCCGCGAGCTTCGGCCTGAGCAGGTCGGAGTCGGTGAAGTCAGCCCCCGTCAGGTCGCAGTTCTCGAAGTCGGTCTCGGTGCCCGTCACGCCGCGAAAGTTCGCGTTTCGGAGCGAGGCGCGTGAGAAGTCGGCGAGATCGAGCTCGGCCTGTTCGAAGTTGGCGCCGTCGAGCCGGGCATCGGTGAAGAGAGACAACCGCAGCTTCGCGCGGCGAAAGCTGACGTTCTCGGCCAGCACTCCGGGCATCGCCGCGGCGATCAGGCACGCATCGTCGAGCGAGAGGCCCGTCAGGTTTCCGAACTTGAGGTTGAGTTGATCGTCGGTCGAGTAGCCCTGCCAGATGGCGAGCGGCATTCCTGAAACGTCGAGCACCTGCCAGCGACTGCCCGCGCTCGGCCGTGACTCTTTGACGAAGCGCGCGTGGCGATCGAGCTGCTCTTTCCAGGCCTCGGGGGTGATCGGGGCGCCCGTCAACTGCGCCATCAGGTGCTTGTCCATCACTTGCCGCCCGCGAGCGCTCCGAGCACCAGGCACAGCAGCGTCAACGCGACGATCACGCCGCAGCCGATGCCGACGATCTTGAGCACCTTGTTCGAGTTGCCACCTCCCGAACTCGTGGGCGCGGACGCGGGAGCGGAACTCTGCGCCGCAGGAGGCGGAGGCGTGGTCTTTCCAAAACCCGTCGGGCCCGTGGCAGGTGCGGGCACTTCGCCCTCCCACGCTGCGGGGTCGTTGAACCACTGCGGCAGCGGCGACGGCGGGAACGGGTTCTTCAGGTGTTCGAGGTACGCCGGGTGAAGCGGAGTGACCTTCACGACGAGCTCGGGCCACGCAGCGCTCAGCGCCTTCCGCTGGCCCGCTTCATCGAGCGCGTCGAGATCTCCAGCCGCCAGCGCAGCGCCCGAGACGATCTCGGCCTTGGCCACGATGCCGGCCGTCATGCGCTCGGCCAGGCTCGACTCGTCGGGCATCGTGTCGCCCGCCGGCACCATCTGGCCGTTGATGTACTGGCTGATCTGCCGGTTCTCGGCGGGGAACCGCTTGAGCACTTCACGCTCGAGCGTCCACGTGAGGGGCGACGGAGTGAACAGCTTCTGTGCGCCGTACTCCCTGGGCTGCAGCGGGGCGATGAGCAGGTGAAACCCCAGCGTGCGAGTCTGCTCGGGGGTGAGTGAGCCGAAGCTCTCGTTGCCGGGAGGCAGCCCGATGCGGAACGTCGCGGAATCGCCTTCGACCTGTGCCGACCGAAGCTCGGGCTTGAGGTTGCGCAGCAGCGACGACACCTTGAGCTTGGAGCCCAGGCGCTTGCCGGGAATGAGCTCGGCGAGGCCGACGCTGCCCTCGAACGACGAGCTCGACGAGCTGCCGGAGCCACCCTCACTCGCGCTGAAGAACTTCACCGAGTCGCCCTGAATGCTCAGGTGCCCGACCTGCAGCGAGTCGTCGTAGGGCCCCTGGTAGACGACCACCTGCCCGTCGAGTTCCTTCAGATCAGCAGCCTGGAACGTGCCTTTGCGCAGCTTCGGGCTTCGGTAGGCGCTGGCGCTGTACGCCGCGAGCCGCACGACGGGCGGCAGGCCGCTGTTCTCCCAGAGTGCACCAGGCGCCGAGACGAACGCCTCGGGCACGGGCGCGTTGGGGTCGACCTGGCCGGGACGAATGGGGGCGCACTCACGAAAGTCGTACGCGACGTCGAAGGCTCGGCTGTCGAACTCGGCGCCGACCACGAGGTGCGAGATCCACGCGGCATCGGTCACGGTGATGGAGACCGACGCCTTCAACCACTCTTCCTTCGTCTGGCCATCGGGGTTGCCCGATTCGACCTGCTTCGCGACCTTCTCGATGAAGCCGCGCGTGTAGAGCTCGAGCCAGCCGCGATCGAGAGAGTCTTGAAAGCTCATCTCCTGGGCGAGCGGAGCCCCCTGCGTTCCCGACGTGCCCTCGAGCAGGAGCATGAGCGCGAAGCTCTCGTTGTCGGAGATGTAGTTCGAGTCGGGATGCACGACCTCGACTCGAAGGGTGACGGTGCGGTCCTGCTTTGCAGCGACTTTGACGCGATAGAGGTCTGAGCCCATGTCGGTTCAGACCCATGAGCCGCCAGCGGGTGCAAAGAATCTCTCAGCTGCCTTCAGGTTTCTTCGGCAGCTCGAGGCCGGCGCTGCGTGCGAGGCCCATCACGCCCTCGACGGCCGCGGCGATGTAGCCGAACGGGTTTGCGCCATCGACGGCTGTCACATGCACCTCACCCATCTTCTGTTGGAACGCCATGGCGAGTTCGGGCAGGCGGTGTGCGACGGCCAGCTGAATCGCCTCGGGCGAGAGCGTGTTCTCGATGTCCTTGATGCGAGAAGCGCGATCGAGCTCGAGCTTCGTGAGCAGCGCCTGTTTGTGCACTTCGAGCTCGACGGTCTTCGCTTCGATCTCGGCGAGCTGCCGTTTCGCTTCGGCGACATCAGCGCGCGTGCGCATCACCTCGGCCTGCTGCAGCTCTTCGGCGACGCGCGAGGCGTGTCTCGCCTGCTCCGCTTCGGCCTCGAGCCTGGCCACCTCGACCTCGTTGCGCAGCCGCTCCTGCTGGAGCCGCGCTTCGTTGGCCTGTTTCGCCTCGGCGATGCGCGCCTGCGCCTGCTGCAGCTCGATGGCGGCGGCTTCGTCGGCGAGCTGCTTTCGCTGCCGAACCTCCTGCTCGGCCTGAATCTTCGCGAGCTGAAACTCCCGCTCGGCGGCGACCTGGTTGGCGCGCGTGTGGCGCTCCTGCGCGACACGCTGCTCCTCGACCTTTGCGTCACCGGCGATCTTCTCGAGCTTCGCGTTCTCTTCGGCGAGCTGCTTCTTGCGCCGTACCTCGGTCTGCGTCGAGACGCGCGCCAGCTCGACGTCCTGCTCCGTCACCAGCTCGGCCTCACGCGCGACCCGCTCCTGCTCCTGGCGGAAGCGCGCCTGCATGTTGGCGAACACCTGCGCCGAGGTGACGCGCACGTCTTGAATCTCGATGGTGTCGACGAGCAACCCCCAGCCCGAGCTCGTCGAGTCTTCGACACGGCCACTGCCCGAGACGACCGGAGCCACCTCGCGCACCAACTCAGACGCCAGCGCGTCCTTGCGGCGCGTCAGACACTCTTCCACGGTGAGGTTGGCGACGAGCCGGCGGGTCGCGCCAATGCACATCTCCTCCATCATCGTGGCGAGCTTCTCCTGCGCGCGCTCGGGGAAGCTGAAGTTCAACATGCGAAACGCGATGAGTGGCTCGGCGATTCGGTAGACGACGATGCCCGTCACCTTCACGCCGACCTTCTCCTGCGTGATCTGATCGGCGGTGAACTGCAGGCGTTGCACCGTCGTCGGTACGATCGCGACCGAGTCCCACGGCCACTTGAAGACGGTCGCGCCCTGCCCACTCGAGATCACCTCGCCGCCACGCATCCGAATGAGGAACTCGCTGGGCTTGGCCGAGATGACGCCCCACCGCTTCACCTTGTCGGGGTCTTCTTCGGGCTTTCCGCGACGCCACCCCTGGGCGTACCGGGTGGGCTCGGGCTCGGCAGACAGCGCGACGATGTCTTTGCTGGGAGGGCGGCTCATGGAGGCTCCGTGAGGTGAACGGCAAGGCGCACCCGAGCGACGCGCATGCCGCGATCCAACCCCTCGAACCCATGAGAATGATGGGCCGGTTCGGACCAACCGCTGCTCCAGACCGGCCCGACGCTGGTCTGCAAGAGGTCGAGTTTCCTGCCATTTCGGGCGTTCCGGCCAAAGTGGACTTGACGAGTCCACTTCACGAAAGTTAGACCTGAGTCAATTCAGGACCTGAACAGTCCACATTGAAAGCGACACGCGAATGAAGCTCCCGATCTTCATGGACTACCACTCGACCACGCCGATGGATCCGCGCGTGCTCGAGGCGATGAAGCCCTACTTCGTCGAGGACTTCGGCAACGCGGCGTCGCGCAATCACGCGTTCGGTTGGAAGGCAGAAGCGGCGGTCGAGAAGGCCCGAAAGCAGATCGCCGCCCTCATCGGAGCGTCTGACAAAGAGCTCGTGTTCACCTCGGGCGCGACCGAGTCGAACAACCTCGCGATCAAGGGCGTGGTCGAGTTCTACAAGGACAAGGGCGACCACATCATCACCGTGTCGACCGAGCACAAGGCGGTGCTCGACACCTGCAAGCGCCTCGAGCGCCAGCGCCTCGATCGCATCGACGAGCTGAAGATTCAGCGACTGATGGAGCTGACCGATCGCGACGTCACGACCGAAGAGCTCGCGACGCTCGAGATCAAGTACGAGCTCGACAAAGACCCCGTGCTCAAGCGGTGGATCGACAAGGTTCGCGTCGGCGCGCGGGTGACGTACCTGTCGCCGAAGAAGGACGGGCTCATCGATCTCGATCAGCTCCGCGCGGCGATCACCGACAAGACGATTCTCGTGAGCGTCATGTTCGCGAACAACGAGATCGGCGTCGTGCAGCCGGTCGCCGAGATCGGGAAGATCTGCCGCGAGCGCGGCGTGCTCTTCCACACCGACGCCGTTCAGGGCATCGGCAAGATCCCCTTCGACGTCGAGGCGGTGAAGGCTGACCTCGTCTCGATCACCGCGCACAAGATGTACGGCCCCAAGGGGGTCGGCGCCCTCTACGTTCGCCGCAAGCCGCGCGTGCGTATCGCGCCGTCGATCGATGGTGGTGGCCATGAGCGCGGCATGCGTTCGGGCACGCTGAACGTCTCGGGCATCGTCGGCTTCGGCGCCGCCGCCGAGATCGCGAAGAACGAGATGGCCGAAGAGAGTGCTCGAATCTCGGCGCTGCGTGATCGTCTCTGGGCGGGCCTGCAGAAGAACCTCGACCTGCTCACCGTGAACGGCTCTGCCGAGCACCGCCTGCCCGGCAACCTGAACGTCTCGTTCGCCTACGTCGAAGGCGAAGCGATGATGATGAGCATCAAAGACGTCGCGGTGAGCTCGGGCTCGGCCTGCACCTCGGCGTCACTCGAGCCCAGCTACGTGCTGCGCGCGCTCGGCGTCGAAGAAGACATGGCGCACTCGTCGATTCGCTTCGGCCTCGGCCGCTTCTCGACCGTCGAAGAGGTCGACTTCGTGATCGATCTCGTCACCCGTGCCGTGAAGAAGCTGCGCGACATGTCGCCGCTCTACGAGATGGCCAAGGAAGGCATCGATCTCAAGTCGATCGCCTGGACTGCACACTGACTTCGTTTTCCAGAATCTGACCGAGGAGATCACCATGGCGTACAGCGAGAAGGTCATCGAGCACTACGAGAACCCCCGGAACGTCGGGTCGATGGACAAAGAAGATCCGAACGTCGGCACCGGCCTCGTCGGCGCTCCGGCCTGCGGCGACGTGATGCGCCTGCAGCTGAAGATCTCGGACGACGGCATGATTCAGGACGCGAAGTTCAAGACGTTCGGCTGCGGCTCGGCCATCGCCTCGAGCTCGCTCGTGACCGAGTGGGTGAAGGGCAAGTCGGTCGACGACGCGGTGCAGATCACCAACAAGGAGATCGCGAAGGAGCTCTCGCTCCCGCCCGTGAAGATCCACTGCTCGGTGCTCGCCGAAGACGCGATCAAGGCCGCCATCAAGGACTTCCAGGAGAAGCGCGCGAAGCGTCAGGGCGCCGCCACGACTCCTGCGGTCTCTCCGTCGACCTCCACGCAGCCGTAACCGTTCGGGGCTCCCATGACCGCCGAGGCCGAGGCTTCTACCTTCGTCGCTCCCAACCCGAACGCGCTGCCCACCGGCAAGCCGACCGGCAAGGGCATCGGCATCACCGACAGCGCCATGGAGCGCCTGAAGAAGCTGCTCACCGAGCGCAACACGCCGAACGCCGGCCTGCGCATCGCGGTGAAGGGCGGCGGCTGTTCGGGTCTCGCGTACCACATGGAGTGGGCCGAAGAGCCCAAGCAGCGCGACAAGCTGTTCGAGCGTGAAGGCGTGCGCGTCTTCATCGACCCGAAGAGCTACCTGTACCTCATGGGCACCGAGCTCGTGTTCGAAGAGACGCTCATGGCGTCGGGCTTCAAGCTGCGGAACCCGAACGAGAAGGCCGCCTGCGGCTGCGGCGACAGCTTCTCGGTCTGAACGTCATGACGCACTTCGAGATCTTCGGGCTCGCACCAGCGCTCGACCTGGACGTCAAAGCGCTGGAGCAGAAGCTTCGGGATCTGTCGCTCGAGTTCCACCCTGATCGCTTCGCGCAGGCCGACGCCAGAACCCGCCTCGCCGCGCTCGAGAAGACCACCGCGCTCAACGACGCCTTCAAGGTGCTCAAAGACCCCGTTCGCCGGGCGTTCTACGTGCTGAAGCTGAAGGGCATCGACCTCGAGAACGACGCTGCGGCCGCGAAGGCGAAGATGCCGCTCGAGTTCCTCGAAGAGGTGATGGAGCGCCGCGAACAGCTCGAAGCGCTCAAGGCGAAGCGCGACGTCGAGAAGGCGCGCGCGATGGCCGATGGAATCGAGAAGGAACGATCGTCGGCGCTCGAGCAGGCGAAGGCGGCGCTCGGGCGTGACGACGTGAACGAAGCCGCGCACCAGCTCGGGCGGGTGAAGTACTTCACCCGGTTCGTCGAAGAGGTCGAGGCGCTCGAAGAGGAGGCGTTGTCGTGAAGGGGTTCCTGCAGATCCACGATCCGCTCAAGCCGAAGGGTCAGGTCGTCGGCATCGATCTCGGCACCACCAACTCGCTCGTCGCCTCGGTCGTTCAGGGCAAGCCGCGCTGTGTGCCGGCCGACGAAGGCGACTCGATGTTGCTGCCCTCGGTGGTGCACTACGCCCGGAACGGCGGCGTCATCGTCGGCAAACGTGCGGTCGACGTGCTGCCCGAGTTCCCGACCGACACCATCAAGTCGGTGAAGCGCTTCATGGGCAAGTCGCTCGGTGATCTCGAGACGAAGAAGCTCGGTGCGTACAAGTTCGTCGAAGGCGCGGGGGTCGTTCGGTTCCAGGTGGCGGGCGGGCAGCCGGTCACGCCGATCGAGGTGAGCGGCGAGATTCTGCGCACGTTGAAGCGGCGCGCGGAGTCTGCCTTCGCGAGCAAGGTCGAGCAGGCGGTCATCACCGTGCCCGCGTATTTCGATGACGCTCAACGACAGGCCACCAAAGACGCAGGCCGGCTGGCGGGTCTCGAGGTGCTCCGGCTCTTGAACGAGCCCACCGCGGCGGCGCTGGCGTACGGGCTGGACAAGAACGCGCAGGGCACCTTCGCCGTCTACGATCTCGGCGGTGGCACCTTCGACATCTCGATTCTCGAGCTGGTCGACGGCGTCTTCCAGGTGAAGTCGGTCGGTGGTGATTCGGCGCTCGGTGGCGACGACTTCGATCGGGCGATCGTGCAGAAGGCGCTCGAGGCGTTCGGCATCTCGGAGCCCTCCCCTTCGCAGATCGCCCGGCTGCTCCAGCTCGCGCGCGCCGCGAAGGAGCGCCTCACCGACGTCACGCAGACCTCCCTCGAGCTCGACGGCAAGTCGTTGGCGTTCACGCGCACCGAGTTCGACACGTGGATTCAGCCGCTGCTGCAGAAGACGGGCGTGGCCGTTCGTCGTGCGCTCAAAGACGCTGGCTTCACCGCGGCCGACATCAAGGGCGTGGTGCTGGTCGGTGGTTCGACGCGTGTTCCCGCCGTGCGTACCTTCGTGGAGTCGATCTTCGGCAAACCACCACTCGCCGACATCGACCCCGATCAGGTGGTGGCGCTCGGCGCGGCGATTCAGGCCGATCTGCTCACCAACGCCGAGCGCCAGGACGAGGTGCTGCTGCTCGACGTCATTCCCCTCTCGCTCGGGCTCGAGACGATGGGCGGCATCGTCGAGAAGATCATTCCCCGCAACAGCGCCATTCCCATCGCGCAGGCGCAGGTCTTCACCACCTTCCAGGACGGTCAGACCGGCATGGACATGCACGTGGTGCAGGGCGAGCGTGAGCTGGTTCAGGACTCGCGATCGCTCGCGCGGTTCCGGCTATCGGGCATTCCTCCGATGCCGGCCGGCATGGGCCGCGTGCAGGTCACGTTCTCGATCGACGCCGACGGCATTCTCTCGGTGAAGGCGAAAGAGCAGACCACCGGCGTCGAGCAGGCCATCACGGTGAAGCCCGCGCACGGGCTGTCGGACGTCGAGGTCGAGCAGATGCTGCTC
>JAACJQ010000086.1 GCA_016879935.1 Archangiaceae bacterium | reverse complement strand
CGTGCTGCAGAAGACCGACCCGAAGCAGTTCTACTTCTTCAGCGGCGGCTGCTCGAACCGCGTGACCTCGTACGCGTTCTGCAGGCAGGACGACGTCGTCATCGGCGGCTCCGTTCAAGCTGGCAACGACTCGCTGAGCATCGGCGAGGCCGACCAGGCCGTGTTTCAGCGCATTCTCTCGAACAGCAAGCTGCTCTTCGGCGGCAAACCCAGGGCCTGCGTCTGGGAGTGACGCGGGCCAAAGCCGAGCGGATTCGACGGGTTGGACGCTGCCGAGAGAATTCGACCAGACGATGTCGAGGTGAAGCCGGCTCGTTTGTCGTGTCGCTGACGGCCACTCGAGGCCGCCACTTCACTGGAGCCGACCCTGGAATCGACGACGTTGCCCATTCCTTCCGCTGCGCCCACCACGCGACTCACGCGCTGGGCGGGGTGGCTGTTCACCACTCTCTCGACGGCGTTCCTCACCTTCGATGCCGTCGCCAAGCTCATCGAGCACCCCGAGGTCGCCAAGGCTTCGGCGCCGCTGGGCATTCCCGACACCCTCTCGCGGCCCATCGGCCTCGTGCTCGCTGCTTGTCTGGGCCTCACGCTCATTCCGAGAACGGCTCCGCTCGGCGCGGTCCTGCTCACTGGCTTCCTCGGGGGCGCGGTCTTCACTCACGTTCGCGTGGGAGACCCGCTCTTCCACACCGTCTTCCCCATCATCGTCGGCGCGATGGTGTGGGCTGGCTTGTTCCTGCGCGATAGACGCGTTCGCCACCTGCTCGCCGACCCGAAGGAGACACGATGAAGTTCCTGCTCACGTACCAACAGCAACCCAACGCCGCGCCGCCCACGCCGCAGCAGCTCGCCGCCCTCGGCGCGTACACCCAGAAGATGCTCGCCTCGGGCACCGTGAAGCTCACGGGCGGGCTCGTGCGCCCGACACGCGGCATTCAGATCAGCTGCGAGAAGGGGAAGATCAGCGTCACCGATGGGCCCTTCGCCGAGACGAAGGAGCTCATCGACGGCTTCGCGCTCGTCGAGGTGAAGTCGAAAGAAGAAGCCATCGCGCTGGCGAGCGAGTTCATGCAGATCGCCGGTGACGGCGTGGGCGAGATTCTCCAGGTGTTCGACCCCGGCCCGCCGCCCGGCCGCTGAACACGCTGCTGCAGATGAGGTGGAGCGCAGCCGTGCCCGGTATGGTGGGCGCGGTGCGCATCGAAGACACCATCGCCCGTGTCTGGAGAGCCGAGGCCGCGCGCATCATCGGTGGCCTCACGCGCCTGGTGCGCGACGTCTCGCTGGCTGAAGAGTTCGCCCAGGACGCGTTGGTGGTGGCGCTCGAGCAGTGGCCGCGCACCGGCCTGCCCGAGAACCCCGGCGCGTGGTTGATGACGACGGCGACACACCGGGCGCTCAACGCCCTTCAGCGGGCCCGGCGCTCGGAGACGACCGGCGCGACGCTCGTTCACGAACTCGACACGCAGGTGCCGCTGGCCGAGCTGGAGGCGGCGCTCGAGGCGCGTATGGACTCCGACGTCGCCGACGACGTGTTGCGCCTGCTCTTCGCCGCCTGTCATCCCCTGCTGTCGAAGGAGGCGCGCGTCACGCTCACGCTGCGCCTCGTCGGTGGCCTGTCGACGGCGGAGATTGCCCGCGCGTTCCTCACGCTCGAGCCCACCATCGCGCAGCGAATCGTGAGGGCGAAGAAGACGCTCGGCGAGGCGCGCGTGCCGTTCGAGGTGCCTCGCGGCGCCGAGCTCGGGCCGCGGCTCTCGTCGGTGCTCGAGGTCGTGTACCTCATCTTCAACGAGGGCTACTCCGCGACGGCTGGCGAAGACCTCATGCGGCCCGCGTTGATGGACGAAGCGGTGAGGTTGGGTGGCCTGCTCGCCTCGCTCGCGCCGCAGGAGCCAGAGGTTCACGGCCTCGTCGCGCTCATGCACCTGCAGGCCTCACGGGCCGAGACGCGCACCGACTCGAACGGCGAGCCCGTGCTGCTCGCCGACCAGGACCGCTCGCGGTGGAATCGCGCGGCCATCTCGGCTGGGCTCGAGGCGCTCTCGCTCGCGGCGGCCTCGGGCGAAGCACCGGGCCCGTACGTGCTCCAGGCAGAGCTCGCGGCGTGCCATGCGCGCGCGGTGACCATCGACGCGACCGACTGGGTTCGCATCGTCGAGCTGTACACGGCGCTGCTGGAGCTGGTGCCGTCGGTCGTCATCGAGCTCAATCGAGCGGTGGCCGTCGCGCGCGCACAGGGGCCGGAGGCGGCGCTCGAGCTGCTCGACGCGCTTCAGATGAAGCCGGAGCTGGCGAACTATCACCTGCTCCCGAGCGCCCGGGCCGACGTGCTGGAGCGGCTGGGCAGAAAGCCTGAAGCCCGTGTGGAGTTCCTTCGCGCGGCCGCGTTGGCGCAGAACGTTCGACAGAAGGAGCGCCTCGAGCTGCGCGCCGCAGCGCTGTCAGTCGGGTGAGCTGCAAGTCACCGGAACCGGTTGATGCGCTCGACCCCATGAAGGACCTTCGCTCACGGCGGTGGTCTCTCCTCGGCATCACGAGCGCCGCCAGTCGCTCCACCCGGCGGCGCCCGCGTTCATTCCCCTACCTGACCGCGGTGACGAGGCCCGCGCCCACCGTGCGGCCACCCTCACGCAGGGCGAACCGCATGCCGGGCTCGATGCCCACCGCGCGCTTGAGACTGAACGTCACCTTCGCGCGGTCACCCGGCTTCACCACGCCCTCGTCACCCACGATGAGGGTGCCGGTGACGTTGGTGGCGCCGAAGTAGAACTGCGGCATGTAGCCAGTGCCGAAGGGCGTGTGACGGCCACCCTCCTTCGCGGTCAACACGAAGAGCTCGGCCTCACCTTCGTGGTGGGCCTTCACGCTGCCCGGCAACACGACGAGCGCACCACGCGCGATGGCGTCACGGTCGACACCGCGGAGCAGCAGGCCCACGTTGTCACCCGCCTCGGCCACGTCACGCAGCTGGTGGAACGTCTCGATGCCCGTCACCACCGCGTTGGGCACGGCGGCGCCGAGCAGCTCGACGTTCTCACCGATGCGCACGCGGCCTCGCGCGACCCGGCCCGTCACGACCGTGCCGCGGCCGCCGATGGTGAAGACGTCCTCCACCGGCAGCAGGAACGCACCCTCGACGTCACGCGCAGGCGCCGGGAAACCGTCGAGCACGTCGAGCAGCTGCTCGATGCACGCCGTCTCGGCGACGCCGACCTTGCCCGCCTTCGCTGCCTCGAGCGCACACAGCGCGGCGCCACGCACCACGGGTGCGTTCTCGTAGCCGTGCTGCACGAGCAGCTCACGCGTCTCGAGCTCGACCAGCTCGAGCAGCTCGGCGTCGGCGAGGTCGACCTTGTTGATGAAGACGACGAGCTGACCGACACCGACCTGGCGGGCGAGCAGCACGTGCTCACGCGTCTGCGGCATCGGGCCGGACGAGCCATCGACGAGCAGCACCGCGGCGTCCATCTGCGCGGCGCCGGCGATCATGCTCTTCACGTAGTCAGCGTGGCCCGGGCAGTCGACGTGCGCGTACGTGCGCAGCGCCGTCTCGTACTGCACGTGCTTGATGGTGATGGTGATGCCGCGGGCCTTCTCTTCGGGCGCCTTGTCGAGCTCGCCCAGGTCCATCGCGCGGCCGCCCGTGCGCAGAGCGGCGACGTGGGTGATGGCGGCGGTGAGCGTCGTCTTGCCGTGGTCGACGTGACCGATGGTGCCGACGTTGAAGTGCTGCTTCTTCATGACTGTCTCCTGGGTGGTGGTGTCACGCGCAAAAGGAAAACCCCCTCGAGGGCGCGTGGCCTCGAGGGGGCTTGGTGAGTGGTGGAGTTCGATTCGCTCCGGTCCTCAGCGCATGGCCACACCCCGGCCCCTGGCCGAAGCGGACGATGACGATGAGGAGGAGGAGCGCATCACCCGCACTGACGGGCGCCCGAGCGCGTTCTGACGGTCAGCGGGGCTTCGACTTCTTCTCGGCGGCGAACTTCGTCTCGAGCCCATCGAGCAGCGCCTCGAGGCCGGCCTGGTAGACCTCGTCGAAGTGGTCGTTGCCCAGAAAGCGCTGCGCCTCGGCGAGGGCGGTGAGTTCGCGGGGAATCTCGATGCGCACGCCGCTCTGCGCCACCGTCAGGCCCGCGAGCTCGTCGAAGATGGTGCCGTTCGACCAGTTCGCG
>JAACJQ010000418.1 GCA_016879935.1 Archangiaceae bacterium | reverse complement strand
TCCTCCGGCCGTTCCGCCGCTCGTTCCTCCGGCCGTTCCGCCGCTCGTTCCTCCGGCCGTTCCGCCGCTCGTTCCTCCGGCCGTTCCTCCGGCCGTTCCACCGCTCGTTCCTCCGGCCGTTCCGCCGCTCATTCCTCCGGCCGTTCCGCCGCTCGTTCCTCCTGCCGTTCCGCCGCTCATTCCTCCCGACGAGCCGCCGCTCGCTCCTCCGCCCGACACCCCACCATCGCCGTCGAGGCACTTCCCGAGCTCGATGCAGTCCTTCTCGGCCTTCTCGAAGTCGAGGCATCCGGTCACGACCACGAGGGTCAGTGCGAGCGCTCTCACAGGCGCACCTCGATACCGAGGAGACCGCTGGTTGGAGTGAGCACCACGACTGGACTGGCCGGCGTACCGAGGAAACCCGTGATGAACATCACCGCTCCGGTCGCGAGCCCGGCCACGCCTGCGAGCAACAACCCACGCGTCGCCCACTGCGCGCCCTCGCCTTCTGCGCGGAGCTGTCGAACCTCGGCCAGACTGCGAGGCTCACTCGTCGTCGCCGTTGGAATGCTCGCGAAGCGCTGGGCCGCGATGGTCTGCGTGAAGATCGCCGCAACTCCAGCAGCTGCGCCGAGCGCCGTGGGAAGCACGAACCACCAGGAGCGTGCCTTCGGCACCGCGCGCCCGAGCTTCGCCGCCGCCGTCGGGTACAGGTGATTGACGGCAACGCCAATCAGGTTGAAGAGCTCGTCGTCGTTCGACGCCACGCCCTCCCACGTCGCGAGAATCGATGCGTCTTTCGCGGTGATCAGCTTCAACGACAACCGAAACGCCTTGCTCGTCTTCACCAGGTCGCCCAACGCGATGGTCTCGGTTCCAAGCGCGCCGGCGATCTCCGCCAGACAGCTCGACGAAGCATCGGAGCACCCGAGCAGCTGCCGTTGGCGCTCGGCGCCCAGCACGGCGGCAATCGTTCGGGGGCTGTTGACGCTCGCGCCAGCGTTCGAGAGCTGATTCGCGAACGCCTCAGACAGCGACGCCATTCTGGCTGGCTCGAGCCCACCACCAGACCAATCGAGGACAGCCACGGAGATCGGCTGGGCCTGTGCCACGAACGCCATCAGCACAGCCGCCATCGTGAGGGCGCGCATCAGCCGAGACTAGATGGCGCACCCACCGTCGTCACCCGACGATTGATCAGCCGCGAGAACGCGCACCACTGTTCCAGTGAGTGAGACGAGCGCGCGCCCGTCGCGTCTCTTTGGACGAAGCACCTTCAGGAGAAGGCATGTTCGTCCCTTCGTCGTCCAGCCCGAGCAGCGACCCTCGCTTCGAGGGGCATGACGAGGTCGTCAGAGGGTGCGCGCGAATTCTCCGTCGGGCCAATGAGTTCAGCGCATGGCCCGCGAGAACTTCCCCTGCCTTCGCACAGCTCGTCGCGACGACGGCTCACGACGCCCGGCTCCGCGCAGCCAACTCGGTCGCCTTCCTTCGCCGGAGCGCCGCGACGACACCGGCCCTCGCCCACGCCGTCGCTGCCCTCGAACACGAGTGGAACCTCGCCGCACGAACTTCGGTTCGAGGCCAGGCGCGAACGCCACTCACGGCGGTCATCGCCAGAACCAGCACCTGCTCCGAAGTCATCGAAGCGGCCGAGTTGCTCGAACGAATCGAACGCAGAACCATCGACGCCATCACCCTCGAGACCGCCCGCGCGCGCTCGCGACGCGTCGTCGACTGGAGGAGCCCCGCCGACGTCGACTGGCAGCTCGCGGTCGCAGCAGCAGAGCTCGAGTTCGCGCTCCAGTCGCTCCCGCCTGACTTCACGCCACGCGCGCGTCACACACCGCTCGACGTTCGACGTGCCAGCAACTCGCGCTTCCCGTGGCAGTCGCTGTTTCTCTCGGGCGGCCTGAGCAGCCTCGTCGCGTTCGTCATCATGCGTGGGCTGCTCGCGGCGCTCACGAGGTGGTCTGGCTCGTGGTCGTGGACTCAGTGCAGCGGCGGCTCCGAGCTCGAGGGCCTGTCGAACGCGCTGTGTTCCGTCGCGAAGGGCGCTGGCCTGCTCGTGGCGGCGGGAGCCCTCTCGTTCCTCGGCTTCCTCGTCGCCTTCTCGGTCTTCACCCTGCTCCTGCTGAAGCGAGCTGACTCTGCGGCGCTCCGATGACGCCCGCGGCGGGCCTTGCCAGGCGGTGAAGCGCTCTGCAGAAGGCCGCACCATGACGGTCAAACGACTCGACAACATGGGCATCGTCGTCGCCAACCTCGACGCGGCCATCGACTTCTTCCTCGAGCTGGGCCTGACGCTCGAGGGCCGCATGCCCATCGAGGGCGACTGGGCCGGGCGCGTGACGGGCGTACGCGACCAGCGCGTCGAGATCGCCATGCTGCGTACACCCGATGGGCACGGCCGCCTCGAGCTCACGCGCTTCGACGCTCCGGCCATCGCGGGAGACCACCGCACCGCGCCCGTGAACTCGCTCGGCTACTTGCGGGTGATGTTCGCCGTCGATGACCTCGACGACACCCTCGCCCGCCTGACGAAGCACGGCGCCACCGTCGTCGACGAGGTCGTCAACTACCAGGACGTCTATCGGCTCTGTTACCTCCGCGGCCCCGAGGGCCTGCTCATCGGCCTGGCCGAGGAGCTCACACGCAGCTGATCAGCGCTGTGGTACGCCTCGCCATGAATGCGTCTCTTGCGACACCTGTTGGCGTTCTGCTTCGTGCTGGCGTGTCAGCCCGCGACCCAGCCCGCCACGACCGCGCCTGACGCCAACGACGTCGTCACCACCCTGGGCGTGCCCGCGCGACAGGTCGTCGTGTGCATGACCGGCGCCGTCGACCAGCACAGCGGCTCCAACGACGGGTTCACGCAGCTGTGTGACGCGCTCCGGCCGCTCGCCACCGTCGTGCCCGAGTGCATCGACGGCACCTGCTGGTCGTCGTTCGCGACCTTCACCGCCACCGAGCCCGTCAGGAAGATCAGCGACGCCACCCTTCAGGCGCTCGACGTGAACGCCGACGGCGCCATCGACTCCGCCGACGGAGCGACGACGCTCACCCTCGTGGGCTTCTCGTGGGGAGGCGTGACGGCCGCCGACCTGAGCCGCGCGCTCTCGAGCGACAAGCGCATCGACCACACGTTCCTCACGCTGCGCCTGGTGGTGCTCGACGCGTTTCAGCCCTCACTGCCCGACATGAAGGCCGCGCGCGCGGTCGACGAGGCGTTCTCGTTTCGTCACTCCGTCGCGCCATCGAGTGACTGCTCGTCGTTCGCGCCGCTGGGGCCGTACCTGGGCCTGCGGCTGCGCTGTGGCCCCGAGCAGCGGTGCTTCGACTTCGACTTCTCGCTCGCGCCCGACGAGCGCTTCACCGGGCGCCGCGGGCGAGACGTCGGCCACTGCGACGTGCCTGACGTCGCCGCGAGGTACGTGACGAGCCTGGTGACGACGGGTCAGGTGGTCGCGCCGCTGCCGCCACCGGTCGCCGTGCTTCGGTGAGCGTTCAGTTCCAGCAGACCTCGGCGCGCCCGACGACGCGGTCGTCTTGAACCCAGACGGAGCAGCCGACGGAACCCTCGAAACACTTCGCTCCCGAGTACGGCCGGCCCACGAGGCGGCGGCAGGGGTTCAACAGCGGAAACACCTTGCTCGTCTTCATCAGGTCGCCCGACGCGATGGTCTCGGCTGCGCGCGCCTGCTCGAACGGCAGGCGTCAGGGCAGGAAGACCCACGTGTCACTGCCTGAGAACAGCACCATGCGCCGGCGAACGGAGTCGAACGCCAGCGCACGGAAGAAGTCGGCAGGCGGCGAGAAGACAGGTCGCAGCTCGGTCCAGCGGGTTCCATCCCACTCCCACGTGTCTGACAACAACGTGCTGCCCTGCCCGCCGAAGAGCACGACCCGTTGGCGGGCCTCGTCGTAGCCCATCGCCGGTCTGGTGCGGGCTGGCGGTGAAGTGCCGACCGCGGCGGGTTGAGCCCACGTGGCGCCGGCCCACTCCCAGGTGTCTCTCGTGGCCCCGCCAAAGAGAACCAGACGCTGGCGCGCGACGTCAGTGGCCATGACCCGACCGAAGGTGAGGGGCGGCGTGGTGACGGGAGCCGCCAACGTCCAATTGGTGCCGTCCCAGGCCCACGTGTCGTTGAGGCTTCTCCCCAGGCCGTCCTCTCCGCCGAAGAGGACGACACGTTGGCTCGCGACGTCGTAGCCCATGACGTGGCGCTCGCGGGCCGACGGCGAGGTCGCCGGGGTGGCCTGTGTCCACGAGCGGCCGTCCCACTCCCACGTGTCGGAGCGCACGGAGCCGTTGGACCCACCAAACAGAACGACGCGCCCTCGGGCAGCGTCGTAGGCCAGGGCGTGTCTGGACCGGGGCGGGGGCGAGGTGGCGGGGTTGAGCCTCGTCCAGGTGCTCCCCTCCCACTCCCACAAGTCCGGCAGCGGGCTGCTGTTGCCGGTGTCGCCCCACAACACGATGCGCTGTCGTGCCGTGTCGCTGGCCATCGCGAAGTCGACGCGAAAGGCTGGCGACGGCCGGTTGGCGCTGGTCCAGCTCCTTCCGTCCCACTCCCAGGTCTCTGCAGAGAGGCCGCCGACGACGAGCTTCTGCCGGGCCGAGTCGTAGGCCATGACGTGCTCGTTGCGGGCAGGCGGCAAGGTCGAGGGCGTCCGCTCCGTCCACGACGCGCCGTCCCACTCCCACTGGTCTTGAAGAGAGTTCAGTTCGTCTCTTCCACCGAACAGCACCAGGCGCTGACGTGCGCCGTCGAAGGCCATCGCCAGCCCACGGCGGGCCGTGGGGAAGACGGTGGGCGTGCGCGGCGTCCAGGTGGTGCCGTCCCACTCCCAGGTGTCGGACAGGAAGGCGCCGCCGATGCTCGGAGTGCCGCCAAAGAGCACCACCCGTCGTCGCACTTCGTCGTAGGCAACCGCGTGCGCGAAGCGCGCGGGCGGCGAGGTTGCGGGGCTGCGTTGTGTCCAGGTTCGGCCGTCCCACTCCCAGGTATCGCCGAGCGCCGCTCCGCCCGCTTCCCCGCCAAACAGAACGACGCGCTGCCGGGCCGCGTCGTACGTCATCGCGTGCGCGCTCCGGGCCGGCGGTGAGGTGAGCGGGCTGCGTTGCGTCCAGGTGATGCCGTCCCACTCCCAGGTGTCGCTGCGGTTCGAGGTTTTGTCATAGCCGCCAAACACGACGATGCGCTGCCGGGCGGCGTCGTACGCCATGGCATGAAAGGCGCGGGCGGGTGGCGACTGTGCCGGAGTGCGCTGCGTCCAGCTGCTGCCGTCCCACTCCCACGTGTCGGAGAACACGTCGGAAGTGCCCCAGCCACCGAAGAGAATGACGCGCTGACGGGCAGCGTCGTAGGCCGCGGTCGCGCCGCGCCGTGCTGGCAGGTTGGTGGGCACCCATCGGTTGGCGCACCGGCCTGTGGCAGGGCGTGGCCGCTGCACACAGGCTCCAGCGAGACACACGTCGACCTGGGTGGCGAGGCAGTCGTCGGGGCCGCAGAGCGTGCCGTCGACGGCCGGCTCGGTCTCGCAGCCCGTCGCAGAATCACAGCGCGCGACCTGACACGGCGTCGTCGGTCGAGGGCAGACGCGCTCCGTGTGGCTGCAGCCTGCGGTCTCGTCGCACGCGTCGACGGTGCACGCGTTCGCGTCATCGCAGCCCTTCAGACTTCCGACGCAGGTGCCTTCGGTGCAGCCGCCCCTCACGCAGCTCGTCTCGCAGGCGGTGCCGTCGGGCCGCGGCGTCTCCACGCACAGCGCGCGCGTCAGGTCGAAGCGGGCTTCACTGCACACCGTCGTCGCCCGACACTCAGGCACCTCGAGCGCAGAGGCCTCGAGCGGAACTTCGACCGGGCCCACGTGAAGAACGCCTGACACGCGACCCGGCGTCAGCGGCGTGAAGCGAATGCTGACGGTCGCCGACTCGCCTCGCACCAACTGCAACCCTCGTGCGCTCACTTCGAAGGGTGCTGACGCCGAGAGCTCGGGCTCAGCGGTCGCTCCACCTTCGTTGGCGACACTCACCTCGGCCGCCGCCACCTGGCCGACGTACACGGGCCCCAGAACGACGGCCTCGGGCGTCACCACGAGGCGGGCAGGCGTCACGGCCTGAACGCCGGGCCCGCACCGACACCCGCTGCACAGCGACACGAACAGCCAGAGTCGAAGGACAGGCCTCATGCGGTTGGGACACCGGTTGCGGCAGCGCGATGCAGTCAACCTCGAAAACCGACCCAGGCATCATCGCTCGTGTTCACCGTCAGTGGGCCCAATGACTCCCCGGGATTGGGACGACGACCCAGTTCCACGAGCGCACAAGCTGCGGCGTGAAGTCGCTCGGGCGAGTCGCCGCCGCTCCAGAACACGTCGGGCAACTCGAGTGCACGAAAGCCGCTCATCACCAGGTCGCCGCCACGCGACCGCGTCTGCCAGACCCACCCATCGAGCGGCTCCTGTCGTCGACGCGCAACCCAGGCGGCCGGTTCGGCGAGGAACCCACGGGCCTGGTGTGCGATGACCGCCACCTCGCCCGGCGCACACCGACTGACGTAGCGAGCGAGCGCCTCATGATGCGTCAGCGCCTCGACTCGCGCACGGTGACCGAGCGACACGCTGGCCAGCGCCTGTTCACGCAGCTTCTCGAGCGAGAAGGGTTCGTGTCTGGCGAAGGTCATCACGCCACGCCCTCCCGCGAGCTCACCCATGCAGCGCCACACCCGATACGGCGTGCCCTCGAGCGTCACCACCGTCGCGCGCGGGTCGGAGAAGTCGACGGTCGCGTCGAAGCGCTCGAGCCAGCGACGCAGCTGCTCGCGGGTGGTGAGCGGCTCCTTCAGCACGACGCCCAACAGGCCCACGTCATCGGTGAGCTCGATGAACGAATCGTTCGCGAGCAGCCCTGGCGCGGCGCCTGCCGCATCGAAGAGCGCGTCGACGTTGGCTCCGGCCGGCAGTTCGATGGCCGTCGCGCGCCGCCCACCGAGCGGGTGCGGCCCCAGTGCGAGCACCTGCACGACGAGCCCGACCGTCGGAGGAAAGGGGCAGGCCGAGGCTCCGAAACGAACGTCTTCGCCGGTGCTGAGCTTCAACCTGCCGACACCATCACCAGCCGCCCACTGCGTGACCGTCGCTTCGATGGGAGTCGTCATTCCGAGCCCAGCCTACGTCGGTGAGCGTTCAGTTCCAGCAGACCTCGGCACGCCCGACGACGCGGTCGTCTTGAACCCAGACGTAGCAGCCGACGTAGCCCTCGAAACACTTCGCTCCCGAGTACGGCCGGCCCACGAGGCGGCGGCAGGCGTGCGGGTCGACGCCCGCGTCGGGAAGACACGTCGCCATGCCCGTCGAGGCCTGCGTCGGCGCGGGTGGCCCGGCCGGACGGAGCCC
>JAACJQ010000085.1 GCA_016879935.1 Archangiaceae bacterium | reverse complement strand
CATTCACGAACGCGCCGTGGTCGACGAGCCAGTCGAACGTCTCTGGACTCCAGCGCCAACGGTTGATCTTCGGGCTCTTCACCAGCGCCAGTTGAGACCACCCCGCAGCGCCGGGACAGGCCTCACAGATTCGGGCGAAGGAACTGCACGTACAGCAGCACCATCGGCGCGTTGAAGATCAGCGCATCGACGCGATCGAGCATGCCGCCGTGCCCGGGAATGATGTTGCCCGAGTCCTTCACGCCGTACGCGCGCTTGAGCATCGACTCGCAGAGATCGCCGGCGGGCCCGAGCAGGCTGCCGCACAGGCCGAGGAAGATGCAGTCGGTCACGGTCAAGAACGTCGCGAAGAACTGACGTTCGATGAACATGAAGCCGATGGCGCCGACGAAGCCGCCGAAGAAACCCTCCCACGACTTCGAGGGGCTCACCTCGGGGTAGAGCTTGTGCTTCCCGAGGAAGCGACCGAAGAAATACGCCGCGGTGTCGTTGCCCCACGTGATGACGAGCGCCGCCACCACCCACCAGATGCCTTCGGGCATCTGCCGAATCGCCATCAGCGCCGTGAGCCCACCGTGGCCGTAGATGAACGCGGTCAGCAGGTGCGCGGTGCGCTGAACGCCGTCCTGCAAGGGGCCGTTGAGCAGGTGGTAGACCCAGGCCGAGAACAGCACGAGGCCGGTCGCTCCCGAGATGAGTGCGGTCGCGTCGTTCGGCCGCCAGGCGACCACCACCGGCATCAGCGCCACCAGCGCGACCGTGCCCCAGGCGATGGGCGACAGCTCCTTCAGCGTGATCGCCAGGTACTCGTACGCGCACGCCGCGGCCGCGAAGCCGAGCAGCACCGCCGTGTAGTACTCGCCCTTCGCGAGCAGAAAGAGCACGACGGGCAGGAGCACCACTGCGCTCACCACCCGCAACAGCAGGTTGCGATTCTTCTCGGTCACGCGATCACGTCCCGGCCCGACGCAGCTGCGCTCCGGTGAGTCCGAAGCGCCGTTCGCGGGTCTGGAAATGCAGCAACGCCTCGGCGAATTCCCGCGCCCGGAAGTCTGGCCAGGCGATCGGGCTGAAGACGAACTCGCTGTACGCGGTCTGCCAGAGGAGAAAGTTCGACAAGCGCTGCTCGCCGCTCGTGCGAATCACGAGATCGACCGCGGGCAGATCGTGCGTCCACACGGCTTTCGTCACCGACTCTTCGGTGATGTCGGCAGGCTTCAGCTCGCCGCGCGCGACCTTCTCGGCCAGCGCCTGCACGCCGTGCACGAGCTCTTCGCGGCCGCCGTACGAGAGCGCGAGCGTCAACACGAGGCCCTGGTTGTTGGCGCTCTCGGCGCGCAGGGCATCGAGGGGCTCCTTCACGTACTTCGGCAGCTTCTCGAGCTCGCCGATCGCGTTGAGCCTGATGCCGTTCTGCATGATCTCGTCGCGCTCTTTGGTGAGGTACTCGCGCAGGAGCTCCATCAGCCCAGCGACCTCTTCGGGCGGGCGCGACCAGTTCTGTGACGAGAACGCGTAGAGCGTCAGCGCTTTGAGGCCCATGCGACGCGCCGAGCGGGTGACTTCACGAACGCTGTTCGAGCCTTCGCGATGACCTTCGAGGCGGTTGAGCCCACGCGACTCGGCCCAGCGGCCGTTCCCGTCCATGATGATGCCGACGTGCTTCGGCACGTCACGCTGCTTCACCTGGCTCTCGAGCTCTGCGATCTCGTCCATGTCGTCTCGTGAGGCGCGCACCGTATGGCAGATGTGCCGACCGCCTCAAAGCCTCCTGAGCGGCAGTGTCAGCCTGACCCGCGTCACGCGAAGCCCTCATCGAGGCGAGCAGTCGGATCAGCTGACCGACCGGTCGCTGATCATCCACCAGTTAGACGAGGCCCCGGTTCTTCCCTAGGCTCCGCGCCGCGAATGCCCCCCAAGGTGATCGGCCCCTACCGTGTGCTCGAGACGCTGGGGAGCGGCGGGGCTGGAACCGTCTACCGCGCCGTCGATCGCCGCACGGGTGACGACGCCGCGCTGAAGCTGCTCACGGGAGGCCCCGCCCTCGACCCGCGCGCTGCCCGACGGCTGGCCCGGGAGTTCGAGACGCTGCAGAACCTGTCGCACCCGAACGTCGTGCGCGTCTACGACACCGGCGTCTTCCAGGGCTACCCGTACCTCGGCATGGAGCTCGTCGAAGGCCTGACGTTGCGCCACTACCTCTCCCTGTCCGACGAAGACCTCGCCAGTGATCAGGGCCTCGTGCGTGCGATCTCCCTGCACCGCCAGGCGATGAACACCGAGCGTGACGAAGACGCGAGCGTCGAAGGCGAAGAGGCCGACGAAGAAGACGAAGATCCCTCTGGGCTGTTCTCACTCGCGACGTTCGGTGAAGAGCCGCTGAGCGACGAGTTCTCGGGCTCGGCCAGCGACGACGAAGAAGAATATGAGAGCGGCCCCGAGTCGGTGCGCCGGTTCGCCAACCTCGCCGACGAGCCCGACACGAACTCGTCGGTCTCAGGCGCCTACACCCTGCCCTACGACGTGCCCGGCCCGGCTGATCAGCGCCCCATCGGCACCCGCGCGAGCGAGATCGAGCTGGTGGCCTTGAACCGGCAGGAGCGCGTGGGCCGCCTCAAAGACGCGATGCTCCAGCTCACCGAAGCGCTCGCGTACATTCACGGGCACGGGCTCATTCACCGCGATCTCAAGCCGACGAACGTGATGGTCGACGAAGATCGCACCGTGCGCCTGATGGACTTCGGGCTCGCCAAGTACCTCGCCGACGACAGCGCCGTGACCGCCGACGGCCGACTGGTGGGCACGTTCCGCTACATGGCTCCGGAGCAGGTGCTGGGTGAGCAGCTCGACGCGCGCACCGATCTCTACGGCCTCGGCGTCATTCTCTACGAGCTGCTCTCGGGCCGGCCGCCCTTCGAGGCGAAGACGCCGTACGAGCTCTGGCAGAAGGTGCTCGAGACCGAGCCCGTGTCGCTGACGACGATGAACCCGCGGGTCGATCGCACGCTCGCGCGCGTCGCGATGAAGCTGATTCGCAAGGAGCCCGACGATCGGTTCCAGACGGCCGAAGAAGTGTATGAGGCCCTGCTTCACGCGTGACCGACACGACTCGCCATGAGCTGAAGGTGCCCTCCGAGGCCGCGGGCCAACGCATCGACGTGTTCATCGGAGAGAAGCTGTCGCTCTCGCGCAACCGGCTGAAGGCGCTCTTCGAGGCCGACGCGGTGCGGGTCGACGGGCGGCGCGTGAAGAAGGGCGTGTCGCTGGCTGCCGGGCAGACGGTGGTCGTCGAGGTGAATGACGCTCCGGCTGGCGCGGTGGCCGACGCGACGCTCACGCTCACGGTGCTCTTCGAAGACGACGCGCTCATCGCCATCGACAAGCCGGCGGGCGTGCCGACGCAGCCCATCGATCGGGGAGAGACCGGCACCGTCGCCAACGCGCTGGTCTCGAAGTGGCCCACGCTGGCGAGCGTCGGCGACGACCCGCGCGAAGCTGGCCTGTGTCACCGCCTCGACGTCGAGACCTCGGGTGTGCTGCTCGTCGCGAAGACGGCCGAGGCGTGGAAGACGATGCGCGCTGCCTTCAGCGAGTCGGGCGGCGTCGACAAGCGCTACCTGGCGCTCGTGCGCGGCCCCATCGCCGACGAAGGCGAGATCGAGCTGCCGCTGGTGCACGCGGGCGATCACGTGCGGCCGGCGTTCGAAGGCGAAGAGGCGCGGGCCGCGAAGTCGGCGTTCAAGGTGCTCGGGCGCAAGGGCGTGGTGTCGCTGGTCGAGGTGCGGCTGTTCACCGGCGTGCTGCATCAGGTGCGCGCGCATCTGTCGGCCATCGGAGCGCCGATTGTCGGAGACACGCGCTACGCCGGTCGCGAACACCCCGGCCTGAGCCGCTTCTTCCTGCACGCAGCGTCACTCGAGTTCACGCACCCCGTCTCGCAGCGGGTGATGCGCGTCGAGAGCCCCTTGCCGCCCGAGCTCGCCCGCGTTCGCGACGAGCTGCTCTGAGCAGCTTGCGAATCGCCTGAGCCTCGGGTTCAGGTACGCCCTCGTGAGCTGGGAGCGCGCCATCATTCACATCGACATGGACGCGTTCTACGCGTCGGTCGAGCAGCGCGATGATCCGAAGCTCAAGGGCAAGCCCGTCATCGTCGGTGGGCACCCTCAGCGCGGCGTGGTGCTCGCGGCCTCGTACGAAGTTCGGCCGTTCGGCGTGCGCAGCGCGATGCCGATGGGCCGCGCGGTGAAGCTCGCTCCGAAGGCGATCGTCGTGCCACCCCGCTTCGATGCGTACGTCGACGCGAGTGAGGCGGTGTTTCGAATCTTCGAGCGCTACACCCCGCTCATCGAGCCGCTCTCGCTCGACGAGGCCTTCCTCGACGTCACGGGCTCGCAGGCGCTGTTCGGAGACCCCGTCTCGCTCGCGAAGCGCATTCGCCGGGAGATCTCCGACGAGTTGCACCTGCCCGCGTCGGCCGGCATCGCCGAGGTGAAGTTCGTCGCGAAGATCGCCTCCGACTCGGGCAAGCCGGCGGGCCAGAAGGTGGTGGAGCCGGGCACCTCGAAGGCCTTCCTCGCGCCCCTGCCCGTCTCGCGCCTCTGGGGTGTGGGGCCGAAGACCGAAGAGGTGCTGCTCCGCCTGGGGCTCAAGACGATCGGCGACGTCGCCAACAAGGATCTCGAGTGGCTCACGAAGAACCTCGGCTCGTCGGCGCAGCACTTCTGGGAGCTCTCCAACGCGATCGACCCGCGCGTCGTGGTGCCCGATCGCGAAGCGAAGAGCATCGGCGCCCAGGACACGTTCGACGAGGACCTGCTCGGTGAAGAGGCGCTCGCGCCGCACCTGCACGGGCAGGCGCTCCGGGTGGGCCGGCGCATGCGCAAGGCGGGCCTCAAGGGCCGCGTCGTGCAGCTCACCGTGAAGTACGACGACTTTCAGAGCATCACGCGCCGCAAGACGCTCGAGACGCCGACCGACGACGGCCAGGTGCTGTACCGCGAGGCCCGCGCGCTGCT